>JAEWMO010000054.1 GCA_023457135.1 Methanobacteriota archaeon | reverse complement strand
ACCTTCCGCGGCCGCCTGACC
This sequence comes from Methanobacteriota archaeon, assembly GCA_023457135.1. GTDB lineage: Archaea > Halobacteriota > Methanomicrobia > Methanomicrobiales > Methanoculleaceae > Methanoculleus. Next base: position 35,287 of record JAEWMO010000054.1, on the reverse strand, counting down.
CTTGCGACGGCATACGAGGAAGGGCCGTACCTGACGGCGACCGTGGAGCGGTTCCTCGAGTACGTTGACGGATTGCTCCCCTGAACCCACGAACTCTCCCCCGGGGGAGACCCGGACCCTTTTTCTCCTGCCCGACCCACCATTGACCGTGATGGACACACGCACGTTCAGCGTCAGACCAATCGGCACCGTGCACGCCGACGAGGGGTCATTTTTGATCGAGATCGACGAACCGTTCCGGCCCGCCCTCCAGGGGCTTTCGGGGTTCAGCTATATCCAGGTCCTCTGGTGGGGCGACAGAGCCGATACGGCAGAGCGCCGGAGCGAGACCACCTGCAGAAAGCCCTACACGAGAGGCCCGGAGACGATCGGGATCTTTGCGACCCGCTCGCCGGTCCGGCCGAACCCGATCGCGCTCTCGGCGGCCCCGGTGATAGATGTCGACGCCGCCGCGGGCGTGATCTGGGTCGCCTACATCGACGCCGACGACGGGACGCCGGTCCTCGACATCAAGCCATATCTCCCGTGCACCGAGCGGGTCCGCGACGTGAGGGTGCCGGCATGGTCCTCCCACTGGCCGCAGTGGTACGAGGAGAACGCGGGGTTCGACTGGGCGGCGGAGTTCACGGACGGGGAGTGAGCGGTGCCGCGAGGAAAAAGGAGAAATATCAGGCCCCGATGAAGAAGAGCACCGTCTCCGCGAGTCCGTCGAGGTCCTGGTACATCAGGCCGTGCCCGGCCTCTTTGAACTGGACGACCCACGCGCCCGGGATCCTCTCGCCGAGGATGAATGCATTCTTTGAGGGAGCAATGACGTCCTCCGTCCCGGTGACCACGAGCGTCTTCTGCGTGATCTCCGGGAGGCGGTCGTAGGTGCCGTTCCAGGTCGCCATCGCCGCGGCCTGCCGTCCGATGCTCTCCGGGCTCGAAGACTCCGTCACCTCCGGGAAGTAGGAGGAGAGGTCCTGGTGATCGGCAAACCAGTCCGGGGGGAAGAGGAGGGCAAGGAGCCTTGCTCCCTGCTCCTGCGGGGTGCCCGTGGTGTCCGTGAGCCGGGCGAGCACCTCGTCCGTGGGCGGGACGGCCTCGTCGCCGCCGCAGTCCCCGGCCACCAGGATCAGGGACTCGACCCTCTCCGGGTGCCGGAGCGCGAGTTCCTGGGCGATATCGGCGCCCATCGACCACCCAATCACGTGGGCGCTGGAGATGTTGAGCGCGCTCATCAGCCCGGCCGTATCGTCGGCGAAGAGTTCGAGGGAGAATGGAGCGTCCGAGGCCGCCGTCAATCCCATTCCCCGGTTGTCAAAGACGATCACGCTGTGGTCTTTAGCCAGTCTCTCGACGAGCCCGGTGCTCCAGAGGTCCATGGTGCCGGCAAAGCCCATGATCATGACGATCGGCTCGCCGGCGCCGACCGTCCTGTAGGCGATATTGATATCCCCGACGTGCACCGTCTGGACCGGGGCGCCGGTGATATTGGCCGGCGCCGCGGTCTCCGGTGCCGAACCCGTGCATCCCGCCGCGAGGACGAGCACGGAGATAGCAAGAGCAGCGAATACAGTTCTCTTCATCATCGCATTCCTCTTCATGTTCAGGATCCGGGAGGATAAGCGTTGTGAAACATGCGTCGCCGGTTTGCCTGTGTGTCGCGGACGCGCTCGGGGTGCAGTCGCGACGGAACCGCCACCCCCTCCTCTTATCTCTCGACGAAACAGAACGGGTCGGGAGCGGCGTGGTCCCCGCCGGCGGCATACGCCCGCACACGGCAGCCACCGCCGCAGAGGTCCCGGTAGCCGCACCGCCCGCACTTCCCCGAGAGGTCCCGCGGTGTTGCCCTGAACCGGGAGAGGACGGGATTCTGGGCGTCCTGCCAGATCCGGGAGAACGGCCGTTCCCGGACGTTGCCGACGAGGAACCCCGGCGACCGGGCGAACTGGCAGGGGTAGACGTCTCCCCTCGGGTCGACGTTCGCCACCCGCGTACCCGCGCTGCATCCGCCGTTCAGGGACCGGACGAGTGCCTCGGCCTCGCAAACGTCGGGAGACCCGTCCCGCTCCATGGCCCGGAGGAGGTGGACGCAGTCCTGCGGGGCGTCGACGGTCAGGAACTCCATGGCGCCGGGATCGGTCTCCCTGGCCTTCCGGTAGAGCAGGGTGAGCGCCCCGTCTACCTCCTCCGGGCCTACCTGGAGCCGGTCGTAGATCTCGTTCCCCCGCCCGCTCGGGACGAGCCAGTAGAGGCAGAACCGGGAGGCGCCTTCGGCCGCCGCGAGGTCGATGAGGGCCGCGAGCTCCCCATAATTCTCCTTTGTCAGGGTGACCCGGAGGCCAGTCCGGATGCCGGCCTCCCGGCACCGGGCAAACCCTTCCATCGCCCGCTCGAACGCACCTCTCGTCCCCCGGAAGGCGTCGTGGGTCTCCGGGGACGCACCGTCGAGCGATATCCCGACGTAGCCGATCCCCGCGTCCCGGATCATCCGGGCGGCGCCGGGGGTGATCAGGGTGCCGTTCGTGCTGAGCGCGGTCCGGATCCCGCGCTCGCCCGCCGCACGCGCGAGTTCCGGCAGGTCCTCGCGGAGGAGGGGTTCGCCGCCGGAGAGAAGGATGAGCGGCACGCCCATCGCGGCGAAGTCATCGATGAGCGCGAGGGCCTCGTCGGTCGAGAGTTCGTTCTCCGTTCCCGAGTCCGGTCCGGACCTGCCGTAACAGTGGGCACAGGCCAGGTTGCACCGGTCGGTGAGGTTCCAGAAGACGACCGGCCGGTACTCCCGCACGAACGCGAGATACTTCCCCGGCACTTCTGTAAGCGGCCTGTTCTGGTGACGGACGACGCCGCTGACCGTTCCCCGCCCGTGCATGCATTGTGTAATCCTGTTCATCGCAGATCTCCTCCGTTCTCGCCGATACGCACGTTCGGCACCCTCTTGTACTCCTCGGTGCTGAAGAGCACGACATACTCCCGGCACCCGACCGCCCGTGCAATCTCCTCGACCGCAGAGTGCACCTCCTCCCGGCTCCTGCCGTGGTGGACGGTGTAGAGGGTGTACTCCCACCTCCCCGGCACCGGCCGGCGCAGGTAGCAGTGGGAGACCCCGGGCGAGGAGGCGAGGAGGGAGAGCGCCTCCTCGTCCCACTCCCCCGGCGGCCGCCACGCGACGAGGGCGTTTGCCGTGATCCCGACGAGCCGCTGGTTTATCCGGGCCCGGATCTTCCGGATAACCCCCTCGTCGCGGAGGCGTTGCGCCCGGCGGAGCACCTCCGCCCCCGGTATGCCGAGCCGTTCTCCGATCCCGGCAAACGGTTCGCTGACTGCCGGGACCCCCTTCTCCAGTTCCGCAAGGAGGCGGACGTCAATCGGGTCCACGCGAGACCTCCTCCCCGGAGAGGGGAAAGCGGACATCGATCTTGTATGCCCGGACGGTGGGCAGGTCGAGCGCGTCCTCTTCGGTGATGCCGGCCCTGCAGAGGATCTCCGCAAGCACCTCGCGGAGCCGCTCCTCTGCCGGGGCGGCAAGGGTGAACCAGAGGGTGTAGGGATGGTCCCGCCGGAAGTTGTGCGAGACCTCCGGGTAGCCGCTGACGATATCCGCCACCTCCCGCACCCGGCTCTCCGGGACGCGGAGGGCGATCAGGGACGCGGCGGCAAGCCCGAACCTCCGCGACTCAAAGACCGGCGAGACGCTGCGGAGGATGCCCGAGGCCTGAAGACGCCGTATCCTCGCGAGGAGGTCGTCCTCCGCGATCCCGACTCTCGCCGCGATAGCGGCCCACGGCCGGGGCACCAGGGGGAGGTCGTCCTGGAGGGCATCGAGGATCGCGAGGTCGGTCCGGTCGATGCCCCCGGGCTCGTAGGGGCACCAGGGGTCCTCGCGTGAGACCTCCCCGGCGGGGTTGTCGGGCCGCATGAGGCCGTCGCACCACCGGGCAGGAACGGCATCGGCCCCGCGGTAGGCCCGCGCCCGGCACCCCCCGCAGACCGCCTTGTAGCCGCACCGGCCGCACTTCCCGGTGAGCCTTTGGGGGTCGCGGAGGGCGTCGAAGAGTTCCGAATGATTCCAGATCTCGGCAAACATCGTGGTGCGGAGGTTGCCCGCGCTCACCGGGAGGTAGGGGCAGGGGGTCACCTCCCCGGTCGCGTAGATCCGGCAGTAACTGATGCCGGCCATGCAGCCCCGGCTCCAGCCGGGGTTCTCGATCCCGGCCTCTTCGGCGATGCGGCGGAACTGGGGTGCGCACGTCGGGCGGATCCCAAGATCGCTCTCCCGGTAGCGGAGGAGGATATCCCGGATCAGGTCCTCGTACTCGCGGGGGCTGCCCTGCCCGGGTTCGTGTCCCCTCCCGGTCTCCACGGGGAAGAAGATCTGGTAGTCGCGCACGCCGAGGGATTCGCCGAGAGCGAGCACCCCTTCCACGTCGGCGAGGACGGGGCGCATGACCGTCATGTTGATCCGGACGGCGAGCCCCGCTTCGCGGCAGTGCCCGATTGCCGCGACCGCCCGCTCCCATACGCCGGCAACCCCGCGGAACGCGTTGTGGGTATCCGGGTCCGCCGAGTCGAGGCTGATTGCCACCGACCGGACGCCCGCCGCAGCGAGCCGTCCCGCTGTCTCCCCGTCAAGGAGATACCCGCTCGTGCCCATCGCCATCACGAGCCCCCGTTTTGTCCCGTATCGGGCGATCTCAAAGATGTCCTCCCTGAGGAGGGGTTCTCCTCCGGAGAGGACGACGACGGGCCTTCCGACCGCGGCGATCTGGTCGATGACCGAGAACGCCTCTGTTGTCGAGAGTGCCCCTTCAGCTTCGCGGTCGCCTGCATCCGCGTAGCAGTGGGCGCACTTCAGCGGGCAGCGGAGGGTGATGTTCCATGAGATCAGGGCGGGACCCGTCGTGGCGTTCGGGGATGGGCTCGTCGTGCGCGGCATTGCGCCCCCTTCTTGGCCGCCGTTGGTATCAACCTTTGGACGACCGCGAGACCTATCACCCCCGGGCACTTAACCCCGGCCCATGGCAAGGATCCTCGCGTTCAGCGATCTCGCCTGGGGGACGAGGGAGCGGGGCTCGCCCGCCGGCCGGAAGGTCGATGCGGCCTCGTTCCTCCGCCGGGTCGGAGAGGCCGATCCGGATATCGTCGTCTTTGCCGGCGACGCCGCCTACGACCGGTGCTCCCGGTCCGGGCTCGACGAGACGGAGCTCTTCCTCGGCCTTCTGTGGGAGATCGCAGGGGCGGGGAGGCACTGCGTCATCGTCGAGGGGAACAACGACGACACGATGGGGACCTACGGCCGGGTCCGGGATGCGGCGGACCCCCACATCCACGAGATATCTGGAAGGGCGAAGACCGTCCAGGGTATCCGCTTCCTCGGCGTCCCCACCGGGAAGGAGAAGAGGATGGCAGAATCTGCCTGGAGGGCTGTCGATGTCGTCGTGGCCCATGCACCTCTCGCGAACCGGGTCTGGCTCTTCGACCTCCCGGCGGCGTGCATCCTCACCGGCCACTACGGTATGATGGCGGGAGAGATCGCCGGGAAGGCGTACGCTGCTATCGACTGCTCCCCGGCCTCGTACGCGGTGATCGACTGGGAGGAGGGGTGGCGGCGGATCGAGTATATTGCCGGGGCGTGCCGGATCACCATGCGCCCGGAGGAGGAGGTCGCCGCGACCGGGTGCGATGCCGCGGAGATCCGGCGCCTGACGGAGGGGACGGGGCCGCTCCCGTATCCCGACGAGGTCAGGGCGCTGCGGCGGGCGAAGCGAGAACTCGCGAGCATTGGCCGGGAGGAGGCCTTCCGGCGGCTGCTTGGCATGGGGATCAGAAAGACACATATCGAGCGATATCTTGGAGGGCGAAGGGTCCCGGGCCGCCGGAGAGAGGAGCGCTTATCATCCGGCCCCCCGTATCCATGAGCATGGATCCGGTCGTCGAAGCGATCCGGGAGGAGTTCGCGGCGCACGCGGACCCCGGGATCTGCGCAAAAAGCCAGCGGTTCTTCAAGGAGGAGGTTCGGTGCTACGGGATGAGGACGGCAACCGCGGTTGCGATCGCAAAGAAATACTGGAACGACGTCAAATCCCGCGAGAAGCAGGAGATCTTCGCCCTCTGCGAGGAACTCTACCGGTCGGGGATGATGGAGGAGGCCTTCGTCGTCTCCGAGTGGGCTCCGCGGCTCGCCGACCGCTACGAGCCCGGTGACATCACCGTCTTCCGGCACTGGATCGAGACCTATATCACGAACTGGGCCACCTGCGACGGCCTCTGCAACCACGCCGTCGGGGACTACATCGTCCGTTACCCGGAAGCGATCGACGAGCTGAGGCGCTGGACGCAGTCGGAGAACCGCTGGATGCGGCGGGCGGCGGCGGTCTCGCTGGTCGTGCCGGCGAAGCACGGGGAGTTCATCAATGAGGTCTTCAAGATCGCCGGGCTGCTCCTGACCGACACGGACGACATGGTGCAGAAGGGCTACGGATGGCTTCTCAAGGAGGCGAGCCGGAAGCACACGGACGAGGTCTTTGCCTACGTCATGGCAAACAAGCGGGAGATGCCCCGGACGGCGCTCCGGTACGCGATCGAGCTGATGCCGAAGGAGCTCCGGGCGGAAGCGATGAAGAAAGACTGGTAAGCGGCGGGCGATAAGGGGGCCTGCAGCCGTACAGGGGCCGGGGGAGATTGCACAAAAATGGTAAATTACTAATATTAAAACATGGATGAGTACTTCCACCTATGCTGAGCGACGATCCGGCTACCGACATTCCCCTGGAGCCCCGTCCCGGACGGAGCGGGGCGGCCTGCCCCGGAACGGGCACCGGCCCACACTCCCGCATGCTGATCTTCCTCCTCTTCACCATCTACCAGGTGCTCAACGAGTTCGAGGACGGGATCGTTCTCATCGACGAGGAGAACCGGGTCCGGTGGGTGAACGCGAGCATGCGGCGGCTCTTTGACCTGAACGAGGCCGACGTCGCCGGGATGCCCGTCGGGGCGTTTGCGCACCGGTTCATCGACCCGCTGGTCGAGGATGCGGATGCGGCCGCCGGCAGCCGTGAACTGCACCTCCGCAAGCCTGACGGCGAGGAGTGCTGGGTCGAGTACACGAGCCGGCCGATGCAGATCTACCCGGTGCGCAACAACAGGCTTGAGATCTACCGCAAGATCACGCGCTGGAAACTCACGGAGCGGCGCCTCGGCGAGAGCGAGGAGCGGTACCGGACGCTCTTTGAGAAGGGGAACGATGCCATCCTTGTCTTCGAACTCTCCCCTGAGTCGGTGCCGACCCGGTTCGTCGAGGCAAACGAGGTCGCCTGCAGGCGGCTCGGCTACTCCCGCGACGAACTGCTGGCCCGTTCGCCGCTCGATATCGTTCCCCCGGAGAGGCTCGGCGAGGTCCTTGCCATCTTGAAGCAGTTCCGGCTGAACGATCGGATCCTCTACGAGAGCGAGCACGTCACGAAGGATGGGTGCCGGGTACCGGTCGAGATCAACTCGCTCCACTTCCCTCTGCAGGGGAAGACGACCGTCCTCTCGATCTCCCGCGATATCTCGGAGCGGAGAAAGACAGAAGAGCTCCGGCGGAAGGTGTTTTACCGGATTGAGCAGAACATCGAGCAGTTCGCCACTCTCGGCGACCAGGTCCGCCAGCCCCTGCAGGTGATCACGGGGCTCGCCGAGATGGACGAATCAGAGCATTCGAGGGAGATCGTCCGGCAGGCGGCCGTCATCGACGCTCTCGTCGACCGGCTTGACCGGGGATGGATCGAGTCGGAGAAGGTCCGCAGGTTTTTGCGGCGGTACTACTAAAAAAGAGTGGGGGGTGACCCGTACCCACCTAGAATCTGACGCGGGGTGCCTCGGCCTCCCGCATGTTGTACTCCATCGTCCAGAAGTACGCCTCGCCGTGCGCCACGCGGAAGATGGCGAGCTTCGGGTCGGCGGGGCCGGAGAGACCGATCTGGAGGAGCCACGGCCGTTCCGCGACGAGCCGCTCCTTCAAGGCCGGATCCTCGACGAACTCGATCTCCCCCATGATGCGCATCATCGCCCCCACATCGCCGGGCGCGTAGAAGCAGAGCTCGACCTTCGGGTTCTTTGTGAGCTGCTCCCAGATGGCCTTCGGCGTTCCGGTGTGGTAGTAGAACCCGGTCTCGTCGGCAAACCACATGGCAAACGCCCGGACCCGGGGCTGGTCGCCCTCGGTCGTCGCAATGAAGGTTACGGGATTCTCGTTTGCGAATTTTACGCAGTCGGAAAAGTCCATTCTTCTTCCTCCTACATCCATACGGAAGCGGAGCGGAAAAGAGTTCCGGGATTGTCGTTACGCCGGCAACTGTTGCGCGGTGCCGAATCGGTGGCAGCAGGTTCTGTTTTTTGCAGCAGATGTAACGTTGAACGGCGAAATTCCAGAACGAACTCCGGGGAGGCAGCGAATGTTTAGAAACATTTTAATTGGTACCGTACCCAGTCTGAATTGGAGTTGTGTATTTTGACGCAGCAAAACGCTCCGATCAAGTTAGTGGTCGGTCTGATTGCCCTGATCATTGTCATAGCAGGGATTTTGATTGTATTCTTCCCCGGAGGGGAGAGTCCCGCCCCGAAAGAGACCACACAGGACGAGCTGAAGGCTCTTGCGGTGGAGGCTGCGGCCCGGATCGACGGCGATGCCTTCGCCGCGCTCAAGCCCGGCGATGAGACCACGCCGGAGTTCATCGCCATCCGTGACCGGCTCGCGGCCTTCCGGGACGAGAACCCCGGGGTCCTCTACGTCTACACGATGCGCAAAGTCGGGAACGCCACCGAGTACGTCGTGGATGCGGATTACGGCAGCGACGATTACGCACCTGCAATAGGCGAGGTCTACTATCCCACGGACGAAGACGCCGTGTTCCTCGCCGGGTTCGAGGAGCCCTCGGCTGAGCCCGAGTATTACACCGAAGAGTGGGGCGGTGTCGTTGCCACCATCATCTCCGGGTATGCTCCCATCAAAGACTCCAGCGGTGCCGTCGTCGGGCTCGTCGGTGTCGACATCGGGAGTGCAGAGGAGATCGCGGGTGAGAAACCGTTGCCGAAGGCGCCCACGGAGGACGAGCTGAAGGCGATCGCCGTGGAGGTTGCAGGCACCATCGACGGTGACGCTCTTGCCGCGCTCAAGCCCGGAGACGAGGCCACGCCGGCGTATACCGCCATCCGCGACCGGCTTGCCGCCTTCCGGGACGCAAACCCCGGGGTCCTCTACGTCTACACGATGCGCAAAGTAGGAAATGCCACCGAGTACATCGTGGACGCGGACTACGGGACCGGTGACGGGGTCGAGATAGGGTACACCTACCAGCCTACGGAGTATGATGCCGCGTTCCTCGCCGGGTTCGAGGGGCCGTCGGCAGAGCCCTATTATATCGGAGAGTGGGGCGAGGCCGTCTACATGGCCACCTCCGGGTATGCTCCCATCAAGGACGCGAACGGGACCGTCGTCGGAATGGTGGGCGTCGACATCGGGAGCGTGATCACCGCGGATATGCTGAAGACCCTTGCAGCGGACGCCGCAGCCCGGATCGACGGCGACGCTCTCGCCGCGCTCAAGCCGGGTGATGAGACCACGCCGGCGTTCGTCGCTATCCGCGACCGGCTCGCGGCCTTCCGGGACGCAACCCCCGGGGTCCTCTACGTCTACACGATGCGCAACGTCAATGGCACCGTCGAGTATGTCGTGGACGCGGACTACGGGCCCGGCGATGCACCCGCGATAGGCAGCATCTACCAGCCTACGGACGATGACTCCGCGCTGCTCGCCGGGTTTGCCGGACCCTCCGCGGAGAGCGAACTCGCCACCGAGGAGTGGGAGAACACGACCGCCACCATCATCTCCGGGTATGCTCCCGTGAAGGACTCGACCGGCGCCATCGTCGGGCTGGTCGGCGTCGACGTGGGAAGCTCGATCGCCCACTAAGCCCGGGAACAGTACCAGAACAGCCGTTCATGACGCCGGATCTCCCGGCGTCACACGGTCACCACCCATGAACCTCTTTTCTCCCGCGGCCGGGGACCTGCCCGGTCCCATGCATCCGTTACACCGTACCGGCCTGCTCGTTCGGGGAACCGCGTATTGGGCGGGCACATGAATAGGTTTTAACATCTTTAAGGAGAATCTCGGTACGATGAAGAGCCCCTTTCACGTCATGATCATCCCCACGCTCGGTTGTCCATCGAAATGCCACTACTGCTGGAGTTCTGATGAAGGGTCTCCGAAGATGAGCATCGATACCGTCCGCGAGATAGCGGCGTGGCTCAAGGACTACCGGTCCGACCAGGTCACCATCACCTTCCACGGGGGAGAACCGCTCCTCGCCGGCGCGGAGTTCTACCGGCAGGCGCTCCCCCTCCTCTCCGGGGAACTCGCCCACCTTGCGCCGACGTTTGCCCTGCAGAGCAACCTCTGGCTGCTCACCCCGGAACTGGCACAGGTGCTTGCAGAATACCATATCCCCATCGGCTCGAGCATCGACGGCCCCGAGGAGATCACCGACGCGCAGAGGGGAAAGGGCTACTTTGCAAAGACCATGCGGGGCTACGAGACAGCGCGGGCGAACGGGCTTGAGGTCCGGTTCATCTGCACGTTCACCAACCGGTCGGTCAGGGAGAAGGAGGCGATCGTCAACTTCTTCCTCGAGCGGGGGTTCCCCCTCAAACTCCACCCGGCGCTCCCGTCCCTCCGGAGCGAGGACCCGAAAGAGTGGGCGCTCGAACCGGAGGAGTACGGGGAACTGCTGGTCTACCTCCTCGATACATACCTGGAGAACCTGGGCCGGATCGAGATCATGAACATCAACGACCTCTGCAAGTGCATCTTCACCCGGCACGGCACCGTCTGCACGTTCGTGGACTGCATGGGAACCACCCTCGCCGTCGGGCCGGACGGGAGCATCTACCCCTGCTACCGCTTCGTCGGGATGCCGGAGTACGTGATGGGGAACGTCCGCGACCACCCGACAGAGGAGGACCTCGCCCGGTCGGAGGCCTGGAAACTGATGCACGCGTTCAAGGAGTACGTCGACCGCGAGTGCGCCGGGTGCGCCCACGTCAGGTACTGCCGGGGCGGGTGCCCCTACAACGCGATCGCCCCGACAGACGGCGAGGTCCGGGGCGTCGACCCCCACTGCATCGCCTATAAGCGGATATTCGGCGAGATCACCGACCGGTTGAACGAGGAGATGTACGGCTCCGGGGATATGGAGATGGGCGGGTTCGGGTTCCCGCCCCGGAAGGGGGCCAGACCGGGGATCATGGCGATCCTCCGGACGATGGCGATGAAGTAGGTGCCGTAACGCGACAGCGGCATCTGCTGGAGATATGAAGGAAGAGATTCCATCTTCTCAGCATGCATGGAACGGATCCGGCAGACAGCGACCGGACGGTTGCAGGGATACTGCTCTTCCTGCTCCCGGTCCAGTTCATAACCGCCCTCGTGGCCGGCGCGGCCATCGCGCCCGGCTACAGCATCAATACGAACGCGATCAGTGATCTCGGCGTTATCGGCGAGACGGCGTGGCTCTTCAACGCCTCCCTCTTCGCTGCAGGCCTTCTGAACATCGCCGGCGGCTACTTCCTCTACCGCTCCTATGGGAGAGGCTGGATACTTCCCGTCTTTCTCCTCGCGGGTATCGGGGCGATCGGCGCCGCGGTCTTCACGCTCGATATCCCCGGCATCCACGGCCTCTTCGCGCTCGCGGCCTTCGTCTTCTTCAACTTCGAGGCGATCGCCGGCTCCACGCTCGTGCGGGGGCCGCTGAAGGCGATCGCGGTCATCGCAGGCGTCGTGGGCCTCATCTTCCTCGTCACGCATGCCGCAAGCGACTTCGGCATCATGGAACTCTACGGCCCCATCGGCCACGGGGGGTCGGAGCGGATGATCGTCTACCCCGCGCTCTTCTGGCTCGCGGCGTTTGGGGGCTACCTCATGGCGCCGGCTACTTCCTCCCGGTCGCCTTGAAGAAGGTGTAGCAGAAGACCCCGTCCGGCCCCGCGGTCCGGTAGAGGTCGGCTACCCCCCGCTCCCACTCCTCCCGGCTCATCATCCCCCGGCCCACCGCATCCTCCCCGACGCCCTCGACCATGGCGGTGAAGGTCAGCCGCGTGAACCCGTGGACGAGGTCCGGCCGGGAGCCGTCCGCGTAGACCATCCGCGGCGAGACGCTGACATCGCGGTAGCCGGCGCCGGTGACGAGGGGATAGAGTTCCCGCCCGATCAGGGCGTTGCCGCCCGCCTCCCGCTGGAGGTCGACCAGGCACCCGATCGCCCGGCGGGCGTGGGGGCTGTCGGGGTGGAAGTATGCCGAGCCGTGGTCGCCCTCGATCACGGTGATCGTCCCGCCTTCCCGGAGGAGGAGGCGGAGGCGCTCGAGCGCACGGCGCGGCTCCGCCAGGTGTTCGAGGACGAAGCAGAGGAAGATGTGGTCGAAGCTCCCCGGTTCGTAGGGGAGGGCGAAGATGTCCCCGGCCGCAAAGGTGACGTTCGTAATGCCTTCGGCCAGAACGCGTTCTCTCGCCGTCTCAAGCGATACCTCCGAGATATCCACCGACGTCATCCGGGCTTCCGGGCTGTTTTTCGCCAGGATGACCGTCTGGGCGCCGGTGCCGCACCCGGCCTCGAGCACCCGTGAACCTGCCGGGTACCGGGTGTCGCCGTGGAGGAGCTCCGTCAGGGTCTCCGCCTGGTCGCGCAGCCGTTCCGCTTCCCGTTCCGTGTAGCCGTGGACGTAGTTTCTGCCGCTCATCCTGTCTCCTGCTGGAGTTATACTCTCAGCCTGGTATTAAGTGTCTGCGAGAGGTCGCTGGAAGGTTTCACCCCGGATCTGGCCCAGTATAACTTTTTCTCTCAAAAATGCGGCAAAACTCGCCCAGATTTAAGTCAGGGCAATTCTGGAGCTCGCGACAGAAAGGAAAGCGCTTTAACTGCGGACCCCTCAACTTCCTCCACTACGGACCTGCAATACGTTCTCGCGATTGACCGGGGGCAGGGCGGGATGGCCTGATGAAGAGGCAGACGGCGCCGGGGGTGTAGGCGGCCATGCCGGATATCATCACGGTTCTCTTTCCGGTTCTGGTCGGCTTCTGTGCCGTCTCGGCGTTCATTACCTACGGCCTTGGGATCTATGTCTTTGCGCAGAGCCCCTCATCGGCCGTCAACCGCCTCTTCCTTGCATTAACGCTCACCGCAACCTACTGGGCTCTCGGCGAGTATCTCATCTGGCACTCCGCCGGTTATGACAGTTACCTCTTCTGGCTCAAGGCCAGCTCGTTCTGGCCCCTTGTCGTCGCGTTCACCGTCCACTTCACGCTCGCCTTCACCGGCCACCCCTTTGCAGGGGAGAAGAGGCGCGGTGCTCTCCTCGCTACCCTGTACCTGCCTGCCGCTCTGATCGCCCTCATCGGCCTCTTCACCGACCTGATCTATACGGTGGAACTCCTGCCCGGAGCGGGGTATGTCTACCTGCCGGCGGCGGGGAGCCCTGTCTACCCGGCCACGAGACTGTATATCATTCTGGTGATGCTTGGGGGGATTTACGTCGGCATCTCCTCCTGGCGGAGAGCGCTCACGACGAGGGTCCGGCGCCAGAACCAGCTCATCACCCTCGGCATTGCGGCCGTCGTCGGGTTCGGCACCCTCTCCGGGCTGATTCTTCCTGCGTTCGGGTTCTACACCGTCAACCTCGTCTTCATCGGGGTGGTCGTCTTCTCCCTCCTCATCGCCTACGCCGTACACAGGCACGGTATGTTTACCCTGAGCCCCCAGACAGCGGTCCCCGATATCCTCAGGACGATGCCCGACGGCCTCATCCTTGCCGACACGGGCGGCAGGATCGTCACGGCGAACGCTTCGGCTGCGGAGATCTTCGGTGTGGCCGAGTCAGAACTTCCCGGACAGCCGGTGATGAGGTTCGTCCCGGAGACGGCATGTTCCGCGATCCGGACTGCTCTCCTAAAAGAGGGAAGGGTATCGGACCTCGAGGCAGCGCCCGACGGCAGGCAGGGCAGCGTCGTCAGCATCTCCGGAACGCTCGTCAGGAACCCGGACGGGGAGCCCGCGGGAGTTATCCTGATCGTGAGAGACATCACCGGCCGGAAAACTGCGGAGACGGCCCTCCGGACGGCGAACCAGAAATTGTCCCTCTTATCTCAGGTGACCTGCCATGACATCGGCAACGACGTCACGGGCCTTGCATGGTACCTGAGCCTCCTCAAAGAGGACCGGACGCATCCCGACGCCGGCATGTACCTCTCCCATTCGGTCGAGATCGTGGAGAGCATCAAGAAGCACCTCGAGTTCTCCCGCGAGTACCAGATGATCGGGGCGTATCGGCCGGTCTGGCAGCCGATTGAGCCGATGATCGCCGGGGCTGTCGGCTGCATTTCCCGTTCGGATATTGAGATCTCCATCCGCGTTGCCCCGGTGGAGATCTACGCCGACCCGCTCGCGCCGAAAGTCGCGTATAACCTGCTCGAGAACGCCCTTCGGCACGGGGGAGGGAGGATCATCCGGATCCAGATCACGACCGGGGAAGAGCCCGATGGAACGCTCGTCGTGGCATTCGAAGACGACGGTGAGGGGATCCCGAACGACGATAAGGAGAGGATCTTCCGCTACGGGTACGGCAAAAACACCGGGTTCGGACTGGCCTTCGCACGCGACGTCCTCTCCGTCACCGATATCGGTATCCGTGAGACGGGGACGGCGGGCCGGGGGGCCCGGTTTGAGATTCTCGTCCCTTCCCGGGCGTGGAGGCCGGTCGAGGGGGAGGGGTCCGGTCCGGCGTGCCGGGGGTGTGGCTCCTCCTGAAGCGGGAGCATCCCCGGTTCAGCCCGTGAGGCGACCGATTCTTCCCCCGGCCGGACCGGTGTGCTTTGTATCCTGTTTTGGGATATTCGCAGCGTAAATCGAAAAGCAAAGCGTTTTCGTGGAGCAGAACAAATGTGTCCTGACAGTTCTCTGATGAGCTCTCACGATAGCCGGGAACGGGGCAGAACGGTCCGAAGAGAAGACCTGCGGTTTGGGGACGTGAGCAGCCGTGTCTGATCTCCTCAATATGCTCTCTCCGGTCCTGACCGGGTTCTGTATCATCTCGGCGCTGATCACCTGCGGCCTCGGGATCTATGTCTTTGCACGGAGCCCCTCGTCAACCGTCAACCGCCTCTTCCTCGCGTTGACGCTCACCGCAACCTACTGGGCCCTGGACGAATACCTCGTCTGGCATTTTGCCGGCGATGAAGGCTGCTTCATGTTCTGGCTGAAGGCCGGCGCCTTCTGGATCTTTGTCGTTGCGCTTACCGTCCATTTCACGCTCGCGTTCACCGCTCACCCCCTCGCGCAGGAGAAGAAGCGCGGTGCCCTCCTTGTCGCCCTGTACCTGCCTGCCCTGCTCTTTGCTCTGGCAGGGCTCTTCACCGATCAGATAGTAACAGTACTGTTCCAGCCCGGAACGGGGTATGTCTACCTGCCGGCATTCACCAGTCCCGTCTACCTGATGGAGAAGGTCTATATCATCCTGGCAATGGGCTGGGCGGCATACGCCGGCATATCCTCCTGGCAGAGAGCGCCTCCGGGGAGGAAACGGCGCCAGAACCTGCTTTTTTGCATCGGTATCATAACCGCCGCCGGTTTCAGCGTTCTCTCCGGACTGGTCCTCCCACCCCTCGGGATCTACACCGTCGATATCACCTTCATCGGGATCGTCATCTTCTCTCTGCTCATCGCCTATGCTATCCTGAGACACGGGCTGTTCACCCTGAGTCCCCAGACGGCGGCCGACGATATCATCAGGACGATGCCCGAAGGCCTGGTCCTCGTCGATGCGGGGGGCAGGATCGTCACGGCGAACGCGTCGGCTGCCGGGATCTTCGGCGTCGCCGAGGCAGAGCTGGTCGGGCAGCCCGTCGGGCGGTTCATCCCCGATACGGCGTGCGCCGCTATCCGGGCCGCCATCGCGGAGCAGGGAAGGTTCTCCGATCTCGAGGCGGTTCCCGGCGCCAGGGAGGGCAGCGTCGTCAGTATTGCCGGAGCACCCGTCAGGAACCCGGACGGAGAGCCCGCGGGAGTTATCCTGATCGTGAGAGACGTCACCGGCCGGAAAGCGATGGAGACGGCCCTCCGGACGGCGAACCAGAAGTTATCCCTCTTATCGCAGGTGACCTGCCACGATATCGGCAACGACGTCACGGGCCTCGCCTGGTACCTGAGCCTCCTCAAAGAGGACCTGATGCGCCCCGACGCCCGGGTGTACCTCGACCGGTCGGTCAGACTTGCCGAGAACATCAAGAAGCACCTCGAGTTCTCGCGGGAGTACCAGATGTTCGGGGTGTATCAACCCGTCTGGCAACCGCTCGAGCCGATGATCGCCCGGGCCGCCGCCGACATCCCCCATCACGGGGTCGAGATCGCCGTCCGGGTCGCCCCGGTGGAGATCTACGCCGACCCGCTCGCGCCGAAAGTCGCGTATAACCTGATTGAGAACGCAATCCGGCACGGGGGCAGCGTCACCCGGATTCACATCACGACCGATGAGGAAACCGACGGGACGCTCACGGTGGTCTTCGAGGACGACGGCGCGGGGGTCCGGGACGACGAGAAGGAGAAGATCTTCCGGTGCGGATACGGGAAGAACACCGGGTTCGGGCTGGCCTTCTCGCGGGACATCCTCTCCGTGACCGGGATCATCATCCGGGAGACCGGGACGGCGGGCCGGGGAGCGCGGTTCGAGATCCTGGTTCCTGCCGGAGCCTGGAGGCCGGCTGCGGAAGACTGAATGCAGGCGGGCAATCTCCGGGCGCACCCGCGACCACAAAGCACTTTGCATCCTGTACGCACCATTTTTATGGAGTTCCGGTTTCCATGAGCCAATCCACCCCCCGGTGCGGAGAAGACCCGGTCTATACGCTTGACGACCTCGGCTGGACGGAAGAGCACGAGAACGCCTTCTCGAAGTTCGCCGGCCCGTATCTCGCCGGCCGCGTGGCCTGCCGGCAGAAGACGGTCTGGGACGTGCTCGTCGACGGCGGGTCCGTCACGGCCGGGATCTCCGGAGCGCTCCGGAAACTCGGCCGGTTCCCCGCCGTGGGGGACTTCGTCGTGGTCCTTCACCAGCCGGAGGCCGGCACCTCGATGATCGTCGATATCCTCCCGCAGAAGACTCATTTTGCGCGGGGAAGCGCGGGACGCGAAGGAGGCGACCAGGTCATCGCGGCGAATATCGATACGGTCTTCATCGTCACCGCCGCCGGCCGTGACCTCAACGCCCGCAGGATCGAGCGCTACCTCGCGCTCGCCCATGCATCCGGCGCCAGGCCGGTCATCGTCATCAACAAGTCCGACCTCGCGGACGACCCCGCCACGCTCGCCGCCGAACTCGCCGCCGTCTCCCCCGGCACACCGGTCGTCCCGATCAGCGCCAAGAGCGGGGAGGGCGTCGACCGGCTCAGCCCCTACCTTGTGCCGGCAACGACGGTCGCCCTCATCGGCTCGTCGGGTGTCGGGAAGTCCACCCTGATCAACCGGCTCATGGGCTGTCCGGTGCAGGAGACCTCGGATGTCCGCGACTACGACGAGAGAGGCCGGCACACCACGACCGTCCGCCAGCTCTTCGTTCTCGAGGGCGGGGCGCTCATGATCGACAACCCCGGCCTGCGGGAGGTCGGGATCGGCCTGGCCTCCGCCGGTATCGCCGGGACCTTCCCCGAGATCCTCGAACTCGCGGAGGGCTGCAGGTTCTCGGACTGCCGGCACGAGGAGGAACCCGGTTGTGCGGTGCAGGCGGCCGTCGCGGCCGGGACCCTCCCTGCGGCACGGCTGGAGAGTTTCCAGCGGCTCATGCAGGAGCTCGCGTTCGAAGAGGAAAAAGCGGAGATCGGGCTTGTCCGGCTCGAGAAGAAGCGCTGGAAAGCGATCGGCAAAATTCAGAGGGATATCGGAAAGACAAAGGGGAGGTGATGGCCGTCCGCAGGACCGGCCGGATCACTCCTTCTTCCGCAGAATGAAGAACTCGTAGCCGTACTCGCTGCCGTGCTCCCGGTGGACGGCGATCTCCCGCTCCTCGAACGCGATGAGGGCTTCGGCTTCAGAGTTGCCGGCGACCTTCGTCCGCAGGTCCGCAAGCCGTTCGATCATCGGCGTGTAGTAGTCGTCCCACCACGCCGACGCAGGGAGCGGGAAGGTCGCGACGACCTCGTAGCCGGCATCTTCGGCGATGGCGCGGTTTGCCGCGACCGTTGTTATCGCCGGGTAGCAGTCGTTCCAGAACGCCGCCGCCTCCGGCGAGGGCTCTTCAACGAACCAGGCGGCCTCGGTGAGGCAGAGGTAGCCGCCCGGCCGGAGGAGCCGCCTCCACGAGACGAGCCCTTCCCGGAACCCTATAATGAAGATCGAGCCCTCCGCCCAGAGAACGTCGAACGACCCGTCGGAGAACGGCAGGTCGTCCATCGAGGCGCGGACCGTGGTGATCCGGTCCCTCACCCCCGCCGATGCCGCGCTCCCGGCAAGTTGATCGAGGTAGGGCTGGTGGACGTCGGTGGCGGTGATACGGCATCCGGGGCAGATCCGGGCGAGTTCGACGGTCTGCATCCCGGCCCCGCATCCGATATCCAGGATCTCCGGTTGGGCCGAAAGATCGGTAAGCATCGAAAAGGCCTTTCTCGTGCAGGCATTGCTCCCCGGCCCCTGGCGGGGCAGGTTCTCGTGCATGGTAAAGATAAAGGAGGTTTCCATGATGGGGATACGTGCGCCGTCCGACCTCATAAACCCCGGCGGAGCGGCTCAGGGGACGCCAGAGCTAAATACCATCGCCGCCCACTCATGGGTATGGAGCAGAAGACCCCTGCCTCCGAACTCCGAGACCGCATGGAGCGGTTCAGGAGCCGGATGGACCGGGATAATCCGTCGTGGGAGTGTGCCGCGATCTTCGGGAGGACAAACCAGTTCTACTTCACCGGGACGATGCAGGACGGGGTCCTCCTCGTCCCCCGGTCCGGCGAGGCCGTCCTCTGGGTGCGCCGGAGTTGCGAGCGGGCGCTCGATGAGTCGCATTTCCCCAACATCCGGCCGATGAAGAGTTTCCGCGATGCGGCGGCCGGTATGGGGGCGTGCCCGGGCTCGGTCCACCTGGAGACCGAGGTGGTCCCCCTCGCGCTGCTCGAACGGTTCCGGAAGTACTTCCCCTTCAGGGAGACGGGGTCGCTCGACACCACGGCAGCGATGGTCCGGGCGAAGAAGAGCACCTACGAGCTCGCTCTCATGGAGCGGGCAGGGAAGATCCACCGGCACGTCCTCGAGGACGTCGTCCCCGCGATGCTCCGGGAGGGGATGAGCGAGGCCGAGCTCGGCGGCGAGGTCTTTGCCCGCATGGTGCGGGAAGGGCACCACGGGATCGCCCGGTTCGGGAGGTTCGGGACGGAGATGATCCTCGGACAGCTCGGCTTTGGGGAGAACTCCCTCTACCCGACCAGTTTCGACGGGCCGGGCGGGTGCCGGGGAGCGGCCCCCGGAGCCCCGGTTCTCGGCAGCCATGATCGGATGCTCAAAACGGGAGATTTAGTCTTCGTCGACTGCGCCTGCGGGGTGCAGGGCTACCACACCGACAAGACCGTGACGTATATGTTCGGGGGATCGGTCCCCGAAGAGGCGGCGGAGGCCCATTACCGGTGCGTGGAGGTCCAGGACGCGACGGCTTCGCTGCTGCGGCCGGGGCTTCGGCCTTCAGAGATCTACGAGACGATACTCGGCGGCCTGGAGCCCGCGTTTCTCGAGAACTTCATGGGCTACGGAGACCGGCGGGCGCAGTTCCTGGGCCACGGCATCGGCCTTGCCGTGGACGAGGCGCCTGCGATCGCCCGCGGTTTCGATGAGCCGCTCGAGGAGGGGATGGTCTTTGCCCTCGAGCCCAAGAAGGGGGTGCGTGGCGTCGGGATGGTCGGGATCGAGAACACCTTTGTCGTCACCCGCGGCGGGGGCCGGTGCATCACCGGGAAGAACGCCGGGCTGGTCCCGGTGGGATGAGGGGGAGGGGACCCTCCCGCCCGTTCAGGAGAGCCCGGCAACCGGTTCCATCGGCTGGGCCTGCTCTTTGAGGAAATCCAGCAACGCCCGGTTGACCCTGTCGGCATGGGTCCAGATGATCCCGTGTGGCCCGCCCTCGATCACCACGAGACGGCTCTCTTTGACCATCCCGGGCGTGCGCTTGCCCGAGGCGGGGAAGGGCACGATCCGGTCGGCATCGCCGTGGATGACGAGGACAGGCACGTCGATGCTCGCAAGGTCGCCGCGGAAGTCGGTCAGCCACGCGGAGACGCAGTCGAGCGTACCTATCGGGGAGGCTGCGGCCGCTACATTCCAGCTGAGGCGGACGACCTCGTCGCTCACCCGGTCGCCCCCAAAGACGTCGACGTTGTAGAAGTTCGAGAGAAAACCCGAAAGGAACGCCGGACGATCAGCGGCGATGCTCTCGATGATCCCGTCGAAGGTGCTGCCCTCGACGCCTTCGGGGTTGTCGGACGTCTTTAAGAGGAACGGGGGAATCGCCGATATGAACACAGCCTTATCAACGCGATCGCTCCCGTAGGTGCCGAGGTAGCGGGCGACCTCGCCGCCGCCCATCGAGAACCCGACGAGCGTTGCCCCGGCGAGGTCAAGTTCCGTCATGAGCGTGTGCAGGTCTTCGGCCAGGGTGTCGTAGTCGTAGCCGAAGGTCGGTTTGCTGGAGTTGCCGAACCCCCTGCGGTCGTAGGCGACGACGCGGTAGCCCGCATCAAGCAATACCGGCACCTGCTTCTCCCAGGACTTGCTCGAGAGCGGCCAGCCGTGAACCAGGACGACCGGCTCGCCCCTGCCGTGGTCCTCGTAGTAGAGGTCGATGGTGCCCGAATTCTCCTTACCGACGGTGACATAGGACATAGGATATCTCCTCTACGGGGTCCCGACACCGGTTATGCCATATATAGTTGTGGGGCGGGGACGGGCCCGGGAAGAATCGAAGGGCATAATACCGGCAACTCCCTGACACCCTGATAGGCGATGGTGAATCTATCAAAGGCGCTGAAGGTGGTGCTCGTCATGGGAGTCATCGTTGCGGCACTCCTGTTCGGCTTCATAGCGCTGTTCATGGGGTCTCTGGACCGGTCCGCTGAAGAGAGTCTTCAGTCATCGTACAGCTACGAGTTGAAGATCTCCATGTCGGGCCCCATTGAGAATGCGGTCCTCCTGCTCCCCCTCCCGTCCCGCTACGACCCGGACTCCGGGAGGAACGTGACCCCCGTCAACCTCTCCCGTGTGAGTTTCAGCAACTTCGACAGGAGCGATATATCGGTACGGATCGAGGACGTCGATGGAGTTCCCATGCTGAATATATCGGCCGACCGGCTCGATCCTGTCTACAAGAACCGCATCGTGCCGATAGCGATCATGCCGGGACAGAACGAGTCCGAACTCCCGGAGCCAACTCATATCTACTCCGACCGGTACTCGGAAGAGACGCCGGTGCTCATCGATATGGAACTCTCCATGCTTGATACCGGCCCCGGCCACGAGATCGAGACGAGATCGCCGGCAGGCGTCGAGCCCCTGTTTATGCCGTACCGGATCGTCGACAATGTCAGCGGGTCCGACGCCGGGTATTACTATCTGGGCCCCGGGGCATCCGGGTATATCATCGAGGTGCCGGTAATGCTCTCGTTCGATGCGGCCGATGGGAATGTTCTCACCATCACATCGGAGTTTCACGGGAGAAACGAGTGGTGGGTTTTCGGCTGGCGGTATAACACCTACTTCGAGAGGATATCCCACGAGTTTGTGGGCCCGTGCAACGGCACCTACCCGGTGAGGGGCGTTCTCGTGACCGGCGAGGGTGTGTACTGAGCCCCCTCACGGGGCCGCACACATGGCGAAAACACTAAATACTCGCCTGAGACTCAAGAGTGAGCCAAGCGGGGTGAGTTCACGCACGATTTGGACTATCAACGCGATGCCTGGGACGAGGTGAATGCACGGCACCGCCGCCATCCGCTCAGGGCGGTGATCGGCGTCGACGACCTGAACAACGCCTACATCGACGGCAGCCAGAAGCGCCAGGTCTCAAGGGCGGTGAGGCTCGAGCCGCACTTCTCCGTCCTCGACTACGGGTGCGGCGTCGGCCGGTGGACGCTCTGGTTCGCCCCGCAGGTGCGCCGCGTCGTCGGGGTGGACCTCTCGCCGAAGATGGTGGAAGCGGCACGGCAGGCGGCGGGCGAGGCGGGCATCTGCAACGTCGAGCACCATGCCCTCGACGGCATGCCGTTGCCCTTCGAGGACGGCGCGTTCGACCTCGTCAATGCCGTCTGGGTCCTGAGGTACGTCGTCGACGATGACGAACTCGCACGCACCATAGAGGAACTCTGCCGCGTTGTCCGGCCGGGGGGGTATGTCACGCTCATCGAGATGATCGCGAAGACTGAGCCGGAGTTCAAGAAGCACGAGGGCGATTTCAGCGGAGCGGCGGTGTACCGGAGGCTGGAGCAGTACCGGTCGCTCTTTGAGGGGTGCGGGATGACCGTGCAGGAGAGTGGGGTCTCAAGCGCGTCGCCCTTCTACTGGCCCTACGTCGCCGCCCGCAACGCCGTACGGCGCCGGGGCCTGCCGGACCTGCTGTCGCCCCTGGCTCCCCTGATCGTCTCCCTGAGCCTCTCGGGCGAGGGCCTGACGACGGGGCCGATGCAGTTCCTGGCCGATCGCGGCATCGTCAGGTGCCGGCACCGTTTCCTCTGCTTCAAAAAGCCTGAGGATGGTGGTATCAGGGGATAGCGGGCCCCGGCAGGTCCTGATCACTCCTGACAACCACCTCTTCGGGATAAAACGCCTCTTTTTAATCCCACGCCGTGAACGATCTATCATGAGCAAAGACCCGAGCGGGCCGACCCCTGCCGCCCCGTCCGGTGCGCCGGCCGTACCGCGCCGCGCCTCACGGACCGAATGGTACATGAACATCGCGATCGAGACCGCCCGGCGGTCGACCTGCATCCGGCGGTGCTACGGGGCGGTCGTGGTCAACTCGGCCGGAGAGATCGTCTCTACCGGGCACAACGGCGCGCCGCGCGGGGAGGCGCACTGCGACGAGCTGAACACCTGCATAAGGAAGCAGTACAACATCCCCTCCGGCGAACGCTACGAGTTCTGCCGCTCGGTGCACGCGGAGATGAACGCGCTCCTCCAGGCGGGACGGGCCGCGGCCGGCTGTACGATGTACCTGGCCGGGTTCGAGCGCCTGACGGGAGCGCCGTCCTACGACCCGCCCTGCCTGATGTGCTCGAAGATGCTGGTGAATGCCGGCGTCGGCAGGGTGATCGTCAGGACACCGGAAGGGCTCGCGGACCTCGACCCGCAGGCGCTCTACCGCCGGCACCTGGAGAGCGTGATCGCGAAGGTATCGGGGAGGTAGCCCGCGGAGCCGTCGCGATGAGGGGAGGGTATCAGCCTTTCCGCGCAGCAAGAACGCAGAACCCGGCCGCAGACTCGACCTCTGCCACACAAAACCCGCTTTGCCGGAGGAGCTCCCGGACCTCACCCGACGAGTAAAACCGGGCGCGGGAGAGGAACCGGTGTTTTCCCTCCTCGTGCAGGTACTTCTGCGCAACCGGCCCCTCGCGCTCGAGAAACCCGAGCAGAAGGGTCCCCTGCGGGGCGAGGACCCGGTGGATCTCCTTGAACGCCGCGGGCGGGTCGTCCAGGAAACAGATGACCGTCACCATCAGGACGGACGAGCACGATCCGTTCCGGAGCGGGATCGACTCCGCCCGCCCGCGGATCACCTCAATCCCCCGCTCCCGCGCCATCTGGCCGAGGGCCCGTGAGGGCTCGATCCCGATCCTGATCCCGAGCAGTGCGGCAAACCGCCCGGACCCGACGCCCACCTCGACGGCACGGGCGTCCGGGCAGGGGAGGAGGCGCCGGACGCGGGCGAGTTCTGCCCGGTATTCGGCGGGGTGCTCCTCAAACCAGCGGTCGTATTCTTCGGCATATCGCTCGAATACGTCTGCCGTCATCGCTCAGCGCCCGTAGAGGCGCTCCTGCACCCTTTTGTTGGCTGCCTGCTCCCGCTGTTTCAGCACCGGGAGGTCCATCGGACCCTCGCGGTAGGTGGTGAAGAGGAGGTAGAGGAAGTCCACCGTCAGGTCCATCACCTCTTTCTTGAACCTGACCTCGACGGTGGTGTCGCCTACAAACCCCTTGATGGAGAACCAGTCGGGCTTCTCGAATTTGTAGAAGCCCTCGCCGATGTTCTGGAGTGTCTCGACCTTCCCGAAGTTCCCGAGATAAGAAAAGAACCCCTCCGGCATGGGGGCGCTGAGAAGGAACTCCTTCATGAACGAGCCGTCTGCGCAGGATTTATGGCGAACCGACCGAACTATGCGCATCTCTCGCAATCTCCTTTACTGCTCGTGCGGCAATCCGGCACTCTTCGTCCGTCGTGAACCAGGAGAGGCTGAGCCGCACAGAGCCCCTCCCCCCGTCGATTGCCTGATGAACGAGAGGCGCGCAGTGCAGCCCGGTGCGGGCGACGATCCCGTAGGCACGGGCGAGGATGAACCCCACGTCGTCGTTCTCCACGCCGTCGATGTTGAACGAGACGCTCGGGAGAACGGGCGACTCGTTGTAGACCGTGACGTTGGGCTCTTCCTTCAACTCCCTGACAAGGAACGCCGTCTGGCGCTCCGCCTTCTCCGCAATGGCCTCTACCCCGACGGACGCGATATAGTTCGCCCCGGCCGCGAGAGCCGCAAGGCCGGGGTAGTTGTGGGTCCCGGTCTCGAACCGCTCCGGCATCTCGCGGGGCTGGTAGAGCGAAAAGGAGTCCGTCCCGGTCCCGCCGTAACGGACGGGAGCGATAGATTCCGGGTCCCGCAGGTAGAACCCGCCGGTGCCGGGAATCCCCAAGAGGCCCTTATGGCCGGTGAAGACGTAGGCGTCGGCCGGGAGGTCTTTAAGGTCGACAGGAATATGGCCGGCGGTCTGCGCCCCGTCGACGACGAAGAAGATGCCGTGGTCGTGCAGGATCTCGCCGATGCCGGAGATGTCCTGCACCGACCCGAGCACGTTGCTCCCGTGGGCCGTGACCATGAGCCGGGTGTCGGGCGTGATGGCCGCCTCGACCGTATCGGGGCGGACGACGCCGTCCTCGAAGGGGAGGACCGTCAGCCGGATCCGGCCCTGCCGTTCGAGTTCATGGAGCGGCCGCAGGACCGAGTTGTGGTCGAGTGCGGTGGTGAGGACATGGCAACCATCCCCGCTGGCCGCGAGGAATCCCTGGATGAGGATGTTCAGCGAATCGGTCGCGTTCTGGGTGAAGACCACGTGCTCCGGCAGCTCTGCGCCAAGGAGGCCCGCGAGCGCTTCCCGGGCGAGCGTGATGTAGTCCTCGCCCTGGCTGCCGGTGGTCCTCCCTGACCCGAAGACGGGGAGGGCGAGGGATTGCTTGACCGCCTCGAGCACCTCCGGGGGTTTCGGCCAGGTCGTGGCGGCGTTATTCAGGTAGATGATCGGCGGGGTCCGGGCCATGCAACGTTCAGAGGATCCGTCCTCTACGGCCAAAAAGGAATCGTTCCGGACACCCCGGAAGCCTTTTCCCGCGGCAGCGTACACGGATGCCTGATGGCTGCGGTAACCGCCGAGCGGGTGAGGGAAGCGGCAGAGGTGCTCGGGATCCGCGACCGGGCCAGCTTCAACGAGATCCGGAGCCGCTACCACGAGCGGATCAAAGAATGGCACCCGGACGTCTCGCAAAAGGACCCGGCGGCATCCCACGAGATGACCCTGCGCCTGAAAGAGGCCTACGACCTCCTGGTCGATTACTGCATGAACCACACGTTCTCCTTCCGGCTGGAGGATCTCGCGAAGGACCTGGAGCAGAGCCCCGCCGATTACTGGATGGACCGGTTCGGTGACGACCCGATCTGGGGGTGAGGGTCCCCTCCATCAGGGGTTTCGCCGCTTCGCGAGGAGGTAGACCGGTATCCCCGCGAGCATCACCGCACTCCCGATTGCGACGGATGCGGCCGGGAGCGTGAATGCGAGCACCAGGCAGCCGAGAAGGCCGAGCACCGCAAGCTTCCTGCCATACAGCCTCTCCCGTCCCGTCAGGGTGTACGCGGACGCGTTCGTGATCGCGTAGTAGAGGAGCACGGTGAAGGAACTGAACCCGATCGCTGCACGGAGATCCGCGAGCAGCACCACCGTGACCAGGATTACGCCGACCGTCACCCCGGCGAGGTGCGGGACCCGGTGCACCGGGTGAACGTGGGCGAGGTATGAGGGCATCCTGTGGTCCCGCGCCATAGCAAAGAGCATCCGGCTGATGCCCGCCATGAGGGAGAGCAGCACCCCGAGCGTAGCGGCGGTCGCGCCGGCCCTGACGAGCCACTGCCACTCTCCGAAACCCGCCCCGGCGAGCGCCGTCACCAGGGGCGCATTGGACTCTGCGAGCGCGGCAGGCCCGACGAGGAGCAGCGCCGAGACGGCGACGACGGTGTAGACGACCAGCGTGATGGAAAGACCGAGGACGATCGCCCGGGGGATGGAGGTCTCCGGGCTCCTGACCTCTTCGCCCAGGGTGGCGATCCGCGAGTACCCCGCAAACGCAAAGAACCAGATCCCCGCCGACTGGAGGATACCGTAGAGGCCGTTCGGGCCGAGAAGGGGGCGGAGATTGCCGGGGTCCGGCTCGCCGGCGAAGACGAGGGCGACGATCGCCGAGAGGGAGAGCAGGACCGCCGCAACGATGACCTTCGTCGCGCCGGCGGTCTTCTCGATACCGAGGTAGTTCAGGACCGTGAACGCGATCACCGCCCCCGCGGCAAGATAGCGTGCGTATTCGGGGAAGAGGTAGTAGCCGAACGTGAGCGCGACCGCAGAGCAGCTCGCGAGTTTCCCGACCACGAACCCCTAGCCCGCAACCCAGGCCCAGAACCCGTTCAGCCGTTCCCGTGCGTAGACGTAGGTGCCGCCCGACGCCGGGTACAGGCGGGCGAGTTCGCCGGACGAGGCGGCGTTGCAGTATGCGACCGCAGCGGCAATCGCGAGGCCGACGACCAGCCCCGCCCCGGCCGCAGCCGCCGCCGGTGCAAGAGCCGTGAAGATGCCGGCGCCGATCATGGAGCCAAGCCCGATAGCGACGGCGTCTCCCGTCGTCAGCCTTCGCGAGAGCCTGCTCGTCGGGATCACGCTCTGAGACGTCGTCCTGGCCATACGGTGAGATAGTTAACCGCTGCACCGGCCGGCGAGTCTAAAATGGGAGATGGTTTGTGGAGTTACTGCTCCACGATGACGACCGGTTTGATCAGGTCTTTGGGCTTCTCCTTCATCAGGAGAAGGGCCTCCTCGAGTTTGTCAAAGCCCTTATAGACATGCGTCGCCATGAGCGAGGGGTCCATGCGCCCGCACATCACCACCTCGGCCAGCCGCTCCATCCGCACCCTTCCGCCGGGGCAGAGCCCGGTCATGATGTTCTTGTCCGCCATGCCAAAGCCCCAGCCGGTGCGGGGGAGGGGTATGACGTCCTGGTCGCCGATGCCTGAACCGAAGTAGTTGATGTTCGATATGACCGATCCGGGTTTTGCCACATTGATCGCGTCCATCATGATCTCCGGGCCGCCGCCGGCGATGATGACGGCATCGACGCCCTCGCCGTTGGTCGCGTTCCGGATCTGCTCGACGGTGTCTCCCTCCTTGTAGTTGACGATATTCGTCGCGCCGTACTCCTTTGCGACCTTCACCGAAGCGGGCCTCGTCCCGACGGCAAAGATCCGCCCGGCACCCCGGAGTTTCGCACCGGCGACGGCCGAGAGGCCGACCGGCCCGATCCCGAGAACCGCTACCGTCGACCCGATCTTGATGTTCGCGTTCTCGGCGCCCATGAACCCGGTGCTGAGCATATCCGGGAGCATGACCCCGGCCTCAAGCGACATCCCCTCCGGCAGGTGCGCGAGGTTGTAGTCTGCCAGGTTCACGTGGAAGA
This sequence comes from Methanobacteriota archaeon, assembly GCA_023457135.1. GTDB lineage: Archaea > Halobacteriota > Methanomicrobia > Methanomicrobiales > Methanoculleaceae > Methanoculleus. Next base: position 7,277 of record JAEWMO010000054.1, on the reverse strand, counting down.
ACTCGCCAAAGACGCCGTCCTTGAAGTTCGAGAACTTCCAGCCTCCGAGCGGGCCGCCGGTCTGCGAGGGAAAGCCGCGCTGTGCGGCATCCGTCTCCCAGTCGGGCGTGATGGCCGGGACGATGACCCGGTCGCCGGGCTTGAAGTCTTTCACCTCGCTGCCCACTTCGTCGACGATACCGAGCGCCTCGTGCCCCAGGATGAGGTTGTGCCGGTCCCCGATGGCTCCTTCCCAGACGGTGTGAATGTCGGACGTGCACGGCGCGAGCGCCAGCGGTCTGACGATGGCGTCCCGCGGGCCGCAGGCAGGCCGCTCTTTCTCGATCCATCCGATCTCCCCGATCTTTAACATTGCCAGTCCTTTCATGTCGTTACCTCGTTCAATTCGGGGCGTAAGGGCATACTACTATAAAAAGAGCGTTCACCCGGGGGGTTGCAGTTCACCTGTTAGAAAATACAATCCTCTAAACTGCCCCTCTAAGACGGCTTCCGGCCTGCCGGATTCATGAAGCGGAAGACCCTTCGGTTCGGCTCGTTCAGCCCTGTGGGCTCCGGAGCGCGATATTCCCGGGGGAGATGGACCCCGGCCGCGGACGATTCTGCCGCCCGGCCGGAATCCATGGAGTAACTATATCATCCCAATCGACATTTCCTAGATAGTGTGGCAGTCGGCGGAATCGATCGATCCCGGTGTTACGGGAGACGGCCCGTGAAAAAATTGCTGTTGCCTCAATAAGCGTCAATCGCAGTCGTATGCACCGGATCGCCGATGGTATCTCTCCAGCATCACGATAGAGCCGCCCGGATCAACGAACGTCCGGGCGGCGATGGGGCTGCGTGGCCCGCGCCGGAAGAGCGGCTGCTGTACGGTGCGGTCGTCTCCGGGGACGGCCCGATCGACGCCCACCCGACGGCGATGGAAGCGATCGGCCGGCGACGGCTGAAACCACGCGATCTCCCGCATGGCGGGAGATCGGTCGAAGGCTCAGGTCCCATGGGGCCGATCGTCCGCCGCCCGATAGAGAAGGCAGAGCGGATGGCTGCACGTAAGCCGACGAGCGCAACTGCGATCCCCGGGTTGGGGAGATTCATCTCCACGAACGGTTTTGAGACATTCAAACAGGAGAGCGGCGCGGATCCCTCTCCGGCGGGCAGAGCCAGGGAGATCTCTGGAGCACTGTCATGAATAAGATTGCCGGTATCCTCATCGTGATGGTACTGGCGTGGTCCGGCGCATGGTTCCTATGGGACTTCCAGGATACCGGCACGGGAGAGAGGGACTCCATCACCGTGGCGTACTCTCCGTTTGAGTCTACCGCACTCTTCTGGATTGCCCTTGACCGGCACTTTTTCGAGGAGAACGGCATCAATATAACGCTGCGTGAATACGATTCCGGAGCGGCTTCTCTCGATGGAGTCGTGAACGGTGAAGCGGACATCACCGTGGGGGTATCCGAGTTTCCTCTCGTCAGAAAGGCGTTTCAGGACGAAAGCGTAAGCGCGATAGGAAACATCGACAAGGGCGATTTCATCTATCTTGTCGCACGGAGAGACCGGGGAATCACGAATGTATCCGACCTTAAGGGCAAACGGGTCGGGACCACGATAGGAACCGTGTCAGAGTACCACCTCGGGGGGCTCCTCACGCTGCACGGCATGACGATACGGGACATAACCCTTGTCGACATCAGGACTCCGGCGGGATGGGTGAACGCTGTTGCGGACGGTGACGTCGATGCCATCTCAACCGCCCAGCCATACGCCAATGCGGCCGAAGATCGGTTGGGCGCGAACGCTGTCGTCTGGCCGGCACAGAGCGGTCAGCCGGTCTTTGGGCTGATTGTCGCCACCGATGACTGGATTGCCGATAACCCCGATGTCGCGGCCGGATTTCTTACGTCGCTGGCACAGGCCGAGGAGTACCTCTATACTCATCCAGCCGAGTCCCGGGCTATCGTGCAGGACCGGTTGAACCTCGATGCCGGGTATATCGACACGGTCTGGCAGCTGAACCAGTTCTCGCTCTCGCTCGATCAGTCGCTCATCACCGCGATGGAAGGCGAGGCACGGTGGATGATAGCCAATAACCTCACGAACGCAACGACTATTCCGGATTTTCACGATTACATCTCGGCGGATATCCTTTCCGGCGTGAAACCGGCGTCGGTGAACATTATAGGAGCACCGTGAGCGGCCATGAAGATCAGGACGCAGTTGATCATCAGCACCGTGGTCTTCGGACTGGTTCTGCTCATCATCGCCGTGTCGGCGATCGCGACAGACCAGCAGCTCGATCAACTCAACCGGCAGGAGCAGATCGCAAGAACGGTAGCCCAGGGGGCGAACGATCTCGGTTACCTCTCGACCGAATATCTCCTCTACCGCGAGGACCTCCAGCGCACGCGGTGGGAATCGGTGTATGCCTCGTTCTCATCCGATCTCTCGGAACTCGACCCCCGGACGCCGGAACAACAGGCATTGGTCGCCAATATCCGGGAGAACCAGCGCCGGCTCAAAGAACTCTTCGACAGTGCGGACCGGGTCTCTGTGGCCTTCCCCGGATCGCCTGAGCCGGCAGCGGACCCTGTCCTGCAGATGCTGTGGAGCCGGATGGCCGTCCAGACCCAGGGTATGGGTGCCGACGCGACCCGGCTCGCACGCATCATTCACCAGGAGGGTGAGCAACTGCAACGGGCGAGCAGCCTCCTGACCCTCGCGCTGATGGGCACCTTCGCCGCGTTTCTCTTCACCAGTTACTTCTTCTTCTACCGGCGCACGCTGGTGGCGATCGACGATCTCCGGAAGGGAGCGGAGATCATCGGGTCCGGCAACCTCGATTACGCCATCGTCGAGACCTCTGATGACGAGATCGGTGAACTGTCACGCTCGTTCAACCGGATGGCCGCAGATCTCAAAGGGGTCACCGCTTCGAAAGCGGATCTCGAACGAGAAGCTGCCGAGCGCAGCCAGGCCGAGGAGGCTCTCCAGCGCCGGACCGAGGACCTCGCCCGGCTGAACCGGGATCTCGAGTCCGCTCACCGGGAGGCGAACCTGTATCTGGATATCCTGACCCACGACATCGGGAACACCGAGAACGTCTCGAATCTCTATACCGAGCTGCTTCTCGGCACCACGGACGGGGAGGCTGCCAGGCACGTGGAGAAACTCCGGCGGAGCATCAACAAAAGCATCGAGATCCTGGGGACCGTCTCAAAGATCCGGCGGATCCACCGCGGGCCGCCGGATATCAGGCCGGTCGACCTTGATGCAGTCATCCGGGAGGAGACCGGCCACTATCCCGGCAGCAGCATCCGTTACGAGGGCGCTCCGTACCTGGTGCGGGCTGACGATCTCCTCTCGGAAGTCTTTGCGAACCTGATCGGCAACGCCGTCAGGCACGGGGGTCCCGGTGTCGTAGTCGCCGTCCGGGTCGAGGAGAGGGACGGCGAGGTGCTCGTCTCGGTCGAGGATACCGGGCCGGGGGTCCTCGACGACCAGAAGCAGGAGATCTTCCATCGCTACGAGCAGAAGAAGCGGGGCGTCGGCGAAGGCCTCGGCCTGTACCTGGTGCAGATCCTGGTCGAACGCTACGGCGGCAGGGTCTGGGTCGAGGACCGCATACCGGGCCACCCGGAGAAAGGGGCAGCGTTCCGGTTCACGCTCACGATGGCGTGAGAGGCCCCCTTGCCATTTTCGGGGAGGAGCCCCGTGGCCGTCTGATGATTCCCGCCAGGCAGATCCTGCCGGAGAGGTCCTCTCAACTGCGTAACTTCGGAGAGTTGAACCAGAGCCCGTGGAGCCGGTACGACTCGTCGCCCTTCCGGAAGACGAACCGGAGCGCCACACCGTCCTCCCCCTCGAACGCTGCCCGGTAGGTCACGGCGATATACTCCCCCGTCTCCGTGACGACAGGATCGCTCCTGGACTCGTAGAGCCCGATCCGGGACGTGACCGCCTCACGGTTCTGCTCAAACGCGGCCTCGTCGAGAGCCTGCTTCATCTCCGGGGAGAAGTCGCGGGAATACTTCGCGTAATCGCCTTCGTTGAAGCCCTGCATGAGGTTATCGGCGATCGGGTCCGCGTATACAAGCACCTCTGCCGCCTCCTCGCCGGTGACCACGGTCTCCTGGCTCATGCAGCCGCATGCCAGGACCGCGGCGAGGACCGCGGCGAGGACCGCGAGGACGGCGAGAACCGGAATGTGAGATAGACTCATGGAAGAGTGTCGAGCCGGCAGGTGATGAATGTAGGGTTCGGACCGCGGGCACCTCCGGGCGGCATGCACATTTTATAACGTTTTGGGTCCCTTCAGGGGGTGACTTCACCCGATGACCTCCCCATCCCCGCCCCCGCCGGAACTGCGATCCGCGCTGGCCATACTTGACGCGCTCGACGACGGGGTGCTCATCGTCGATCATAGCAACCGGGTAGTCTCGGCCAGCCGCCGGCTCGCGTCTCTCTTCGGCTTCGATCGCGACACCCTTGCCGGGCTCGATCTCGACCGTTTCATGCGCCGGTACCTCCCGGCGTGCGTTGCGGGATTCCCGGACCGGCAGGTCCCCGCCGAAACCGCCTGCACCGTCCGCACCGCCGAGGGCGAGGAGTATAACCTCCTCATCTCCGCCAACCGGATCGAGAGCGGACCGCTCGCGGGACTGGGGCTCGTCCGGTTCCGGGAGATCACCACCGAGACGCGTGCGAAACAGGAACTGCTGGAGAGCACCGAGAAGTACAGGACCGTCTTTGACTCCCTTGATGCGGGGTTCTGCATCATCGAGATGATCTTTCGTCCCGACGGCCGGCCCGCCGACTACCGCTTCATCGAGACAAACCGGGCGTTCGAGAGGCTGACGGGGATGCACGACGTGGCGGGAAAGACGATCCGGGAGCTCCTCCCGGGCCATGAGGAGCACTGGTTCGAGATCTTCGGTGCCGTTGCCCGGACCGGTAAGGCCAGACGCTTCGTGCAGACGGCGACATTTCTCACGGCCGGATGGTACGAGGTCTACGCCTTCCCCTTCGGCGGGCCGGGGAGCAACAGGGTGGCTGTCTTCTTCAACGACGTCACCGACCGGAAACGGGTGGAAGACGAACTCCGGGAGAGCGAGGAGAAGTACCGGCAGGTCTTTGTGTCGATGGGAGTGGGGTTTGCGGTTCTCGAGGCGGTCCCCGGCGATACGGGAGAGCCGATCGACTTCATCATTCTCGACGTCGACCCCGCCTACGAGAGCATCGCGGGCTCGGAGCGCGACCGGATCGTCGGCAGGCGCCTCACCCGGGCCGTTCCGGGCATCGGGAGGGTCTGGGCCGAACGCTGTGCCGAATCCCTGAGCACCGGTCTTCCGGTGCGGTTCGAAGGATACAACCCCGCCCGGGACCGGTGGTACGGCATCCAGGCCGGCCCGATGCCCGGAGAAAACCGGTGCGCACTCATCTTCGCCGATATCACCGAGCGCAAGCGTGCGGAGGAGGCGCTCCTCGCGAGCGAGGAGAAGTTCAGGGCTCTTGTCGAACACTCCCTCGACGGTACGCTCATCCTTGATCTGGGAGGGAAGATCCTCTTTGCGAACCATGCCGCAGCCCGGCTCGCAGGGCTCGGGGACCCCGACAACCTCCTCGGAAGAAACGTCATGGAGTTCGTTGCCCCCGCATCGCAGGGCGATGCGCTCAGGGACTTTGAGCAGGTGGCAAAAGGGATCGACGCGTATGTTGCCCGCTACGAGGTCCTCACGGCGACGCATGAGGAGCGGTGGATCGAGAGTGTCGGAAAGACCATTCTCTATAACGGCGCTCCGTCGATCCTCATCTCGCTCAGAGACGTCACCGAGCGGCAGCGGGCGGAAGAGGCGATACGACAGAGTGAAGAGAAATACCGGACCCTCTTTGACAGCGCAAGCGACGTCATTCTCATCCACGATCTCGAGGGGAAGATTCTTGACGCGAACCGGGTGGCGACGGAATGCCTCGGCTATGCGCGGGACGAACTGCTGACGATGAAGATCGTCGGGATCGTTACGCCGGAATTTGCTGCTCTCGTGCCCGAACGAATCAGGGAGATCGCCGAGAGCGGTCACATGGTCTTTGAGACCGCCGATGTGACCCACGAGGGGAGGTGCATCCCGACCGAGGTCTCGGCACGGCTCATCTCGTACCAGGGGAGGCCTGCGGTCCTCTCCATCGGCCGGAACATCACCGAACGGAAACACGCGGAGGAGGCCGTGCGGCAGAGCGAGGAGCGGTTCAGGCTGCTCACCGAGAATGCCTCGGAGATCGTCATCGTCCTCGATCAGGGAGGGCGCATCCGGTATGCGAGCCCGTCGGTGAAGGCGGTCGGGGGATATGCACCGGAAGACCTCATCGGGAGAAACGTCCTCGAACTGACGCACCCGGATGACGTGCCGCTCGTGCTGGACGCCCTCCGCGCGACTGCCGCCCATCCGGAAGAGCGGATCACTCTTGAAGTCAGGATCCGGCACGCTTCGGGAGACTGGCTGAACCTCGATGTTCTCGGCGCCAACCTCATGGGAGAACCGGCCGTCCGGGGCTTCCTGGTGAACGCGCGCGACATCACCGACCGCAAGCAGGCGGAGGAAGCCCTTGTGCGCCGGACCGACGACCTCATCCGGGCGAGCCGGGAGGTCGAGGCGGCACGCGACGAGGCGAACATGTACCTCGACATCATGACCCACGACGTCCGGAACGCAAACAACGTCTCGAGCATGTACGCCGATCTCCTGCTGGATCTTACAAAAGGCGACCTGAAGACTTACGCCGAGAAGCTGCACGCCAGCATCGACCGGAGCAGCGAGATCCTCCGGAACGTCGCCACCATCCGGCGGGCCGCGGAGGAACCCGGCAACCTGGTGCCGGTAGACCTCGATGCGGTCATCCGGAGCGAGATCGTGAACTTCCCTGACGTAACGATCCGGTACCGGGATGCCCATATCGAGGTGCTGGCGGACGGCCTCCTCTCGACCGTCTTCACGAATCTCATCGGCAACGCCATCAAGTTCGGCGGACCGGGTGTCGAGATCGACGTCCGGGTGGAGGAAGAGGGCGGCAGGGTGCTGGTCTCGGTCGAAGATACCGGCCCGGGCATCCCGGACGAGGTGAAAGGAAGACTCTTCACCCGGTTTGAGCGGGGCATGGCCGGGGGGAGCGGCCAGGGGCTCGGCCTCTTCATCGTCCGAACCCTGGTCGAGCGCTACGGGGGGGAGGTCCGGGTCGAGGACCGGGTGCCGGGGTGCCCGGAGGAAGGGGCGGCGTTCCGGTTCACG
>JAEWMO010000053.1 GCA_023457135.1 Methanobacteriota archaeon | reverse complement strand
TCTTCCGGATGGTCGACGGAAGGCCGACGACGCAGTTCCAGGATGCGGGCGGCTACTTCGATCTCGCCCCGACCGACCTTGCCGAGGACCTCCGGCGCGAGATCATCCTCGGCCTCATCGATATGGGATTCGATATCGAGGCCTCCCACCACGAGGTCGCCGAGAGCCAGCACGAGATCGACTTCAAGTACAGCGACGCCCTCAACACCGCCGACAGCGTTATCACCTTCAAGTTCGCGGTCAAGACGATGGCGCTGATGCGCGGTCTGCACGCCTCGTTCATGGCAAAGCCGATCTACGGCATCAACGGAAGCGGGATGCACACCAACTGCTCGCTCGCAAAGGACGGCAAAAACGCGTTCTTTGACCCCGATGCGCCTCTTCAGCTCTCGGAGACCTGCATGCACTTCATCGGCGGGCTGCTCAAGCACGCCCCGGCGATCACCCGGGTCGCAAACCCGACGGTCAACTCCTACAAGAGGCTCGTCCCCGGCTACGAGGCGCCCTGCTACATCAGCTGGAGCACGAGCAACCGGTCGGCCCTGGTCCGGATCCCGGCGCCCCGCGGCAACAGCACCCGCGTCGAGCTCCGCAGCCCCGACCCGACCTGCAATCCCTACCTTGCCTTCGCGGCGATGCTCACCGCCGGGATGGACGGTGTCCGGAACCGGATCGAACCCCCTGACGATGCTCGCAAGAACATCTTCCACATGACGCCCACCGAACGGGACCACAACGGGATCGCGACCCTGCCCGGGAGCCTCTACGAGGCCCACCAGGCCCTGCTCGCCGACGACCTCATCTGCAAGGCGCTCGGCCCCCACGTCGTCGAGGCGCTCACGTGCGTCGCGAACGCCGAGTGGGACGCCTTCCGGACGGCGGTCCACCCCTGGGAGATTGAGCGATACCTCGCGACATACTAACCTCTTTTTGCCGGAACAGCCAGCCTCACCTGAGCGGGACGGGCCGCCGGACCTCCGGGCGGCCCCGGCTCGTTGCCATTCGAAAACACTCCGTGTTTTCTCAATCTCCGGTTCGCACCTAACGGTGCTCATGCTCCCGGCCAAAGGCCGGTCGCACCCATCGGCCCGTCGCACTCCCCAACGTTCTTAATGCCATAGCCGTATAGATGCGCCGTATAAGCCCAACCGGAGGATGGTTATGACGCAGAGGAGAGATATCGACACAATGCGGCGAAAACGGGATGTTGACGGGCTGATAGGGGCGCTATCGGACCGGGACACGATCGTGCGGCTGACAGCGGCCGAAGCCCTCGGCATCGTCGGCGACGAGCGGGCGCTCGAGGTGCTGGAGCGGCTGAAGTTCTCGGACCCGGATACGGGCGTCCGGCGGGCGGCGTCGTCCGCCCACGCCCAGGTGGTGGCGAGGCTTGCAGCCCGGGAGGCGGCAGGCGGCTGACCCCCGGAAAGGCATATATACGCCGGGGGCGTGCACCTGCAGAAGACGATCAGGAGACTGCTATGGCGACACTGGACGATATCGATGGAATGCGTGATGCCCGGGACGTCGACGGACTGATAAAGGCCCTCCAGGATCCCGACGAGTTTGTCCGGGCCGAGGCGGCCCTCTCCCTCGGGACGATCGCCGACCCGAAGGCAAAAGAACCACTCGAGAGGATGCGAAGCGAAGACCCGAGCGCCTCGGCCCGGGAGGCGGCCGCGACCGCGTATAAGTGGGTCGTCGGCCGGACCCAGGAGGTCGAGGCGGCCCGCGGGAGCCTGGAATCCAGGCTCCCGAAGACCTGGTGAGACCGGCTCACAGGACGACGAAGTTGAGCCAGAGGAAGGCGCTGCCGATCGCGACCGTGACGAAGAGCACGAGCATCCCGACCTTCAGGAACTCCACGAACGATATGGTGATCTCGTTCCGTGCGGCGATCCCGAGCACAACGACGTTTGCCGACGCACCGATGACCGTGCCGTTCCCGCCGAGGCATGCACCGAGCGAGAGCGCCCACCAGAGCGGATAGATGTCCATCGCCCCGCTCATACCGTGGATCAGGGGGATCAGGGTGGCGGTGAGGGGGATGTTGTCGACGATCGCCGAGGCGATCGCCGAGAACCAGGCGATGATCAGGATGGCCTCCCCCTCCGAGTGGACGTTCTCGACGACGAACTCTGCGACGGCCGCGATGACGCCGGTCTGGACGAGGGCGCCGACGACGACGAAGAGCCCGCCGAAGAAGAAGAGGGCGGGCCACTCGATCTTCTCAAAGATCTCCTCCGGCGACTGCCGGCTCCAGAAGAGGAGGATGGACGCGCCGATCAGGGCGACGAGGGCGGGTTCGAGGCCGAGCAGGTCGTGGACGAAGAACATCCCGATGACGAGGGCGATGACGATGACCGACTTCTTGAAGAGCGGCCAGTCCCGGATCGCCTCCCGGTCCTTCAATTCCGCAAACGTCCTCTCGATGCTCTCCCGTTCGTCGGGCGAGACGTGGAGATCCTTTCTGTAGATGAGGGCGAGCATCCCCATGACGACGACCATGTTGACGGCCATCATCGGCGCCATGTTGATGATGAACTCGTTGAAGGTCAGGCCGGCGGCCGAACCGATCATGATGTTCGGCGGGTCGCCGATGAGCGTTGCCGCACCGCCGATGTTCGAGGAGAAGATCTCGGCGATGAGGAACGGCATGGGACTGGTCTTCATGACGCTTGCGACGTAGAGGAGCATCGGGGTGATGAGGAGGACCGTCGTGACGTTGTCGAGGAACGCGCTCGTGACCGCGGTCACGAGGGAGAAGAGGAGCAGCACCCGCATCGGGCTGCCTTTTGCGAGTTTCGCCGTTTTGATGGCGATATACTCGAAGAGGCCGCTGCCGCGGGCGGTGTTGACGATGATCATCATCCCGATCAGGAGGAAGATGGTCCCGAGATCGATGTACTCCGGGATCATATCCCAGGGGACGATGTGGAGCAGGACGACGATCGAGGCGCCGAGCATCGCCACCACCGCACGATGGATCCGCTCGTCGATGATGAGCGCGTAGGTCAGGAGGAAGACCGCGACGGCGATCAGTTCCGGGCCGATGGTCAGTCCCGGACCGACGATCATGCTCCACCATCCCCGTGACGATTGAGGGCCGATACGGCAGAGTGTGTCACAAAAGGTTGAGATATCGACATAGAACTCCTCGAAGAGGTTGAATCGTAGAACTCAGGTATGCATGGTCCCCGGATAATCATGCCGGTCCATATCGTCGCCGGGAGGACGAACCCCGGCACCTCCGGCGTTCGCAGGGTGGGGATGGCCCCCCGGTTCATTCCGACGCAGGACCCTTGCCTATCCGCAGCCTGAGTATCTTGTAGGCCTCCCCGACGAGGAGCACCGGGAGGCCGAGCAGGGCGAGGAACCCCCAGTCGGCGAGGGCCAGCGGTGCGGTGCCGAGGAAGGCATTGAAGACCGGGACGTAGACCACCACCGCCTGGAGGGCGAGGCTGCCGAGGATGGCCAGGATCAGGGCGGGATTCGAGAAGATCCCGATCCGGTAGAGCGGGAACCGGAACGACCGGAAGTTCAGGACGTTGTAGAGCTCAAAGATGATCAGACCGGTGAACGCCATCGTCCGGGCCCGGTCGATATCGACCTCGTAATACCCGGAGAACGCATAGATCGTCAGGAGACCGAGCCATACGCCGAGGATGAGGATGACCAGGTAGGCGTTCCGTGTGAGGATGGACTCGTCCGGGTCTCGCGGCCGCCGCTGCATGACGTCCCGCTCGGCGGGTTCGAGGCCGAGGGCGAGGGCGGTGAGGCCGTCGGTGACAAGGTTGATCCAGAGGATCTGGACGGGGATGAGGATCAGCGGCAGGCCGAGGAGGAGCCCGCCGACGATCGCGACGATCTCCCCGACGTTCGAGGAGAGGAGGTAACGGGTGAACCGGGCGATGTTGTCGTACTCCCGCCGCCCCTCCTCGACGCCGGCGACGATGCTCGCGAAGTTGTCGTCGACGAGCACCATGTCGCTCGACTCTTTGGCCGCGTCCGTCCCCTTGATCCCCATGGCGATCCCGATGCTCGCCTTTCTCAGCGCCGGGGCGTCGTTGACCCCGTCCCCGGTCATGGCGATGACCGCCCGCTCCCGCGAGAGAATGCCGATCACCCGGAGCTTGTGCTCCGCCGTGACCCGGGAGAGCACCTTCGTCGTTTTGAGGCGGCTGGCGAGTTCGTCGTCGGTCATCGCCTCGAGGTCGGCCCCGGTCAGCGCCCCCTCGCTCGATAGGCCGAGGTCGCGGGCGATGGTGTAGGCGGTCAGGGGATTGTCCCCGGTGATCATGATGACGTCGATCCCGGCACTCCGGCAGAGCCGGATCGCCTCCGCCGCCTCGGGCCGCGGGGGGTCGACGATCGCGGCAAAGCCGAGGAAGGTCAGGTCCTCCTCCACCGCATCGGCGGTCCACTCGATCCCGGCGGGGAGCGTCCGGCAGGCCGCCCCGATCACCCGGAGCCCCTGCGA
>JAEWMO010000052.1 GCA_023457135.1 Methanobacteriota archaeon | reverse complement strand
ACTTCTTCGACTTCATGCAGTATATGACCGGGTCGCAGCCGGTCCAGGTCTACGCGAGAGCGATCGAGCCGACCGGGACCCTCCAGAAGTACGACAACTTCCAGGCAACCCTGGCGTTTGCGGACGGGTCGCTCGGCACCGTCACCTACACGACGCTCGGCGACCGCACCTACTCCAAAGAGACCGTCGAGGTCTTCTGTGACGGCGCTGTCGGGCGGATCACCGACTTCCGCGACCTCGAACTCCGGCGGGACGGGAAAACCTCGCGGGAGAAGCGGTGGCTCGCCCAGGAGAAGGGGTTTGCCGAGGAACTCCGGGCGTTCGTGAAGGGAGAGGTGCCGGACCTTGCCGGCAGCGTCACAACGACGCTCGCAACCTTCCTTGCGTGGGAGTCGATCGATACCGGGATGCCGAAGGAGATCGACCCCGGACGAGTCGGGCTCTGACAGGAGTAACCCATTTTTTCGATCGTACGGGCCGCAGAAGATATCACCGGAAAGGGGAGCGGGCACTGGCTGTGCGGTTTGAGGACGCCGACCCAAAGCACCGTTGCCTGGATGGAGAGACCCCTCCTCCCGGACATGATCTCCACCGCGGTCCCGTTCACGGGATGAGCCGACCCGACCGGAGAGGAACGCCTCGCGGCGGATCCATTGTCCCGAGAGTCACCTGCATCTCCAGGTGGAACACCCGGTCGTTCTCCGGTATACCGGAAACCACCCCGGCCCCCGTACCCGGGTGGGGTGCCCTCACAATCCGGCCGGCCCGAAAAAAAGAGTGCAGGCACCGCCTACACTGAGGAGAGACGCATATTCCGGACGTATGCAAGCTGTTCGCGGATCCTCTGCGGTATCGGGCGGGGGTCCTCTATCGCCACGGCATCCCGCCACTCGTCGTCCCGGCACGAGCAGTCGAGCCCCTCGAACTCCCCCGTATCGAAGCGGCAGTTGTAGCGCTCTATCGCTTTGACGAACTCCTCATCGCACGACCCGCAGTTCCGGGCCCAGTCGAGCGACTCGACCGAGTAGGTCCAGGGGCTGACATAGACATGGGCCCGGTCTCCGAACCGCTCCCGGCATTGCTGCAGGAGGTCGACCAGGCTCCAGAGCCACGGAGGCCGGTAGAGGTTGTTCTTCCAGAGCTCGTGCACGACCGTGTTCTTCTCGACCGTCGTCACCTCAAGGTCCACGTAGTCGATCCCGCGGGATACGCAGTAGGCGACGGTCGAGAGGACGTCGCGCACCGACTCGGCGTCCGTGAGGAACGGCGGTTTTACCAGCAGGAGGGGTTTTGTCAGCACGCCCATGCTCCGCATCCTCGAGTGGAAGTGGTCGAAGTTGCTCGCCGAGAACCCCTTGTTGATGCAGAGGTTCATCACCTGGGGGTTCGCGGACTCAAACCCGAACGCCACCTCGAGCTGCCGGCCGTTCAACGACTTCTTCATCTTTGCTACATGCTCGTCAGGGGAGTAATCGATCCTCGACTCGACGACGACCTTCTTGATGTTCTTGTAGCCGTCGATATAGGAGCAGATCTTCTCGATGGCAGCAACCGGCATCTCGTGCTCGTTGAAGATATTGCCGTCGTTGTAGACCGAGACGATCGGGTAGTCCCCGAGATCGACGGCATCCATCACGTACTCAAACTGTGCGATATACTCCTTCGCCGAGATCTCCCTGCCCCGGGAGGTCGCACAGTAAAACCCGCACATGGTGCACCCCCCGGTCTTCTCGACCCACTCGCAGCCCGTCGAGCGGAGGAAGATGATGAGCCGCTTGATGGGGTGACCATCAAGGTGCCCGATCCGCTCCTCCCAGCCGATGGGAACGGTGAAGTCGAGATCCGTCGGGGCAGCCCCGTTCTGCCTGCGCAGCCCGCCGGCCAGCGCCCGGACCTCGTCAAGAACATCGCTCTCTGCAGGGAGACCGGTCAAAATCTCCGCATTGCTACTGCTACCAGGTACCGCCTTCTGAAGAATACTTATCCCCCCTGTCCCGGACACGCACCGCCACAACGGAGGCGCGGGCCCGGCGACTGTCGCCTTATCTTATCAGGACATACCCCTGATAGGCATCTGTATATTTATACTTTATCCAGAAGGCCGATCCTGAGGGTTGTGTTTGCCGAACGCTTTTCTGGGACGAGAAATCCACCCAATCGGAGCATCTGGCGGAAAGAGCGTGATATGCGCCGGCCCATATCCTGTCGGACAGAATATCCGTGTACTTATAGAGCTCCGATTCCCGCGGGAGCCCATGACAGCATGCCAATTTATTTATACATCGTTCAGGAGTATACAACCGCAGTGCATCGGAATCAACACCCCGCGGCCGACCGGAGCATACGTCACCCGGCAGGCAGGGTTCCGGAAAGACCCGGGAATGCGCTGAACGGCAGGGAACTACCGCGACACCGCTCCGGTATGTGCGGCCGGAGTGCGCATGACAGGAGGAGATATTCAGCATGGTAAGCCCGGAAAAGAATACCGGTGACCGGGATTCGTTCACAGCAAGAGCCCTCGGCATCCTTCCTTCCTACAACGTCTACAGAAAGACCTACGCCCTTCTCCGGGAGTCCCGGTGGTGGAGCCGTGAGGAACTCGCGGCTTACCAGACAGAGGCGCTCTCGCGCCTGCTCGACCACGCCTACGAGAACGTTCCCTACTACCGCCGGGTCTTCCGGGAGCGGGGCCTCGCACCGGAGGACATAGCGACCCCCGCAGACCTTGCCCTCCTCCCCTTCCTGACCCGGGAGGACCTGCAGAACAACCTCCCCGACCTGAAGGCCAGAAACTACCCGGAGTCGGCCTTCGAGTACGTCACCACCGGCGGCTCCACCGGTATTCCCGTCGGGTTCTACTACGAGAAGGGAGCCTCGCGGGCCAGGGAGTGGGCGTTCATGAAGACCCAATGGGACCGCGTCGGCTACCGGTTCCGCGATCGCTGCGTCATCCTCCGCGGCTACATCGTCGGCTCATCAAAGGAGAAGATCTACTGGAAGAAGACGCTCCTCGGCCACTGGCTGCTGATGTCCTCCCACTGCATGACCGAAGAGACCCTGCCGGCCTACATCGACCGGATCCGGGAGTTCCGGCCCCGGTTTATCCAGGCATACCCGTCGATGGCCGTGGTCCTCGCCCGCTACATGGTGGAGAACGGGGTCGAACCGTTCCCGACCGTGAAGGCGATCCTCTGCGGGTCCGAGAACCTCTACCCCTGGCAGCGGGGCCTGCTCTCCGAGGCCTTCGGGTGCCGGGTCTTCTCCTGGTACGGCAACTCCGAGCAGACGGTGCTTGCCGGCGAGTGCGAGGAGAGCACCCACTACCACATCTTCCCCGAATACGGCATCGTCGAGCTGATCGGGAGAGACGGCCGGCCGGTCGCGGGACCAGGCGCAATGGGCGAGGTGGTTTCGACGAACCTGACCAACTACGTCTGCCCGCTCATCAGGTACCGCACCATGGACCTTGCAACAGAAGCCGAAGGGCCCTGCGCCTGCGGCCGCGCCTACCCTCTGCTCAGGCGCGTGGAGGGAAGGGTCCAGGACTTCATCGTGACCAACAGGGGCGAGCTCCTCTCGGGGATTACCATGAACATCGACACCGACGCGTTCGATAACGTCAAACAATTCCAGTTCTACCAGGATAAGATCGGAGAAGTCGTCCTGAACATCGTAAGAAAACCTGCGTTCAGCGAACGGGATGCAGAGTATCTTTACCGGGAAGTGAGCCGGAGCTGCGGCGACGACGTCACCATCACACTCAAATACGTCGAGAGCATCCCGCTCACCGCCCGCGGTAAGCACCGTTACTTCGTCCAGAATCTGCCGATATGCTTCGGCAAACAGGAGGCTGCGAAGCTTGAACACGTCTCCCACGATATACCCGCCTGAGGCGGGAGGTGTGCAGATGAAATCCGGTTCCCTGAAGGTGTCCTATGCGAATCCGCTCACCCTGAAAGCCCTCAGCCTGGTGCCCTCCTACCGCGCGTACCGGGAGACGTATGCACTCCTCCGGGAGTCCCAGTGGTGGAGCCGGGAAGAGCTCGCGGCCTACCAGGCAAAGGCGCTCTCGCGCCTGCTCGACCACGCCTACGAGAACGTCCCCTACTACCGCCAGGTCTTCCGGGAGCGGGGCCTCGTGCCGGGGGACATCCAGACCCCTGGAGACCTCACCCTCCTCCCCTTCCTGACGAAGGAGATCGTCCAGGCCAACCTCCCCGACCTGAAGGCCAGAAACTACCCGGAGTCGGCCTTCGAGTACGTCCGCACGTCCGGCTCCACCGGCACCCCCATGGGGTTCTACTACGAGAGAGGCGCCTCGCGGGCCAGGGAGTGGGCGTTCATGAAGACCCAGTGGGACCGCGTCGGCTACCGGTTCACCGACCGTTGCGTCATCCTCCGGGGTCACGTCGTGGACGCGGCCTCAAGCGGTGTCTGCTGGAAGAAGGCGCTCTTCGGGCGGTGGCTGATCATGTCCTCTCACCAGATGACCGAAGAGGCGCTGCCGGCCTACATCGACCGGATCCGGGCGTTCCGGCCCCGGTTCATCCACGCCTACCCGTCAACGGCAGTAATCCTCGCCCGGTACATGAAGGAGCACGGCATCGAACCATTCCCGACCGTGAAGGCGATCCTCTGCGGGTCCGAGAACCTCTACCCCTGGCAGCGGAGCCTGCTCTCCGAGGCCTTCGGGTGCCGGGTCTTCTCCTGGTACGGCAACTCCGAGCAGACGGTGCTTGCCGGCGAGTGTGAGGAGAGCACCCGCTACCACATCTTCCCCGAATACAGCATCGTCGAGCTGATCGGGAGGGACGGCCGGCCGGTCGAGGGGCCGGGCGCAATGGGCGAGGTGGTCTCGACGAACCTGACCAACTACGTCTGCCCGCTCATCAGGTACCGCACCATGGACGTTGCGGTTGCGGCGGAGAACCGGTGCTCGTGCAGGCGGCAGTATCCGCTGCTCGAGAAGGTGGAGGGGAGGCTCCAGGAGTTCATCGTGACCCGGAACGGCCACCTGCTCTCCGTCACCCCCATCAATTACGAGTCGGGAGCGTTTGAGAATATCAGCCAGTTCCAGATGTACCAGGAGGAGATGGGCGAACTGATCATGAAGGTCGTCAGAAAGCCGGCCTACACCGAGGAGGATACCCGGCAGTTGACCCGGGAGCTCCGGTGGCAGCTCGGGGACGAGGTGAACGTTCAGGTCCGGTTCGTCGACGAGATCCCCCGCACCGAAGGCGGCAAGTTCCGCTACCTCATCCAGAAACTCCCGATATCGGTCGGGGATCTCTGAGGTCAGTCGACGTAGGAGGCGACCCGGCGTTTCAGCCAGGGTCTGGTCGCGATCGAGCTGTATGCCCACTCCGCAAGGGACCCGACCAGATCTTTCCTGCAGATCTCCATGTAGATGTCGAGACCCGAACAGAATCGGGATTTGAAGAAGTTCAGGTCCGGGGTGTTCGCCCCGGCGTTCTCGAACGCCCGGTAGCCTTCTGCCTGTGCATGCCGGACAAGGAGCCACTGGAGATACTCGTTTTCGGCACGGGTGCTCTCGATCCGCGGGGTGCCCATCCAGAGCAGGAACCGTTTGTACTCCTGGACGGCGACGGCACCCGTGAGCGCACCTTCGCGATCGCGGAGATAATACGCCGCGAGAGCGTCCGGGTATGCTCTGAAGAGGTCATCAAAGTAACTCCTGCTGACCATCGGGATATTCATATCGGGCTCGCTGAACCGCTCGGATATCGCTGCGTACAGCGGCGCGATATCGGTGCTCCGCTCGAGACTCATTCCCGCCTCCTCGGCTTTTCGGATCCTGTTCCGGAGTTTGTAGTGAAACCCGTTCTGGATCGCCTGAAGGGACCGGGAGAGGTCGATCGTGTAGGTATAGTGGATCCTCGTGGTGTAGCCCTTCCAGAGGAACGGCCTGACATCGGCGAGGCCCGGCACGAGGACCAGGGAGAGGTAATGCGGCGAGATCGTATCGATCTCCGCAGAGAGGTCGCTCGCGACGAGCTTCATGATCTCCTCCTTCCCGTCCTGCTTCAGGGTATCAAAGCCACCTCCCGGGATGAACCCCTGGTAGGGAATGACCGCCTGCATGGGCGGGGGCGAGAAGAGCGTCTTCACCCCGTGCGTGCTCTTGAGATAGAGCGGGACGAGGCAGACGAGTTCTTCCCCGCTGTAGACCCCGTACGGCAGGAGCCGGTAATCCGCGTGCTGCGCCGTGATCGTTATGTAGTCCCACTTATGGAAGAGCAGCCCGTACCTGCTCGCATCAACGAATGCATCCCAGATCTCCCGATCGCGTATGAGTTCAAGCGACATAGGCCCCGGACTTCCGGCCGGTCGTTCACAGCCGGCAGCCAGGTGCAGAATAGCATAAGGTAATATATATTCTTCTCCGTCAGGTCTCCCTTCATGAGGGGCTGTCCCGCTTTCGGGTGATCCGGGGGCGCCCCCGGAATCCGGGGACCGCCCTCGCCGGCTCACCTGATGTAGGGGACCACCATCTTTTTGATCTGGGGCCTGTTGATGATGTTGCTGTAGGCCCACTCCGCAACCCTGCCCACGCCGTCTTTCCTGCTCACCTCAAAGAAGATCGAGAGCTCGGGGTTGTACTTCGCCTTGTGCATGTTCAGGTTCGGGTTGTTCGCCCCGGTGTTCTCAAGCTCCGTGAAGCCCTTTTCTTTGGCGTCCCGGAGCAGGGACCACTGGAGATACTCGTTCGCCGACGTGCCCTCGATCTTCGGTCCCCCCACCCAGAGGATGTAGCGCTTGTACTCCTGGGTCATGACGACTCCTTTCGGGTCTCCGTCGCGGTCGTAGAGGTGATAGACATGGACGTATTCCGGGTACGCCCGGAAGATATCCTCAAAGTAGTCACGGGTGATCATCGGGATATTTATCTCCGGCCGACTGAACCGCTGGCGCACCGTCTCGTAGAAGAGGGTGAGGTCGCTCGCCTCCTCCAGATAGTAGCCTTCCCTCTCGAACCGCCTGAGGCTCGTCCTGAGCCTCGCGTTCAGGTCTCCCCAGAGGGACTCGAGAGGCGGCGTAAGATCGATCGCGTACGAGTAGTTGATCCCGGTCAGGTAACCGTCCCAGATGAACGGGCGGATGTCGTGAAAGCCCGGAACGAAGGTTATCGAGAGGTAGTTCGGTGCGAGGTCGCGGCACACCTCCGAGAGCCCGTCCGCGACCACCTGCAGGATCGACTCCTTCTTGCTCTGCTTTGCCGCGGCGTAATCCCTGCTCATCACTACCCCGAGGTACGGGATGACCGCCTGCATGGGAGGCGGCGAGAGCACGATGGAGAGGCCGTTTGCCTGCCTGCAGAAGAGGGGGCAGACGGCGACGAGCTCGTCGCCCTTGTAGATGCCGTACGGGTATAGCGTATACCCGGTGTGCCGCTCTGTGATCGTTAAGAAGTCCCACCTGTGGAAGAGAAGGCCCGAAGGGCTCTCGTCGACGAACGTGTCCCAGGTGTCTCTGTCAGTGATGACCTTGACTGGCAAAGTGTTGTCCCTCCCGCCTTGCCGGAGTGTTCCGGCAGGTGTTTTTCTCCGGCAACCACATATATAAATATAGCGGCTGTCGGGATCGCGGCGGGACAGGGAGCCGCGGCCCCCGTTAAAAACGAGGATCCGTAAATGCCGTTTAGACCATCAGGACTCCACAAACGGGGGCCAGAGGATAGTACCCATTGCCGGGTGGCCGACGGGGAGACAGAAGAAGAGAGGGAGGGGGTCAGGCAGCGGCGCCTAAACCCTGTCGGCTGCCACCATCAGCTTCTTCACAAAGGAGAGGTATGCCCACTCGGAGAACGCTCCGAGGGTGTCTTTCTTCTCGATCTCGAAGTACATCGTGAGGTCCGGGCTGAACCGTGATTTGAAGAAGACGAGATCCGGGTTATTCGCCCCCATGTTCTCAAACGTCCTGTAGCCTTCGGCTTTCGCACGCTGGATCAGGAGCCACTGGAGATACTCGTTTCCGGCATGAGCGGTCTTCTCGACCTTCGGCGTCCCTATCCAGAGCAGGAACCGCTTGTACTCCTGGGTCGCCACCACGCCCGTGACCTCGTCCTCTGCATCGTAGAGGCAGTATATCCCGATCCTGTCCGGGTAGGCACGCACGAGATCTTCGAGGTACTCCCGCTTGATCGGCGGGATGTCAAGCGACGGGTCCCGGTAACGCTCGGCGATGAGCCGGTGGAGCGTGGAGACGTCGCTGCTCCTCTCGAGACGGAGACCGGCCTTCTCCTCCTTTTTGAGTTTGTTCCGGAGCTTGTAGTGGAGGTTGTTCCAGAGATCCCCGGTCGATCGCTCCAGGTTGATGGTGTAGGTATACCGGACCTTCGCGTCGCACCGGTCCCAGAGGTAGTGGCGGATATCGTTGAACTCCGGGACAAACGTTATCGAGAGGTAGTTCGGGCTGATGGCCTGAATCTCGTCCCGGATCTCCCCCGCGACCATCCCGAGCAGGGACTCCTTCTTGCTCTGTTTGAGCCCTGAAAATCCCTTGCTCATGACGCACCCGAGATGAGGCATCACGGTGAGGGGCGGAGGGGAAAAGATTGCATTGATGCCGTGCATCCGCCGGCAAAAGAGCGGGAAGACACAGACGGGCTCGTCTCCCTTGTAGACCGCGTACGGGAGGAGCGTGCTCCCGGTGTGCTTTGCCGTCAGGTGCAGGTAGTCCCATTTGTGAAAGAGCAGCCCGGAAGGACTCTCATCGATGAACGTGTCCCAGGCATCTCTATCGTCGACTTTGGTCACTGTCATTCCATCACCATCTTCTCGTAACCCGGTTTGCCGTTCGGCGACCTCTAATCACCCCTCTGGTCTATATATCTTTCTCCGCGGCCGGTCGGGCTCTGCTGGATCGGCCGCGGGCCGGACCGGGGGGAGAGCCGCCCGGTTACGGCACCCGGCCACAGGATAGCAACCATTATATACGCAAACACGTGAGGTAGGGGCATGGTCGCACTCCGCCTCCTTGCTCTGGACGATGTCTCGTTCCGCTCCTGGGAGGGCAACGGTTCGGGCGCCTGCAGCGACATCTGGGTTGTCATCACCGAAAAAGCCCTGTTCCCGGAATTTTTAAAGCATTTCTGCCGCGCATCCGACCGCGACCAGGTATCCATACCCTACTCCGAGAACTTCTTCTGAACACCTCCGTCCCGTCCGGGGACCTGCCGTCTCCGTCACATCGTCGGTGCCGCTCCGCCTATCGAGAGCAAAGCTTTAAGCAGAAAGATCGACATGAGCACTCCCGATGGGTGTGCAATAATGTATCGGAGATTGAAGGCTCTCCGGCTTGAAAATTCTGTGACAGCCCGGGCACTTCAGATTCTTCCGGCATACTCAGCATACAGAAAAACCTACGCTTTTCTGCGGGAGTCCCGGCGGTGGAGTCAGGAGAAACTCGCGGCTTACCAGACAGAGGCGCTCTCGCACCTGCTCGACCACGCCTACGAGAACGTTCCCTACTACCGCCGGGTCTTCCGGGAGCGGGGCCTCGCACCGGAGGACATAGCGACCCCCGCAGACCTTGCCCTCCTCCCTTTCCTGACAAAGGAGATCATCCAGAACAACCTCTCCGACCTGAAGGCCAGAAACTACCCGGAGTCGGCCTTCGAGTACGTCACCACCGGCGGCTCCACCGGTATCCCGGTCGGGTTCTACTACGAGAAGGGAGCCTCACGGGCCAGGGAGTGGGCGTTCATGAAGACCCAGTGGGACCGCGTCGGCTACCGGTTCCGCGACCGCTGCGTCATCCTTCGTGGTTACGTCGTCGGCTCCGGCAAAGACAATGTCCACTGGAAGAAGGCCCTCTTCGGGCGATGGCTGCTGATGTCCTCCCACCAGATGACCGAGGAGACCCTGCCGGGCTACATTGACCGGATCCGGGAGTTCCAGCCCCGGTTCATCCAGGCATACCCATCGATGGCCGTGGTCCTCGCCCGCTACATGGTGGAGAACGGCATCGAACCGTTCCCGACCGTGAAGGCGATCCTCTGCGGGTCCGAGAACCTCTACCCCTGGCAGCGGAGCCTGCTCTCCGAGGCCTTCGGGTGCCGGGTCTTCTCCTGGTATGGCAACTCCGAGCAGACGGTCCTCGCCGGGGAATGCGAGGAGAGCACCCACTACCACATCTTCCCCGAATACGGCATCGTCGAGCTGATCGGGAGAGACGGGCAACCCGTAACGAAGCCGGGAGAGATGGGCGAGGTGATCACGACGAGCCTCATCAACCCCGTCTTCCCCTTCATCCGCTACCGGACCATGGACGCTGCGGTGCTCGGGGGCGGACCATGCTCCTGCGGCCGTGCCTACCCGCTGCTCGAGAAGGTGGAAGGGAGGCTCCAGGAGTTCATCGTGACGAAGGACCACCGGCTCATCTCCATGACGGCGGTGAACATGCACTCCGGCGTCTTTGACAACGTTGCGCAGTTCCAGTTCTACCAGAAGGAGGCGGGGAAGGTCCTGATGCGGATCGTGAAGCGACCGGGGTATACCGAAGAGGACACGGAGTGGATCCTTCGGGAACTCGAGAAGAAGTTTGAAGGCGACGTGGATGTGACCATCCGCTTCGTCGCAAAGATCCCCCGCACCCGGCGGGGAAAGTACCAGTTCCTGATACAGGACCTGCCGCCGGACCGCTGGGGCATGTCAGAGTGTGAGAGAGAATGCATAACCAGATCAGACTGATAGCGGCCGGTGACATCTGGCTGCGGACAGGGGACGGCCGGCACCCGTTTACGGAAGTCCAGCATATCCTCGATGGGAAAGACATCCTCTTCGGGAACCTGGAGACGACCCTCTCGGAGACCGGGGAACAGGCGGAGAAGCACCACGTGATCTTCACGTCCCCGGACGCTGCCGGGTACCTGGTGGATGCCGGGTTCGACGTTATGAGCGTCGCAAACAACCACTCCGGCGATCGGGGGGCCGAGGGTTTCAGGAACACCATCGATGCGCTCGAGAGCCGCGGCATCACCGGGATCGGAGGATCGGCGACCGGGGACCGGCAGGAGCCGGTCATCATCGAACGGAACGGCGTTTCGGTCGGGTTTGCCGGCTATACGATCGGCAAACTCGCCGTATCGCGCGAGGTCTCGGTCAACCGGCTGGTTGAGGAGGATATCTTCAGGGATATCGCTTCGCTCGCGGGCCGGTGCGACCATATCG
>JAEWMO010000051.1 GCA_023457135.1 Methanobacteriota archaeon | reverse complement strand
GCCGCCTCACCGAGGGCCGGGAGGTCGGGTCTCCCCCCCTCCGTCCGCATCTCCCCTGCAAGCGCCGCAAACCGTTCCGGGTCCGGGCACCCGTTATCGAGCATCGCATGGAGCCGTTCGCCGGAGGCGTGCTCCTGGAGGAGGATGGCGGCAGCGGGTACGGGGATCCGGAACTCTTCAAGCGTCCTGATGAGTGCCGCCGCATCGTTATAGACCGCACAGACAGCCGACCCGATTGCGGGAGCCATCTTCCGCGAAATCGCCCACCGCTCCTCGTCGGAGAGATCGGATGCCATGTGAACCCGCGAAAAATCTCCGACAGGATCGGCGCCTCCCGCTGTCTCCCACGCTGCCCGGAGCGCCTCCTCACCGCGGGGCTCGCGGATGCCGAAGGCAATCCTGTCCATCCCGGCATAGTGCGCTGCCGCATCGAAGAGCGCTTCCTCGCCCGTCGCCCGGCACCGCACCCGGACGGTCCCGAGAAGGCGCCGGTCCGACCGGTACGGCCAGTCCCCCTGCACGGCATACATCCCCGACGCGGCCGCAGGAGGCTCAAGGCCGAGGAGGGCGTAGAGGGCGGCCCCTGCCCCGATCCGGGCAAGATCCGCTGCCGCCGGCCGGACGAGGCCCTCGTAGACATCCGCCCCGGCCGGATACACCGGGTCGTTTGGCCGTGCACGGCGGAGGATGGCGACGAATGCCGGCTCGAGGTCGATGCCGAGGACCTTCCGGCCAAGGTCCATCGCCCGGCCCGCATGCCGCATCACCTGGACGCTCCCCGGCTCGGCGATGTCGTCGAAGAACCAGCCGCAGCTCGTCTGCATCAGCATCACCTGCCGCTCCATCTCGAGGAGGGAGAGCAGCCGCCGCTGCCCTTCAGCGGAGAGGCTGCTCCGCGTATGCCGGGTAACGATCCCTGCTACGGCCTCATCGGACCATCGGGCGAGGACGAGGCCGGCGGCGTCGTTGCGTGCCGCCGCGGGGTCACTGACAAGGGCCGCGAGTGCCTCTGCCGACCGGGGAGCGAGGGTGTCCCGGACCATGACGACGGCCTCGCGGAGGGGTTCGCGCCACGCCTGCGACCAGTCCGGGTGCGCTCCGCTATGGCACCCGCACTCCCCCCGCCAGCGCTCGATGCCGTGGAGGCAGCTCCACGACGTCCCCTCCCGGACGGCGGCCTCGTGCGTGGGGGGGTGGGCGGCGAGGTGCTCGCCGTAGACCGTGAGGCTGACGTCGGGGCGGGCCTCGATGGTGCGGAGGCAGTAGGCGAGGGCCATCTCCCCGAACTTTTTGTGGTGGCCGTAGGTCTCCCCGTCGGTCGCGATATGCACGAGTTCCGGCCGGTCCTCCGGTGAGAATGCGCCGAGCAGCCGTTCGGCAAACCGCCGCCCGTCGGCGAGGAGGCCGCCGAACGCAATGTCGCGGGAGATTATGCCGTCGTAGAAGAAGACCGCGATGCTCCGCCCGGAGGGGAGGCGGCAGAGGTAAGGCATGGTCGTATCGACCCGGCCGCCGGAGAGATCGGTCCAGGCCTCCTCCCCGATCTTCCGCACGCCGGCCGCCTGGTGGGGAGCGAGGATCGTGAACCGGACCCCCGCCTCCGCCATGATATCCAGGGACTCGAGGTCGACCGCCGTCTCCGGGAGCCAGATCCCTTCGGGCTCCCGGCCGAACCGGGCCCTGAAGTCGCGGACCCCCCAGGCGACCTGGACCCGCTTCTCCTCGCGGGTTGCAAGCGGCATGATGAGGTGGTTGTAGCAGCAGGCGATCGCGGACCCGTGGCCGGAATAGCGCTCACGGCTCTGTTGGTCCGCATCGAGGATCGCCCGGTAGACCGCCGGGCGGTGCCGCTCAAGCCAGGCAAGGAGCGTCGGTGCTGCCGTGAAACTGATCCTTGAGTAGGTGTTCAGCACCTCTTCGATCAGACCGTCCTGGTCGAGGATGCGGGCGGCGGTGTTCGGGGCGTAACACTCGGCGGCCACCCGCTCGTTCCAGTCGTGGTCCGGCGCCGCGGACCGCTGGA
Organism: Methanobacteriota archaeon; assembly: GCA_023457135.1. Lineage (GTDB taxonomy): Archaea > Halobacteriota > Methanomicrobia > Methanomicrobiales > Methanoculleaceae > Methanoculleus. Next base: position 7,690 of record JAEWMO010000051.1, on the reverse strand, counting down.
CCTCGACCTCCCCGGTCCAGGGGTTCTCCCGTGGGGGCTGGTAGAAGTGGCCGTGGATGCAGACGGCGCGCTCCATCGGTCACGCCCCCTCGGGGAGAAGGATGACCACGCCGAGCGGGGGCAGGGTGAGCGGAAGCGACCACGGCCGGCCGTGGGCCGGGACCTGCTCCGCCTCCACCCCGCCGAGGTTCCCGACCCCGCTCCCGCCGTACTCGACCGCGTCGCTGTTGAGCGCCTCCCTCCAGAACCCGCCGAACGGGACGCCGACCCGGTAGCCGTAGCGCGGCACCGGCGTGCAGTTGCAGGCGACAAGGACGACGTCGTCGGCCGACCGCCCCCGCCGCAGGTAGCTGACAATACTCTTCTCGACGTCCGAGAAGTCGACCCACTCGAACCCCTCCGGCTCCGCGTCCTGCTCGTGGAGGGCGGGCTCCCGCCGGTAGAGGCGGTTTAAGTCGGTGACCCACCGGAGGATCCCCTGGTGAGGGGGATACCGCAGGAGGTGCCACTCGAGTCCGGCATCGTGGTTCCACTCCGACCACTGCCCGAACTCCCCGCCCATGAAGATGAGTTTCTTGCCCGGGTGCGTGAACATATACCCGTACAGGAGACGGAGGTTCGCCCGTTTCCGCCACTCGTCGCCGGGCATCTTCCCGATGAGCGAACTCTTCTCGTGGACGACCTCGTCGTGGGAGAGGGGGAGGACGTAGCGCTCGGAGAAGGCGTACCATATGCTGAACGTCAGGAGGTCGGGCCGGTACTTCCGGAAGACCGGGTCGAGCACGAAGTAGTCGAGCGTATCGTGCATCCAGCCCATGTTCCACTTCAGGTCGAACCCGAGCCCCCCGGTCGCGGTCGGCGCGGTCACCCCCGGCCAGGAGGTCGCCTCCTCGGCGATGACGAGGACGTCGGGGAAGTTTGCGTGGATTGTTTCGTTCACCTTCCGGAGAAACGCCATCGACTCGAGGTTCTCCCTCCCCCCGTAGACGTTCGGCGTCCACTCGCCGGCGCTCCGTGCGTAGTCGAGATAGAGCATCGAGGAGACCGCATCGACCCGGAGGCCGTCGGCATGGTAGCGCTCCAGCCAGAAGACGGCGCTGCTCGTGAGGAATGATCGGACCTCGTTCCTCGCGAGGTTGAAGACGTAGCTCTTCCACTCCGGGTGGTAGCGCCGGCCGGGGAGAGCGTGCTCGTAGAGGTAGGTGCCGTCGAAGTAGGAGAGGCCGTAGCCGTCCGAGGGGAAGTGGGACGGCACCCAGTCCAGGATCACCCCGAACCCGCGCTGGTGGAGGTGCTCGACGAGGTGCATGAAGTCCTGGGGCGTGCCGTACCTGCTCGAGGGTGCGAAGTAGCCGAGCGTCTGGTAGCCCCAGGAGGCGTAGAGCGGGTGCTCCATGACGGGGAGGAACTCGACGTGCGTGAACCCGGCTTCAAGCATATAATCGGCGAGTTCGGCCGCGAGCTCCCGGTAGTTCAGGGACCGGTTCTCCTCCGCCGGCACCCTCCGCCACGACCCGGCATGCACCTCGTAGATGGATAACGGGGCGTCGGGGGTGTTCTCCTCCTCCCTGCACCGCATCCACGCCCGGTCCCGCCAGGCGTAGGCAAGGTCCCAGACGATCGACGCGGTCTTTGGGGGGACTTCCCAGGTGTATGCGAACGGGTCGCCCTTCTCTACCTGGTAGTTGCCGTACCTGCTCCTGATGTGATACTTATAGACCGTCCCGTGGCCGAGTTCCGGAATAAACCCCTCCCAGATGCCGGAGTCGTCGCCCCGGACCGAGAGGGGGTTTTTGCCTGCTCCCCACCCGTTGAAGTCCCCGATGACCGAGACCTCCTCCGCGTTCGGCGCCCAGACGGAAAAGAAGGTTCCCCGCGTGCCGCCGGAGACGGCGGGGTGCGACCCCAGCCTCTCGTACAGGCGGGAGTGGTTCCCCTGCCGGAAGAGGTAGACGTCGTACTCGGTGAGGAGGCTCCCCGTCTTCGTGATATCCGGTAACGGCTGTTGCACGCTCTCATACCTCCCGGACGCCGTCAGTGCGGGCTCCCGGAGAGAAGCCCCTCGTAGACGCCGAGCATCTGTTCGGTGACGACGCTCCACCTGAACTTCTCCATCACTTTCCTGTAGCCGGCTCTCCCGAGTTTCTGCATGTAGGCCGGGTCGTCGATGAGGTGGCAGATTCCCCAGGCGATCGAGTCCGGCCGGACGGGGACTTTGATCCCGTTTACGTAGTTGTCGATGTTCTCGGCAAGCCCCCCGACCTCCGTCGCGACGACGCAGCGCTCCGCGCTCCAGGCCTCCGTGAGGACGAGCCCGAACGGTTCGTTCCTGCTCGGGATTGCGACGAGGTCGCAGGCGTTCAGGAGCCGGATATGCTCCTCGTCCGAGACGTAGCCGAGGAACTGCACCGGAAGACCGTTTGCCGTCGTCTCCAGGTAACCACGCATATCGCCGGTGCCTGCAAAGAGGAACTGCACGTCCCAGCGTTTGGCAAGGATCTGGGGTATGGCCTGGAGCAGGAGGTCGGGCCCCTTCTGGTAGGTGAGGCGCCCGACGAAGAGGACGACCGGGGCGAGCGGATGGATGCCGTAGTGCTTCTTCACCTCGCCCGGATCGACCTGGGTCCGGTAGGCGGAAGGGTCGATACCGTTCGGGATCACCGTGATCTTCCACCCGGGAATGTTGTAGAGCCACATCACCTCGGTCTTCGTCGAGTTCGAGACCGTCGTAACCGCTCTTGCGATGTAGCCCCCGTACCACTCCTTGCCCGAGATCTCCTGGAACTCCCACCAGCCGCCGAAGTTCCCTCCGTGCCGCCCATACTCGGTGGAGTGAAACGAGAGGACGGTGTTCCGGTCTCTGAGCATGTGTAGCGCCTCGACGAGGTGCCAGTCGTGGAAGTGGAGGATATCGAACGGCGGTGTGTCGTGGGCGCGGAAAGCCTCCACGAGCATGTTGCTCATGGTCCTGCAGTACTCGATGATGTTGTCGCCGTATGGAAGGCAGTAGTGGTAGTGAACGCTGTTGACCAGCGCATAGCCGGGCTTCTCGCCCCGCGTGAAGAAGTGCACTTCGTGCCCCATCCGGGCGAGGCGTTCGGCGAGGTGGGTCGCCGCCGGTGCAAGGCCGCCCACTTTGAACGTGGAGTTGAGCGACTCCCAGCAGAAGAATGCTATCTTAAGCGTCTCCATAGTTCGTCTATCCTCTTCTGAACCGTTGCCCTGAGTTCATCGCGGTCGGAGACGCCCGAAACCTTCCCGGCCAGCTTTTTGTCCCCGATGACGAGATCGAGCCAGCGGGAGAAGTCCTCCCGCTCGACGTGGTAACGGACGACGTCGTCGGGCGCGAACTCGAGCATGTTCACGAGCTCCTGGAGGCTGTGGGCGGCGTATCCGGCCGGCCGCTCGTGCGACGAGAAGTAGAACGCCTTCTCCGGCGGGACGCAGCGGAGCGAGAGGACGGCTTTCGGGGAGGGGGCGCTCGCGGCGGATCGCTCCTCGAAGTCCGAGAGGATCCGCATGAAGGCCGCGAAATGGTCGTGGGTTGCCTGGTGGCTGACGGCGTGGAGCGGTTTCCCGCACGAGGCCGAGCGCATGGCCATCCTGCGGATGTGGTCCGTATCGAGAAGGCAGCGCCAGGTCTTTTTGTCCGCGACCAGGTTCCCGGCTGCCTCGAGGGCCTCGAGGGCGGACTGCTGCATGATGGTCCTCTGCAGGCCTTCGGGTGCCGCCGGCTCGGCCGACTCCACGAGTTCCCCGCCCGGCGGCAACCGGGCAGCGTCCGCCGGACGAACGGTCTCTATCCCCTTCTCGGCGAGGGCGTCCGGGAGCGCCCGGAGAAACTCAAGGATACCCGTTTCGGGACCGATGGCGTCCCCGAAGACGCGGTAGTCGAGGAAGAGCGTGACGCAGTCGCCGGGGGTTACGGAGAGCCACCCGGCGTACCGGTCGGCCATCAACGGCCATTTGTCCCACCCTCTCCAGGGGAACCGGACGGCGATGTCGTCGGCGAGGTCGCAGTGGGTGATGAGGACCGGGAGGCCGTTGTAGGTGTAGACATGGCCGGGGTCCCTCTCTGCCCCGATTCCGTCGCTCCCCTCGATGACGGCCGCCCGGATCCCGGCTCTCCTGAGCACCTCTGCGGTGGCGGGGGTGATGGGGTAATCGGTATGCGCAAACGTGGTCGGCACGACGGAGAAATGCTCCTTCATCAGGTCGCGGTGCATGAGGAGTTCTGCCTCGAACTCCTGCAGGTCTGCGAACTGTCCGGCAACGCTGTGGTGATACGTCTGGGCGAGGACTTCGACGTTCCGATGGGTGGCCGCACGGGAGAGGAGTTCGAGCGTCTCGGGATACCATGCTTCGAGGTGTTCGACAACGGCCCCGGAGATGCTGAGAGAGCAGGTAAATCCACTATCAAGAAGACCGAGGAGGATCTCCGTCGCCGGCCGGAAGGAGCGTTCGATGACCCCTTCCAGATCCTCCTTCATATTCGGGCTAAAGTAACTGTCTTTTGCGTTTCTCTTTCCCTTCACCGCCTCGGGCCGAAATCCGGGATTGAGATAGCAGGGATAATGGATATCGAATCCCGGACAGACCTTTGGTGGATTTAAGCCCTCGCCTGTCATCGGTGGTAGATGGCAGTTTCCGTATATAAATGTCGTCGAGCCGGAATACCTGCCGGACCCCTGCGGGTCTGAGGCCGTTATTTCATCGTCTGCCCCGGAAAAAGCCTCCGGTAATGACTGTTGCAGAATCAGGGCGGGGAGGTGAGTTCAGCCTCTCTCCGCCCTCCTTCTGCCTCGCCTCCTCCGGATACCATCAGCCGGGAGGAGTGCCCGCCGCGTTACCGGGAACGGCGCGAGCGGAGATGGTTTTATGGTGCAGAGCCTCTCTATCGCCGATCCGACCGGTTACTTCCCGGCCGCCGGTATGAGACGGCCATAGCCCGGACCACAATCTACAAGAGGGTCGTCCGGGAGTACTTCTTCTGGGGCATGGCGCATGGATTACCTTGAGGAGTTCCCTGTTATCATCATCGACGATGAACTGCACTCGGACACCGCAGAAGGCCGGGCGTCGCGGGAGATCGTGAAAGAGTTAAAGGCCGATGATTTCTCCGTCATCGAGGCGCTGACGGCACGCGACGGCGTGCACGCGTTCCTTGCGCACCCGCACGCGAGCTGCATCATCATCGACTGGGAACTCACGCCCGAGGCCGCGGACGGAATGCGCACCGCCGCAGACGTCATCACCCTCATCAGGGAGCGCAACCCGAAGATCCCGATCTTTTTGAATACCGAGAAACTGGCGATCTCGGCGATTCCTCTCGGCGTCATATCCCGGATCGACGGCTACATCTGGAAGCTCGAGGATACTCCCGGATTCATCGCCGGCCATATCAAGCGTGCGGCACAGAACTACCTCGCCGACGTCCTCCCGCCGTTCTTCCGGGGGATGATGGACTATGTCGAGGAGTACCGCTACTCCTGGCATACGCCGGGGCACATGGGCGGCGTCGCGTTTCTCAAGAGCGCCGCCGGCCGGATCTTCTACAACTTCTTCGGTGAGAACGCTCTGCGGGCCGACCTCTCGGTCTCGGTGCCGGAACTTGGTTCGCTTCTCGATCACTCCGGCGTCGTCGGCGAGGCGGAGCGGAAAGCCGCGGAGGTCTTCGGGGCGGACCGGACCTACTTCGTCACCGGCGGCACGTCGGCGGCAAACAAGATCGTCTGGCTCGGGACGGTCACCAGTGGCGATATCGTCCTCGTGGACCGGAACTGCCACGCGTCGGTGATGCACGCGATCACCATGACCGGCGCCGTTCCCGTCTACCTTATCCCGTCCCGGAACGAGTACGGGATCATCGGCCCCATCATGAGCCGCGAGTTCCGGCCGGAGGTCATCGCGGAGAAGATCCGGGCTTGCCCGCTTGTAAAGGACCCTGCGTCGCAGACGGTCCGGATGGCCGCGATCACGAACTCCACCTACGACGGCATCTGTTACAGCACGGAGAGGATCGAGGAGCATCTCCGCGGCCGTGTCCCGTATCTCCATTACGACGAGGCGTGGTTCGGCTACGCCCGGTTCCATCCTCTCTATGCCGGCCGGTTCGGGATGCATCCAACGGACGAGGTCGGGCCGACGGTCTTTGCCACCCAATCGACCCATAAGGTCCTCGCCGCCTTCTCGCAGGGCTCGATGCTTCATATCGGGCAGGGTCGGGGTCCCGTCGACCACCCGCGGTTCAACGAGGCGTTCATGATGCTCACCTCGACCTCTCCTCAGTATACGATCGTGGCGTCGCTCGACGTCGCCACGAAGATGATGGCCGGGCACTCGGGGAGGTTCCTGGTCGAGGAGGCGATCGAGGAGGCGATCGTCTTTAGAAAGAAGATGGTGGCGGTGGCGGAGGAACTCCGGGCAGGGAGCCGGGCCGGGGAGGACTACTGGTGGTTCACGGTCTGGCAGCCCGACTGTATCATGGACCAGGAGACGGAGACGCCGCCCGAGGAGGCGGACGACCGGGTCCTCCTCGACAACGCCAGCTGCTGGCTCTTGAACCCCCATGACCGGTGGCACGGTTTCTGCGGTCTCGAGGAGGGCTACGCCATGCTCGACCCCATCAAGGTGACGATCCTCACCCCCGGCATCGGGCCGGGCGGGGGGATGGAGGAACAGGGGATCCCGGCGGCCGTCGTCACGAAGTATCTCCGGGAGAACGGGATCGTCGTCGAGAAGACCGGGTACTACTCGTTTCTGGTCCTCTTCACGCTCGGTATCACGAAGGGCAAGTCCGGCACGCTGCTCGCGGAGCTCTTCCGGTTCAAGGCGCTCTACGACGGCAACAGCCCGCTTGAGGAGGTCTTCCCCGACCTGGTGCGGGAGCACCCGGCCCGGTATGCCGGGCGTGGCCTCGCCGACCTCTGCCGGGAGATGCACGGCTATCTCCGGGAGCGGCCGATAGCGGACGTCGTCCGGAGGATCTGCGCGGCGCTGCCGGAACCGGTGATGACGCCGGCGGAGGCCTACCGCCGCCTGGTGCGGGGCGAGGTGACGCCGGTTCCCGCAGGCGAGATCGCGGGAAAGACCGTCGCGGTGATGGTCGTGCCCTACCCGCCCGGCATCCCTGTCATCATGCCGGGGGAACGGTGCGGGCCGGCGACACGGGGGATCGTCGACTACCTCGTATCCCTGCAGGAGTTCGACAACCTCTTTCCGGGGTTCGAGAACGAGGTGCACGGGACGGACGTCGTCCTGAGGGACGGGCGCCGGGTCTACTACATCTACTGTGTTGCGGAGTGATGGGCGGATACTGGCGGGTTAATCCTACGGTCTCACGCGAAGGCGCGAAGCCGCGAAGGAGCGTTACAGGTAACTATACTGAACTTCGCGTTCTTCGCGGCTTCGCGTGAGGTCAGTTTCTCAAAAGAATGCCTGCAGGGTGGGGCAAACCCTGACTGGCGCCTGAGGGGTTCGGGGCCGCCCCGCCACCAGATGGTGACAGTGACGATGCGGATCCCGGCCGGTGAGCCGGGACCCCCCGACGTCAGGCCGTGGGGGGCCTTACTCTCCCTTCAGCATCGCGTCGATAGCCGCCGCCGCCTTCTTCGCCGAGCCCATCGCCTCGATCACCGTCGCCGCGCCGGTGGCGATATCTCCGCCGGCGTAGACGTGGGGGATCGAGGTC
>JAEWMO010000050.1 GCA_023457135.1 Methanobacteriota archaeon | reverse complement strand
GACCCGGGCGTTCTTGATGAGCCGGGGATCGGAGGTCATCACGCCGTCGACGTCGGTCCAGATCCAGATCTCGTCGGCATCGATCCCGGCGCCGACGACGGCCGCCGAGTAGTCGGAGCCGCTCCGGCCGAGGGTGGTGATGACGCCCTGCTCGGTCGCCCCCATGAACCCCATGATCACCGGGACGGACTCCGCGAGGAGCGGGGTGACCCGGCTCCGGATCCTCCCTTCGCTCGCCGGGAGGGCCCGGGCGTCGCCGTAGTTCGCGGTCGTGACGATCCCGGCCTCGGCCCCGTCGAGGACGGTCGAGGGGATGCCGCGCTGCCGGAGGGCAGCGCTGACGATCGGGGCGGAGAGCCGCTCCCCGAAGGAGATGATGTAGTCGCGGGACCGGGGAGTCAGCTCTTTTAAGGTGTGGACCGCGGAGAGGATGTTCTGCAGCCGGGTGAGGCGGTCGTCGATGACTGCGGTCACCTCGTCGGCGTAGTCGGGAGCGGTCTCCGCGAGGAGCCGGGTGTGCCGGCTCCGCATGGCGTCAAGAAGCGTCCCGATATCGGGCTGCTCCTTGCTCGCGATCACCTCGTCGGCCACCGCGATGATCTGGTCGGTGACCTTCGAGCATGCCGATACCACTACCGCGACCTCGTCGCCTGCCGCACGGTGCGATTCCACGATGTCTGCGACCCGCCGGATACAGTCTGCTTCGCCGACGGAGGTGCCGCCGAATTTCATTAAAAGCCTCATTCTGGCTCACTAGTCCCCTGCAATTGCTTTATGGTATTATACAACGCACAGACTAATAAGATGCTTGTTGACGAGATTGTGGACGCGCACGTGCTGGTTATCGGGAGCGGCGGCGCCGGGGTGCGGGCTGCCATCGAGGCCTCCCGGTACGGCAGTGTGGTCATGGTCTCCAAGACCATTGCCGGCAAGGGCGGGTGCACGACGATGGCGGAAGGCGGGTTCAACGCCGTGCTGCGGGACGCGGACTCCGTCGACGTCCACCGCGAGGACACGCTGAAGGGCGGGGCATACCTGAACGACCCCGCACTCGTGGACGCTCTGGTTCGCGAGGCCCCCGAGCGGATGGCGGACCTCGTCCGGTGGGGTGCGGTCTTTGACGTCACCGACGATCGCCAGGTCGCGCAGCGGCCGTTCGGGGGGCAGCGGTACCCCCGGACATGCTACGCCGGCGACCGGACGGGCCACGAGCTGATCATGACGCTGCTGGATCGGCTCGACGCGACGGATACGCAGCTCTACCAGGAGGTCTCGGTCGTCGACCTCGTGAAGGACGAGGACGGGGCGGTCGCGGGCGCGGTCGCTCTCGACCGGGACGGGAGCCCCGTCCTCTTCTCGGCCGACGCGACGGTGCTCGCGACCGGCGGGGGGACGCAGGTCTACGACGTCTCGACGAACTCCGCCGCCGGGACCGGGGACGGCTACGCGATGGGATACCGGGCGGGGGCGGAGCTGATCGATATGGAGATGGTCCAGTTCCACCCCACCGGTGCGATCTACCCCTACGACGCCCGCGGCCGGTTGGTGACGGAGGCAGTCCGGGGCGAGGGGGGCGTCCTCTTAAACGCCCGGCGCGAGCGGTTCATGGAGCGCTACGACCCGGCCCGGATGGAGCTCTCGACCCGCGACGTGGTCGCCCGGGCGATCGCGACCGAGGTGCTCGAGGGGCGCGGGACGGCACGCGGCGGGGTCTACCTGGACGTGACCCACCTCCCCGCGGAGAAGATCGAGAGCAGGCTCCCGGTGATGCTCGAGCAGTTCCTCGCCTACGGCGTGGATATCCGGCGGGAGCCGATGGAGGTCGCCCCCACCGCCCACCACATCATGGGCGGGCTCCGGATCACCCCCGAGTGCCGGACGACGCTCCCCGGGCTCTTCGCCTGCGGGGAGGTGGCCGGCGGGGTCCACGGGGCAAACCGCCTCGGCGGGAACGCCCTCGCCGAGACGCAGGTCTTCGGGAAGCGGGCCGGGGAGTCGGCCGGGAAGGCGCCGGCCCGGAGCGGGAAGGTCGACTCCGCCGGAGTCGACGGGGTGCTCCGGGTGCTCGACGGCTTCTTTGAGGGGGCGGCAAGCCCTGCCGCCGTCCGGAAGGACCTGAAACTGACGATGTGGAGCCAGGCCGGGATCTTCCGGACCGCCCCCGACCTCCGGACGGCGCTCGGCCACATCCGGCGGCTCGCCGACCAGCGGCTCTGCGCCGCCTCGACGGCGAACCTCCTCGAATGCTGTACGGTCCGCAACATGTGCACCACGGCCTCCCTGATCGTCCGGTGCGCTCTCCTCCGGCCGGAGAACCGGGGAGCCCACGTCCGGCGGGACGCGACGGTTATCACGGAGCCTGCGGCGTCGCCGTTCTCCCACACCTACATATCGCTCTCCCGCGAGGGGATCGAGCAGCGGGAGGCCGCGGCATGAAGACGATCACCCTCCGGGTCTCCCGGTTCGACCCGGCCGAGGATACGGAGCCGCACATCGAGGAGTACACGGTCCGGGTGAACGAGGGCGCCCGGGTCCTCCACGTCCTCCACGCCATCCGCGACGAGCACGACCCGACGCTCTCCTACCGCTACTGCTGCGGGTCCGGGCAGTGCGGGAGCTGCGCCGTCAAGGTGGACGGGAAGCCCGCCCTCGCCTGTATGGCCGAGGCCCGCGACGGGATGACGGTCGAGCCGCTCGACCTCCCGGTCGTCAAAGACCTCACGGTGGATATGGAGCCGGTGATAGCAAAGATCGCCCGGATCTGTCCTGCGGCGGACGCGGGGTTGCCTTCACGCGACGAGATCGCGGCGATCAAGCCGCTCCGGGACTGCATCGAGTGCCTCTGCTGCGTCTCGGCCTGCCCGGCGCTCCAGGTGACGGAGTTCGCAGGGCCGACGGTGCTGCGGCAGGAGATGCGCCTCGCCCTCGACCCGCGGGACTCCGGGGACCGGATCAGCGACGCGATCAGGAAGGGGCTCTTCTACTGCACGACCTGCAAGCGCTGCACGGAGGTCTGCCCGAAGGAGATCGACATCCCGGCAAAAGCCATCGAGAAACTCCGCGAGGTCGCGAACCGCCGCGGGCTGACCCTCCCCCGCCACCAGGAAGTGGCGCGGCTGATCCGGGAGACCGGGAGAAGCGTCGAGCGGACGAAGGCCACGTTCCTTGAGCAGGTGCCGGAGGTGATCGAGCCCGACGGCCCCGTCCGCGGCGAGGTGGGGTTCTTCGTCGGGTGCATGTTCAACGGCCGGGTGCCGCAGACTGCCCTCGACGCGATGGAGGTCATGAAGCG
>JAEWMO010000049.1 GCA_023457135.1 Methanobacteriota archaeon | reverse complement strand
TCGCCGCGTAACAGGCCTCCTCCCCATCCAGAGAGTCCTGAAGGAGTTCGGCGTAGAGGTTCGAGACGTTCTCGGTGTTCCCGATATCGTGCGTCAGGATGTCGAGATAGAGGTTTGCCTCCCGGTGAGCGGACTCGAGATCCCGGTGAACCCGGGCGAGCTCCTCCTCCGCCTCCTTCCGGTCGGTGACATCACGGACAATGCCGCTACGGTAGAGCGGCCGTCCGTCCGGATCGCAGATGACCGTGAAGCGGTCTTCAAGCCAGCGGTATTCGCCGTGCTTTGCGTGGAACCGGTACACGAGGAGCCCCTGGCCCGATGCGACTGCGTTGTTGAGTTCTGCCTCAACCGGCGGACGATCATCGGGATGGATGCGATCCATAATCTCTTCGATATTCATCGCAGCCATCTCATTCGCCGAAAAGCCGAGGATCTGCTCGATGACCGGGCTCATATAGTCGTACCGGTCCGCCTGCAGGTTGCGCCGGTAAGCCGCATCGAGCGAGTTCTCAAGAACCGCGCGGAACCGCTCCTCGCTCTCCCGCAGGGCATCCTCCACCCTTTTTCGTTCGGAGTCGTCGTAGGTGTAGGCCTGGATCTCGATCAGTTCTCCGTCGGCGCCGAAGCGTCCGACCAGGTTTTCGACGACGTGGATACGGGTGCCGTCCCGGCGTTTTCGGGTTCGGCCCTGGTTCTCGATCTTCCCCTCCTGCCGGAGGCGTAGAAGGAGCATCTCCCGGTCGCCGCGGTCCTCGTAGAGATCCAGGACGCTGGTGTTCAGGGCATCTTCCACGGAGGTAAACCCGAAGATCCTGGCAAATGCAGGATTGCAGGCGATTATCCGGCCCTCCACCGTGGTGACGAAGTCGCCGGTGAGATCGTTCTCAAACAGCCGCCGGTAACGTTCCTCGCTCTCCTGCAGGGCATTCTTCGTAGACTGCAAGGTCGCGTTCTCGGCCCGGAGCGCCCGGTTCTCGGCCAGAAGTGCCGCAATGCGCTCGTCGACCGGCTGCTCTCCCGCTGCGGGGCCTTCCTGCCCGCCCTCCTGTGCTCCGCTGGTAGGCAAAGCCTCTGCTTCCCCGGAACGTGCCGTCATCTGAGATCCTGGTGGAGTTCTCACGCTAATTATCAACTGAGATTCATCCGTAGCGTATTAATACTACCTTGAGCGGGTAGGGGAAAGAGCCACGAGTTCCGGGTGCAGGGGCGCGTGCCGGCCCCGGCGACGGTGCTCCTTCTTCCCAGGGCCGTAGCCTCCCCGGCAGCGAAGGCACGGGTCAGACTCTTATTGTCGTAAAACCCATGTGATTTACGTTGCAGCCCGAAGAGAGATGCGTATGAGGTCTGAGGAGGTCAACGGCAACATCTTCTACAACGGCGACTGTGTCCGCGGGGCAGGTGAACATATCCCTGACGGTTCGGTCGACCTGATCGTCACCGACCCCCCGTACGGCATCAACGGCGACCGGTTGCATCAGCACTACAACCGGGACGAGACGTTCGTCGTCGAGGGCTACGTCGAGGTCCCCGCAGCCGGATACGGTGAGTTCAGCCGGAGATGGATCCGGGAGGCCGAACGGATCCTCCGGCCAGGCGGGTCGATCTACATCGTATCGGGATACACGAACCTCTACCACATACTCCATGCCTTGCGGCAGACGGGACTCCGCGAGGTCAACCATATCATCTGGAAGTACAACTTCGGCGTCTACACCAGCCGGAAATACGTCTCCTCCCACTACCATATCCTCTTTTATGAAAAACCGGGCGGCAGGAGGACGTTCAACCTGGAGTCGAGGTATGGGATCGGCGAGAAAGGGCCGGAGAACGGGTCGCCCAACTACCGGGACCGCGAGGATGTCTGGATCATCAACCGCGAGTACAAGCCGGGGAAGACGAAGAACAAGAACGAACTCCCGACCGACCTGCTTGTAAAGATGATCCAGTACAGCAGCAACGAGGGCGATCTGGTATGCGATATGTTCCTCGGCGGGTTCTCGACCGCCCGGGTGGCGATCGGCCTCAACCGCAGGGCGACCGGGTTCGAGGTATCGGGCCGGGTCTTTGACCTGAAGGTCGCGGAGTTGCGCGGTCTCAAAGAGGGCTGGCTGCTGCCGGCGCTGAGATCCCCGCAGGTTGCGGGACGGAAGAACCGGGGCAGGACCTGGACTGACGATGAGGTTGAAGCCCTGGTCTCCCGGTTCACCCGGCTCACCGCGTCCGGGACGACGAAGAAACGCGCCATCGAGGTGCTGGAGAGGGATCTCGGCAGGGGCCGGTGGTCTATCCGGAAGATGCTCGACAAACAGGGCATCCTCGTCCGCCGCGGGAAACGCAGTGGCGACCACTAACGCCTTCCACAACACATTTTTGCCGATACCGCGAAGTATTCACGCCGGATGGAAGAGACCGATGCCACCAGTCACCGCACGACCGTTTCTCAAGTGGGCAGGGGGAAAGGCGCAGCTGCTCGATGCGTTCGGAGCAAGGGTTCCGCCGGAACTCGCCGGAGGAGGGTTGCCGGTCTTTGTCGAGCCGTTCATGGGCGGCGGCGCGGTCTACTTTCACTTCAACAGCACCTTCAGGTTCAGGGAGTGCCACCTCTTTGACATCAACGAGGAGCTGGTCCTCGCCTACAGTGTCGTGAAGAACGACGTTGCCGGCCTCATCGACTGCCTGCGCATTATCTCCGACGATTTCCTCCCCCGCGACGAGGCGGGGCGCAGGGAGTTCTATTACGCCGTGCGGGATGAGTTCAACCGGGCCAAAGGCACGATCGACTTCGAGCGGTACAGCAAGGACTGGACAGAGCGGGCCGCTCAATTCATCTTCCTCAACAGGACGTGCTTCAACGGCCTGTACCGGGTCAACTCACGGGGCGGGTTCAACGTCCCGTTCGGCAGATATAAGAATCCGGGGATCCTGCACGAAGGCCTGCTCCGGGCCGACGCCGAGCTGCTCCGGAACACGACCGTCCACCTCGGCGACTTCATGCGGTCGGAGCCCTACATCTCAAAAGAGACCTTCGTCTACTTCGATCCTCCCTACCGCCCCCTGAATAGGACATCGTCGTTCACGCAGTACGCGAAGGGAGGGTTCACCGACAGGGAGCAGGAGCGCCTCGCGGCCTTCTACGCGCAGTGCGATGCGGCGGGGGCGAGGCTGATGCTGAGCAACTCGGACCCGAGAAACACCGATCCGTCCGATACGTTCTTCGACGACCTCTACTCCGGGTACCATATCGACCGGGTCCCGGCAAAGAGGATGATCAACTGCGACGGAGCGAAACGGGGAGCGGTCCACGAGATCATCGTCACGAACTACGACCCGCACGGCAAGCAGTTAGCGCCCGCAAACCGGACCGTCCCAAAACTATAAGTTGTCATGACGGGTATCCGGAACCCATGACATTCCGGGAGATCGACGACGACCTCTGGGAGATCGTCCAGAGGCACCTCCCGCCCCGGAAACCACATATCGGCCGGCCGCGGCGGGACCCCCGCCACCTCTTCAACGGGATCCTGTATGTCCTCTCCACCGGGTGCGCCTGGAGCGACGTGCCGGCGGAGTACGGGACGAAATCGACGGTGCACCGTTACCACCTCGAACTCTGTGAGCGGGGGACTTACCAGGCGATATTTCTCGACCTCATCCGGTCGGGCTACGAGTTCCGGAAGGGGAAGCCGGGCAGGCCTGCCGCGGAGACGGTCAGGACCGCCGTTCCATAAGAGTTACGCAGGGTCCTGGAAGGTCCCCGCCACCACGACAAAGAGGTCGCCCCGGGGCGCCGGGGGCTCGGCTGCCGTCCCGACGGCGATCCGCTCCCCGGGATAGCCGAGGTCCTCGCAGACGGCAAGCCGGGTCTCCGGGGGGAGGACAGCCGCGAACGCCCCGACATCGAAGGCCGGGTCGGCGATGAGGAATACCACCCTGCCCCGGAGAACCTCCTCCCGGGCTGCGGCGATCGCCGGCGCGTGCTCCTTCCCGTGGGCCGAGACGACCGCCGCCCGCGTCAGGGGTATCTTCAGGCGGGCGAACGCGACCTGGAGGGAGGAGATGCCGGGAACGACCTCGCCGGGGAGGTAGCCGAGGCCGGCAAGCATCGGGTCCCCCGTCGAGAGGACGACCGCGTGAGCCGGGAGGGACCGGAGACTCCGGTAATCCGTGATCTCGTGCACCTCGCACCCCCGCGGAATGACGTCACGGACGAGCGCGATCGCCCGCTCCGAGCCGTAGACGAGAGCCGCCTCCCGGATGGTCGCGGCCGCCGCCTCAGTCAGCATCCCCGGCCCGCAGCCGACCCCGACGATCTTCACGGCGACTCCCCGATGATACGCCCGTCGCGGGCGACGATCACGACCCGTACGCGCGGGTAACGGGCCCGGAAGGCACGAAGTTCCCGGCACGCGACCTCCTTCCACTGCGGCGTCGCCGAGAGGTCCTCGACCGTCGCGCACCCGGTCCCGTCGAGGACGTCGGGGTTGATGAACTTCAGGACCAGGCCGGGAAGGCCGCAGATCACCGCATCATCGCCGGCGGCCCGGAGGGCTTCCTCGAGGTTGTTGCCGACGAGGATCGCCTCCCGTTCGGGAAAGAGGAGCCGGGAGTAGCGCAGCCCGAGCCGCCCGGTCGTCAGGACGACCCTTCCTGCCGCCCGCACGACTCTCTCAAGCACGCCTTCCGTCATGTGGTCATCCCAGGGCTCCACGAACCCTGTCGTCCCGATGACGGATATCCCGCCGTGGATCCCTACCCTGGGGTTCAGGGTCTTCTGGGCCACCTCCGCCCCCCGGGGAACCGTGAGGATGACCGTCGTCCCATGGAGATCGGCCTCCTCCACCGCCTCCTCGATCGAGCGCCGGATGCAGTCGAGCGCCGGCCCCCCGATCGCCGCGGCTCCCTGCCGGTGGCGGGGAGTGTCGCGAGCGAAACTCCCGATCCCCTCGCCGGGAACGAACTGGACGCCTCCCGAGAGGGAGGGGACCGCAGTCGCGGAGAACTC
Source organism: Methanobacteriota archaeon (assembly GCA_023457135.1). GTDB lineage: Archaea > Halobacteriota > Methanomicrobia > Methanomicrobiales > Methanoculleaceae > Methanoculleus. The sequence goes on along the minus strand of JAEWMO010000049.1, from coordinate 33,474 downwards.
AAGCCCCGCGGTCACGTCAGAAGGATAGTCGCCGGGATCTTTCCAGCAGGATGCCCGGCCCCGGTAGCCATCCACCGGGAGCGAGACGGTGATGCCGCAGGGGAGGGTGACCTTCACCTCGCTGACCGTATCGAGCGTAAGCGAGAGGACCGCCGCCTTGCAGGCCGCGGCCGCCGTCGTCCCGGTGGTGAACCCCCGGCGGAGGACGGAGCCGGATGCCGTCAGGACCGCGAGCCCCCGCCGGACGTCCTCGAGGAGAGCCGGGGAGCGGCAGGCCGCCACCCACGCCGCGGGGTATTCGAAGTCAGTAACCGGGTCCCGCATGACCGGCACGCTCGGCACGGATCGTGATGATCTCGTTGATTGCCGCCACCGCGACCGGGGTCCCGCCCCGGGTGCCGACGTTTGAGACCGAGGGCACGTCGATGGTGCGGAGGAGTTCCTTCGACTCCGCGGCATTCACGAACCCGACCGGGGTCCCGATGACCAGCGCCGGCCGGATTCCCTCGCGGATCATGTCGCAGACGACGAGAAGCGCCGAGGGGGCGTTCCCGATCACCACGATCGCGCCCTCCATCCTGTCGCGCAGGGCAACGAACCCGGCGGACGTCCGGGTGATCCCGCGGGCCTGGGCGATATCCTCCCCGTAATCGAGGGCGCAGACGATCTCGCTCGCGTGCCCGCGTTTCAGGATGCCCGTCTGCACCATCCGGATATCGGTGATGATCGGCGCCCGCCGCTCAAGCGCGGCAAGCCCCGCATCGACCGGGTCGCCGGCAAAGCGCATCAGGTCCGCCATCGCAAAGTCGCCGACCGCGATTGAGCACCGCTGCCGGATCCGGTCTTCGGGGGTCGCGTTCCCCACCTGCTCCCGGGCCAGGTTCCGGCTCGTGCTCGCGATCGCGTAGGCCTCCGGGGTGACCGCCGCAAGATCAGTATACGTACTTCCGGTGGTATCCCCGGGGCGTGATGATTCCTCTCCCATCAGTCTCACTCCTCCATACTCTCGTCTCTTCTCCGCCGACAAAGACGATCGAGTGCATGTCTACGAAGGCAAAGTGGTCGCTAAACTCCCCAAGCGTCGTCACCAGCCGCTCCTCCCCTTCCCGGTAGGCGTTTTTGACCACGCCGACCGGCGTCGTGTCGGCGAGGTGGCGGCGGGCGATAGCGATCGCCGTATCCAGGTTGTGCGGCCTCCCCCTCGACCTGGGGTTGTAGAGGACGACCGGGACCCGCATCTGGAACGCGAGGTCGAGCCTCCGCTCGATCTCCTCCCAGGGCGTCAGGAGGTCCGAGAGGCTCATCGTGACGTAGTCACCCGAGAGCGGCGAACCGAGGAGCGCCGCCGCCGAGACCGCCGCCGTGATGCCGGGGATGACCTCAACGGGAACCTCCGTGCCCGACCGTTCCGCAACCTCGAGCACGATGCTCGCCATCCCGTAGACCCCGGCATCCCCGCCGCTCACCATCGCGACGACACGGTCCTCTGCGAGGGTGATCGCCTTTACCGCCCGGTCGACCTCCCGCCCCATGCTGCTCCGGATAACCTCTTTTCCGGCGAGCATCGGCTCGACCAGATCGAGATAGAACCCGTTGCCGATGACGCAGTCGGCCTCGCCGAGGGCTTTGAGCGCCCGGGGCGTCATCTGCAGCAGGTTGCCGGGGCCGGTCCCGACGATATACAGCCTTCCTCTACTATCGTGCGATTGCAACGGTAACACTCCCATAGGTCTCTTTCGCGAGCACCAGAACTTTCTGTTTCGAGGCCGCGAGGGCCGCGGGTTCGGCGACCCCGGCGAGCCCGATCAGGGAGGCTCGCGAAGGGGTAGGGGCCGCTTCTGCGTTCAATGTTTCGTCGTCAAAGAAGACAAGGTTGCCGCCGAGTTCCGCAACGGCGGCAAGCAGGCCCGCCTCCCCGCGCTTCTTTGCCGTCGTCGCGTAGACGAGGACTTCGGCGGGGGCGATCCCGGCCCGCGCGAGCGCCTGCCCTATGGCGCCGGCCACCTCGGCGGCCGGAACGCCCTTCCGGCACCCGACGCCGACGGCGTACTCCCCCTTCCGGACGAGGAAGGAGACTCCCGGACCCGCGACGACGATCCCGGGTCCGGTGATCGCATAGAGAGGCACATCGGCGTCGAGCACCGCGGCGTTCACCGCACGGGTGGAGTCGCGGTTCACGATATCGCACCCCGTCCGGGCAGCGATCCCCTCGACCGACTCCCGGCCCAGTGTCTCGGTCGCGGTCGTGATCACCGGTTCGATCCCGAGACGGGCGAGGTCGCGAGCGAGGTCGTTTGCGCCGTGGTGGCCGCCGACCACCGGGACGGCGTAGCGGAGGTCCGGGCCGACCACCACGACCGCCGGGTCCCGCCACTTGTCGACGAGGAGCGGGGCGATCCCCCGGACGGCGATCCCGGCCGACATCAGGGCGACGATCCGGCCGTAACTGCAAAACGCCTCCCGGAATGCATCCGGGCCGTAGGGGATGACCGCGGCGCCGAGCGCGTCGGCAATCCGCCGCGCGTCGGGGAGGAACCGGTCGAGCGCGATAACGACGGTCCCGGTCATGAGTAGAGGACCGACCTCCCGAACCCCGACGCCGCTCCCTCGACCGCCTCTCCGATGACGATCAACGCCGTCCGCTCGATCCCGGCCGCCCGGGCCTTCTCTGCGATGTCGGCCACCGTCCCCCGGACGACCTTCTGGTCGGGCCAGGAGGCGTGGTAGACGACCGCCGCCGGGGTATCGGGGGGGCACTCCACGCGGGCGAGGACCTCCTCCATCCGCTCGGTGCCGAGGAAGACCACCATCGTCTGGCCGAGCCGCGAGAACTCGGGGATCAGGTCGCGCTCAAGCGTCGCCCCCGCCGGCCTGGTGACGATCAGGCTCTCGGAGACGTCGCGGAGCGTGAACTGGGTTTTCAAGGCCGCAGCGGCAGCAAAGAGCGACGAGACGCCGGGGACGATCTCGGCCTCGATCCCGCGCCGGTCAAGCTCCGCCATCTGCTCGACGATCGCGCCGTAGAGCGCTGGATCGCCGGAGTGGAGCCGGACGACGAGCTTCCCCGCCCGGACGTTCTCCTCGATTGCGCCGACGATCTCGGGCAGCGTCATCTTCCAGCTGTCGAGTTTCAGCCCCGCACCGGACTCCCCGACGAGCGCCGGGTTCACGAGCGATCCGGCGTAGATGAGGACGTCCGCCCGCCGGAGAAGGTCCATCCCCCGGACGGTGATGAGGTCGGGCGCCCCCGGCCCGGCGCCCACGATGTAGAACTTATGCACGGGACCGCCTCGCATAGAGGATCGAGAAGTAGTCGCTCTCCTCGGGGAGGTCGTCATCCCGGTAGACCCGCTGCTCCGGCATGAACATCCGCTCGACGAGGACGAACTCCGAGTAGCCCTCACTCTTCAGGTCGGCCGCGAGCGCCGCGGGCTTCCGGACCTTCATGAAGATTCTCGATTGCGGCCCGTTCCCGTCCGAGACGAAGAACCCGCCGGCCACCGGGACGTTTGCGACCGACGCAAACGCGGTGATCGAACTGATACCCGGCTCGGTCGCAAACGTGATCTCGGGGTAACGGGCGGCGATCACCTCGCAGAGCCGTGAGAAAGTCGAGTAGAAGTTCGGGTCTCCGATGATCCCAAAGACCGCAAGGCCGTCTAACGCAAGCGGCGCAATCCGGTCGGCGTTCTCCTCGAGGCACTTCCGGATATAATCCTCGTCGTTCGTCATCGGGAACCGGAGGACGACGGCGTCGGGCCGATAGGGCCGGACAAGGTCGCAGGCCAGGTTGCCAGGGACGAAGACCGCCGTCGCTTCACGAAGGAGCCTGACCGCCCGGAGCGTCAGGAGTTCCGGGTCGCCGGGGCCGAGCCCCACGCCTACGAGCATCCGGCACCCCCGACGATGATGTAGACGGGGTTGATGGGCTTGAACATCACCCCGCCGGCGATGCCGGCAGACCGGGAAACCTGGAGGTGGACGGCCTCGACGAAGATGCCGAGACGCTGCATGCTCTCTATCGCCGATTGAACGGTCCCGACCATCACCGCGTTCACGACGATCCTTCCCTGCACCTTCCCGGCGAGGAGGTCGAGGACCTCCGGCAGGCGGCGGGACCCGCCGACGAAGGCGGCATCGAGCGGGCCGATATCGCGGAGGACGTCCACCGCGTCGCCCTCGAAGAACTCGATGTTTCCGGCGCCGGCGGCGGCAGCCGCCTCGCGGGCGCAGGCGACCGCCTCCGGCCGCCGGTCGATCGCGTAGACCCGTTCTGCTGTCCGTGCAGCGGCGACGGCGACCTTCCCGGTCCCGCACCCGACATCGACCACCCGGTCGCCCGGGCGGATGCCGAGTTTTGCGAGCGATACGGCCATGACCTCGTCCTGCGTAGGTCCACCCTTCAGTCCCATGGCATCCCCATTTCCCAGATAAATTTGTGCTAACTCCTATTAAATAGTCCAGTAAGCCGCTCCGCTGTCCGGGGCCGGAGAGCACGGCATGACCGCGCTCCGATCCCCACTCAAGCCGGTGAGGGTCGGATATCCCGGAGAACGGGAACATAAAGGTTTTTGCGATGACAACAACAACATGAGTACAATGCTCAGGATAAACCGAGACAAGTGCGGATACTGCGGCACCTGCGTCGCAGTCTGCCCCGAGGACGCGCTCGAGCTGATCGACGCCTACCTCAGTCTTGAGCGGGAGTGCATCGCCTGCGGCATCTGCGCACGGGCGTGCCCGCTCGGGGCACTGGAGGTCGTCCATGAAGACTAACTACGATATCCTCGTCATCGGGGGCGGTCCCGCCGGCGCCCTTGCGGCAAAGACGGCGGCTGAAGCAGGGAACTCGGTCTGCCTCATCGAGAAGCGCCCCGCCATCGGCACGCCGGTCCGGTGTGCGGAAGGGATCGGCAAAGAACTCCTGAAAGAGTTCATCAGGCCCGACCCCCGCTGGATATCCGCCGATATCGAGAGTGCCCGGATCATCGCTCCGAACGGCACCGCCATCAAGCTCGACCAGGCCCGGGCCGGCAACGAGGTCGGTTACGTCCTCGACCGGAAGGTCTTTGACCGGGAACTCGTCTGGCAGGCGGCCGAGGCCGGGGCGGACGTGATCGTCAAGACCCGGGCGACCGCGCCGATCATGGAGAACGGCGCGGTCCGGGGCGCGAAGGTCCTCTCGTGCGGAAATCCGGCCGATATCCGGGCCGAAGTGGTCATCGCCGCCGACGGCACGGAGGCCCAGTTCGCCCGCCGGGCCGGGCTCGACACCACCGTCCCTCTCCGGGAGATGATGAGCTGCGCCCAGTACGTGATGACCGATATCGATATCAACGCGGGCTCGACGGACTTCTACCTGGGTAACGAGATCGCCCCCGAGGGCTATCTCTGGGTCTTCCCCAAGGGCGACCGGACGGCGAACGTCGGGATCGGCATCACAGGCCGCAAAAGCCGCGACGGAAGCCGGGCAAAGGACTACCTGGACCGGTTCGTCGCACAGAACTTCCCGAGCGGGAAGGCGATCGAGGCGATCGCGGGCGGGGTCCCGGTCTGCCGGCCGCTCCCCTGCACGGTCGGCGACGGCCTTCTCGTCGCCGGTGACGCGGCACGAGTCGTCGACCCCATCACCGGGGGCGGGATCGGCAACGCCATGTATACCGGAAGGCTCGCCGCCCAGGTGGCGTTGAAGTGCATCGAGGCCGGCAACTGCTCAAAGGAGGCCCTGATGCCCTACGACACGGAGTGGCGGGCATCAAAGATGGGCGCGACCATCGAGCGGAACTACAAGGTCAAGGAGTACTTCATCACCCTCGACGATACGAAACTCAACACCCTTGCGGACTCGATCGCAAGCATCAGCTTCAGCGAGTTCTCGGTCGCGGCACTCATCAGGGAACTGATCAAGCGGAACCCGAAGATGCTCCTTGAGCTCAAGGCGCTCAGGGATACGTTAGCCTGAACGTATCAACTGCCGGTTGAGCGTCTTCAAGGTATCCGTCTCCGCCTCTTTTTTTGTGAATACTGTGATGACGTCGCCGGGCCGGATGCGGACGGTGCCGCTCGGAATGATGAGGTCGCCGCCTGCGCGCCGGATTGCGATGAAGACGAAGTCCCGCACCTCAAGATCGCGGATCTCGTGGTCGATGATGGGTGCTCCGTCCTCGGCGACGATCTCGAATATGGTGCCGCCGGGGATCGAGGCGACCTGCTGGAGGTTCGGGCTCTTTGCCCAGTAATAGAGCCGGGTCGCCACCAGCTCGTCGGGGTTCTCGCTGATCCGGACACCGACCTCGTTGAAGAGGTCCGAGTGCTCCTTCTGGTTGACGATCGAGACGACGTTGCCGACATCGTAGCGCTTTGCGAGCCAGCAGGTCATCAGGTTCACGGCGTCGTCGCTCGTGGTGGCGACCAGGGCGTCGGCCCGGTCGATCCCGGCGTCCTCGAGAACCGATTTGTCGGTCGCGTTCCCGGTGATGGCGAGGACATCGTAGTGCTCCAGGACATCACTCGCACGCTCCTCGTCCTGGTCGATCACCACCACGGAGTCGCCGGCGTTCACGGCGATCGCAGTCAGGTTCCGGCCGATTCCGCCAAGGCCGACGATGATGGTGTACATCCATCTGGATTCAATCGTCGGCATTGAAATACCTTGCGAATAAAACCACTTGGTGTGATCTGCGGGGTGGATGAAGCGGGGAAGGGTTCGGTCCTCGGCCCGATGGTGGTCGCCGCAGTCGGGTGCCGGGCGATCGAGGATCTCGCGTCCCTCCCCATCAAGGACTCGAAGGTTCTCCGGCCGAAGCAGCGCGAGGAGCTCTACGAGATCCTTTTCCGGGACTTCGCGATAGCCATCGTCACCATCGACGCCGCCGGGATCGACGACGCACGGACCCGGATGAGCATGAACGAATGCGTGGCCGAACTCCACGCCGAGGCCCTCACGGGACTGCGCCCGGATGCGGCCTACCTTGATGCCTGCGACGTAAACGCGGAGCGCTACGGCCGGACGGTTGCAGGGCACCTCGACTTTCCCTGCGAGATCGTCGCCGAACACCGCGCCGACGCCCGCCACAAGATCGTCGGCGCGGCAAGCATCATCGCGAAGGTCACCCGCGACCGGGCGATACGGGAACTCGGGGAGCAGTACGGACCGATCGGGAGCGGCTACCCCTCCGACCCGGTCACGATCGAGTTCCTCCGCTCCTACATCAGGGAATACGGGAACCCACCGCCCTGTGCCCGCCGGAGCTGGAAGACGGTGACGAACCTTTCCCAGACAACGATACGGGATTTTGTATAACCCGGAAGTATTTATGCTTCGAGCGCGCCAACCCTGAGTGATGAGCTGGCTCCAGATACTTCTCCTTCTCGTCGCGGTATATCTCCTGATAGCCTATTATATCCGCGACCGGGGGCTGTTTCGCGATCACATCATGTTCTTTGGCCCCATCATGGGGATCAAGACCGAACGGGTCGGCTTCTTTGACTGGTTCAGGAAATTCAAACCCCTGCTCCGGGCCTACGCGACGCTCGGCGTCCTCATGGTCGTGCTGGTCTCGGCCTTCATGACGCTCGCTCTGGTCCTCGCGGTCCCCCAGCTGCTGGTGCACACCCCGGAACCGACCGGGATCTACGACCCCAGGAACATCCTTGCGATACCCGGGGTCAACCAGGCGATCCCGGTCACCGCGGCCGTCATCATCGGTCTCGTGCTCACGATCGTCATCCACGAGTTCGGCCACGCCATCCTCGCCCGGGTCGAGGATATGCGGGTCCGGAGCATGGGCCTTCTCATCGCCGTCATCCCGATAGGGGCGTTCGTCGAGCCTGACGAGGCCGACGTCGATGCGGCGAAGGGGATGCCGAAGATCCGGATGTTCGGCGCCGGGATCACGAACAACATCGTCGTGGGCCTCGCCTGCTTTGTGGTGATGTTCCTCCTCATCGGGATGGCGACGCCCCTCTCCGTCCCGCTCGTCCAGGGGGTCTACAAGGACTACCCGGCGGCGGAAGCCGGCATTCCCGGCTACTCGATCATCACAGGCGTCAACGGTGTTCCCGTGGCGAGCCAGGAAGAGGTCTCGGCGGCGATGGAAGGGACGCGGCCGGGAGAGACGGTCACCCTGACAGCCGAGAAAGACGGGGTCGAGAGCACCTACACCCTCACCCTCTCCGAATGGCCGGAGACGCTCGGCGGCGACCGGGACTCCGGGTTCATGGGGGTCTACTACTACAGCGCCCCGGCCGTGAAGGAGCATATCGGGAACGTCGCCGACCTGGGTCTGCTTGCGCCGCTCTACCTGACGATAGCCCCGATCGACGCCTTCATCCAGGGCAACACCCAGCAGCTCGCGATCCTCCTCGCCGACACCCCCGAGCAGGTCGCCTGGGAAGAGCCGTTCCCCTTCTTCTGGGGCGCGGTCCACCTCGCCTTCTGGACCGGGTGGTTCAACCTGCTGGTCGGGATGTTCAACGCCATCCCCATCGTCCCGCTCGACGGCGGCTACATGATGAAGGAAGGAATCGAGCGGATCTTCGAGCGGCGGGGCTGGTCGCGCTATGCCCATCGGGTCGTCGCCTCGATCAGCGGGTTCGTGACGGTGATGCTGATCCTCCTCGTCACGATGCCGATGCTCGTCGCGGCGCTGCGGTTCGTGCTGACGATCGGGTGAGACACCCACCTTTTTTCCAGTCCGGGCCGGAGAACCTGTTATCCGTCAGTGCCCCGCAGGCACCATACAGGAATCCATGCGGAGGCTCGTATGTCAGGAGGAAACGGCTGCACCTGGAAGAGATGCAGGAAGACAAGGACAGGTGAAAATAGGGGGGTTGCTCCGGAGGAGGGTTACTCCTCCTTATCGATCAGGTCCCGCGACTTTATCTGCACCTCAGCGTCGACGTCGGTCTCGATGCTCTTGACCGCCTCCTCCGCGCTCAGGACCGCATCCCGGCCCGGGATCTCACCGAGGATATCCTCAGAGGGTAACTCGGTGCCTTCAGGGACGTCCGGGGCCTCGGTCGTGGCGCCGAGATACTCGGCGGCCTGCTTGACGACGCTTGAGAGTTCGAACGGGAAGATGATCTTCGTCGCCTGGCCCTCGGCCATCTTCTTCAGGGCATCGAGCGAGAGGACCGTGATCGCCCGGCGGTCGAGCGGCCGGGCACCGACCGAGAGGATGCGCAGTCCCTGCGCCTCACCCTGGGCCTGGAGGATCCTCGATAACCGTTCACCCTCGGCCCTCAGGATCTTGCTCTGCCGCTCGCCCTCAGCCTCAAGGATGATGCTCTGCCGGCTCCCCTCCGCCCGGAGGATCGCCGCCCGCTTCTCACCGTCGGCCCGGAGGATCGCGGCACGCCGCTCACGCTCGGCCGCGGTCTGCTCGGTCATCGCCTGCTTGACCGCACCCACCGGGTCGACCTCCTTGATCTCCACCCGCTCGACCTTCACGCCCCAGGCGTCGGTCTCCCGGTCGAGGATATCCCGGAGGCGGGCGTTGATGACGTCCCGGTTGTAGAGGACCTCGTCGAGCTCCATGTCGCCGATGATCCCGCGAAGACTCGTCTGCGCGAGCGCCACCGTCGCCGACCGGTAGTTCATCACCTCAAAGTAGGCCTTCTCCGGGTCGATCACCCGGACGTAGACGATGGCGTCGACGTTCGTCGGGGAGTTGTCCTTCGTGATCACCTCCTGCCGCGGGACGTCCATCACCTCGGTACGGAGATCGAGTTTCTTCACCACCGTGATCAGCGGGACCACCCACCGGAAACCGGGATTCATCCTCCCCACGTAGCGCCCCAGCCGGATCTGGAGACCCTGCTCGTACGGCTGTACGATCACCACACCGCGGGCGAAGATGATGACGATGACGATGATGAGAAAGATCGTAATCAGGCCGGTCCACGGGATATCCCAGGAAAATAACATCTCAAACAACCTCCTTTACCACAACATGCACTCCCTCGGAGCGGACGACGGCAACCCTCCTTCCGGCCGGAATCTCCCCGGACTCGGAGCGGGCGCTCCACTCCATGCTTCCGAGCCGCACCTTCCCCCTGAGGGTCTCCGGGTCGACCGGCACGACGACCGTCCCTTCGAGACCGACGAGCGAGTCCCGCGAGAGCGTCTTCGGCGGCTCTTTCCCCGGCGTCAGGCGGCCGTAGAGCCAGACGGTGATCGAGGCCGCCGCGATCGCCGCGATGACCCCGACGATGAGGCCGGCAGGAGAACTGAGGATATCGACTCCGAGGAGGAGGAGGATCCCGATGATGATCAGGACCGTCGCGGGGACAGCAATGAAGAAGCCGGGCTGGTAGACCTCGACCAGGAGCAGCACCGCCCCGAGCACGATCAGTATCCAGCCGAGGGCAATCCCCTCTGCAAGCATGAGAGTCAGTCGGCTTTAGGCTATAAAAGCATGCTGAAAGGGCGCCAGTTCAACCTAGGTCCATCACGGGCGTGATTCTTGCCGGCACGATCCGCTCGATCGCAAGCGGGATGCTGCCGGGCGGGATGATGCGGATTCGGAACGCCTCTTTGGGCGCAAGCGGCCGGGAAGGGGAGATCAGCAGCTCGAACTCTTCTCCCGGCTCGAGGAGGAGATCGCCGTCCGCCTGCCGGAACGGGACGATATGCCCCTTCCGGACGACCGTCCAGTTACCCGGCAGCACCGGTGCATCACCGGTCATCCCGAGACGCTCGACCCGGTCGCGGGTTGCAACCTCGACCGTCGCCCGGCTCATATCGACGCTCCCCATATCGCCGATAAAGAGGCGGATGGTGCAGGCGACCGAGCCCATCGTTCGGGGGTCGTCCGCGAGCGCATACCCATAGACATCGCCGGAAAGAACGAGGCAGTCCCCGGTCTCAGCCAGCGCTCGGTAAATGAGGCCCGCCGGGGCGGCGGCGGGACCGGCCGCGGCGTGGATCGCGACCACCGCAAGCAGGACCGCCACGACACCGAGAAGTATCGCCTCAAGCACCGTGAGGCCGCCGTCCGTCGAGAGCATACAGGATCCTCGCCTGCAAGGAATATATACCCCTACATCCCGCCGCGGAGAGCGTTTGAGCGGGCAAAGACGGCCGGAGCGCCGAACGAGACCCAGGCGCCCGCGACGGCGGCCCGGAGGTACTGGGCGACGTAGGTGGCAGCGAGGGGTTCGGGCGGGACGAGGAGACCGAGCCCGAACCAGATCGCCCCGGTCACGGCGATCCCGAAGGCGTAGCGGAGCAGGCGGACGGACCTCCCGGTCACGGCGCACATGCTCCCCCGGTGGTGCTCCACCGCCGCACCGGCGGCGAACCCGAAGAAGAGTCCCGACGCCGTCACGGCATCCCGGAGGAAGAGCGGGCGGATGGCCTCCCCGGACCGCTCGAGCGCTCCCGCCGCCCAGGACGCGGGAACCGTCCAGTCGCCGAGGGAGGCGAGAGCGGCAAACGAGGCGAGCGCGAGGATAAGGGAGCCCGCGAGCGCGGCGAGCACCTTTCCCGGGAGCGGGAGGGCGGCAACCCGTCGGCCTACCGGTTCTTCGAGGGCGAGGAAACCGGCGAGGATGAGGAGGCCGAACACCCAGCCCGTGATGACGTCGATGGGATAGTGGACGCCGAGGAAGACGCGTGAGGTGCCGATGAGGACGATCAGCGCGACCGCGACGGCCTGAAGCCACCTCTTGTGGGCCTCGACGGCGATCAGCCCCCAGAGCGCCGCCGCGCCCTGGGCGTGCGCGGAGGGCAGGCCGAACGACGGGTAGGTCTCGAGCGCCCGGACCTCCGGGCTCACCCAGTAGGGACGGGGGAGGTGGAAGGCGACCTTGAGTGCCTCGTTAAGCCCGCCCGATATCCCCAGGAGGAGACCGAGGCGGAGACCGAGGCGCGGGTCCCGGCACCAGTAGAGGAGCGGGATGAGGAGGAGGTAGAACTCCGGCTGCCCGAGCAGCGAGAAGAACTGTGCCGGCGCCTCGAGCCACCCCGCACCGGCCTGGAGCGTCTGGATGAAGACGATCTGGATATCCGTCATGTCGTGCCAGCGTTCCCGCCGAGGTCAACGCCCGCGAGCAACTGGGGCACCGCCTCTGCAATCCCGGTGATGATGAACTGGATCGCGATCGCAAGAACGATGATCGCCATCAGTTTCGGAACGACCCGCAACCCTCCTTCCCCGATGAAGCCGAAGATCAGTGGCCCGTAGACCATCCCGACATAGGAGAGGCCGAGAGCCGCGATGATCCCGATGAAGACGGCGACCAGGCTCGTTACACCGCCCGACGCAAGCAGGATCACCGTCGTGATCGTCCCCGGCCCGCACGAGAGCGGGAACGCCAGCGGGACGACGGCGATGTTCTCGAGATCCGCGGCCAGGTAGGACTCGCCGCGTGAACTGAGCATCCCGGTCGCCACCGTGACGAGCAGGATGCCCCCGGCTATCCGGAACGCCGGGACGGTTATGTTGAAGATCGAGAAGATCAGCTGCCCGGTGAGGGCAAAAAAGGCGAGCACGATGAAGGCTATCCAGATCGCCGTGTGGATGATCCTCCGGCGCTCACCCCGGGTCATCCCGTCGGTGAGCGCCGTAAAGACCGCGGTCGTGGAGGCCGGGTTCATCACCGCGGTGATCGACGCGATCGCGACCAGGGCAAGCCCCGCGAACTCCGCGATCTCCATCATCAGGTCCATCCAGGATCACCGTTTCCCGACTTCATGAGACGATATGGCCCGGCGAAACATATTACGGTTCCGCGGCGGCGACGGTTTCGGGAGCGTGCACCGCAGGGAACGCGTCGAGGAGCGCCCGGGTCAGTTCGGCCCCGAGCGACGGTTTGACGGACTCGAGCCAGAGGAAGAACCCGGCCATGTGGGGCGTCCGCCGGCTCTCGAACTTGAACCCGTCCGCTTTGCTCGGCACCATCTTGAGGTACTCCTTCTTGTCCTTCGTCCGCAGGTAGAGGATCGGCCGGTACTCCGGGATGTTCACGGCGAGGATCACCTTCGAGAACTGTTTCTGGATCGTGTCCGGGTCGTAGGTCTTGCCCTTGACGCGGATGGGATACCGGGCATCAAGCATCCGGACGGCCGAGGGATAGAGCCCGCCGAAGAGGACCTTCTTCACGATCGGCGGGATCTCGTCCGGGGTGCCGAGTTCTCCGACACCGCGATCGCTCGTGACGGCGGCGATGATGCTCTGCATCCGCTCATCGTGGAGCTGCTTATAGTCGAACGGCCGTCGGGGCGGGATATCGGCGATCGAGACCAGTTTCTCGTGCTTGACCCTGCGGACGGGGCTCCGTTTGAGATCTCTTGGCCGGATAAGGGCTTTTAAGTCCTCGCAGGTGGGGGTGGTGAGGAGGACGTTGTCGGGCTCCCGCAGGAGGCGGCGGACGACGGCCGTACGGGAGATGTCGACCGAGGAGATGAGGAGGAACGGGACGGTCGGCTGCCCGTAGAGGTAGCCGAGGAGTTGTTTCTTGTAACGGATCTCCGCCTCGAACTCCTTTAAATCCGCGGGAGAGGTGATGATCTCCCCGAACGTCAGCGCCCCGGTATGGTCGACGAGCATCATGTCGACCTCGGCGAGGTCCTGGCCGTTTCCCCTGACCTTGATGTCCCCGATGTTCGAGTAGAAGAGCCCGTTCTGGCCGAGCTGCGCGCGCCGGACCTTTGCAGGGCCGTCAGCCCCCCGGGCCACGACGGAGAGGATGAGGTCGGTCTGCAGCGAGAGGTCGAGGATCATCTCGTAGACGATCGCCTCAAACCACCGCCCTTCGGCTGTCCGCATCTCAGGGATATCCTCAGAGAAGAGTTTTTTTCGGTCGGCTGGGCGCAGGTGGCGCAGCGCCCTCATGATGGTCGCTCGCGTAGGCTGTTGCGAGTTGAAGTTCTTGTCGAGCCACGTAATCATCTGTAACATTCGTTCCACGCAACTTGGGTATTGTTATGGTATTGAGGACCGGGTATGGGTCAGAGCACTCCCTGACAGGAAGTCTATCATTCAACGAGTGCTCATAGAGTTTCCGGTCTCCTTAACTATGAAATTACGCATGCCACCACCACCGGAGGGGGGTCGCCGGCGCCCCGGCGCCATCGGTCACTCATAACGGAGCGCCTCGATCGGATTCTTCTGCGCCGCACTCCACGCCGGATAGAGCCCTGCGATGATGCTTGCCGCGACCCCGAACGCCATCCCGAAGAAGATGTAGCCGATCACCGCGGGGCCGAGCGTGCCGGCCCCCTCCATCGCGACGAAGCCGGTGAAGAACTCCGCGACGCTGGCGCTGACATAGTAGCCGACCGCCAGGCTGACAAGCCCCCCGATGAGGCTTCCCGCGACGCCGAGGATCAGGCTCTCGTAGAGGAACATGACGAGCACCTGGCGCCGCATGACCCCGATACTCCGCATCAGGCCGATCTCCGCCGTCCGCTCGGTGACCGATATGATCATGACGTTCAAGATGCTCACGCTGGCGACCAGGAGCGAGACGGCGCCTATGCCGAGGAGGAAGATGTTGATGGCGTCAAACGTCTCGTAGTAGATCTCGAGGATCTCGCGGGAGTCTAAAACGTCCACGATCTCCTTTCTGCGGTTGACCTGCTGGTCGATGGCGGCCTTCACCTCCTCGATCTCGGAGAGGTCCCTGACCTTGACGACGACGCGGCTGTACTCCTGCTCACCGTGCCGCGCCGCATACCAGCCCTCCGTGACGATGATAGCATAATCGGGGTTGATGTCGATCGCCATCCCCCGTTCCGCCGCAATCCCCGCGACCCGGAGACTCTCGCCGCCGACCTCGATCCGGCTCCCGGTGGAGAGATCGAGCTCGTCGGCAAGGAGCGCGCCCACCATCACCCCCGGCGACCCCGTCTGCGGGTAGCGGCCCGCCTCCCGTTCGAGCAGGAACGGGATGTCGTCTGCCTGCATGACGTAGATCGCGGCATACCCCTCCGTATCCCGGACGCGCACCCGGTCTGAGGCGAGGATCATGGGGATGGCCCGGTGCTGTCCGGCGGCCTTCTCGATCAGCCCCACATCCCTCTCAGAGATACGTGCCGCAAGGGTGTTCCGGGGGTCGAAGGGGTCGCCGCTCGATGCCGCGAGGTGCGGGGTGACGAGGACGGTGTCGCTCACGTCCGAGACCATCCCCCCGATGAGCGTCGAGAGGCTGCTCCCTACGATGCCGAGAGAGGCGATCGCGACGACTCCGATGATGATCCCGACCGTCGCAAGAATGGAGCGGACCCGGTGCCGCCGGAGGTTCCGTGCCGCAAGGCTCAGGAATAGCATGCTCCGCTCCCTACTTGTGCCGCATCGCCTCGATCGGTGATAGCTGCGATGCTCTCCACGCCGGGTAGAACCCTGCGGCGATACTTGTTCCGATACCGAACGCCATGCCAAAGACGATATACGCGGCCGCACTGAGGTCGAGGACCGTGAAGTTCTCTCCAAAGGAGGTCCCCGCCGTGAAGACCTCGACCGCGGCGATGCTGATCAGGTAGCCGGAGGCGGCGCTCAGGATACCGCCGACGACGCTCCCGACGGCGCCGAGGACCAGCGCCTCGTAGAGGAACATCCGGAGGATATCCCGCCTGAGGATGCCGATACTCCGCATGACGCCGATCTCCCGGATCCGCTCGGCGACCGATATGTACATGACGTTGAGGATGTTGACGGCGGCGACGATGAGGGATATCCCCCCGATCCCGAGGAGGAAGACCGTTATCTGCTGGTAGATCTCCTCATACTGCCGGAGCATCTCGCGCGAGTCGAAGATATCCACCACCTCGTCCCGCCGGTTGAGCCGGCTCTCCACCGCCTCCTTCACGACGTCGATCTCCGCGACATCGCCGACCCTGACGATGACCATCGAGTAGCCGGCCCCGGCCCCGGCCCCGAAATGGGTCTCATACCAGCCCTCGGTGACGACGATCGCGTAGTCCGGGTTGATATCGGCGGCAAACCCCCGCTCCGCGAGTACGCCTGCCACCCGGACGCTCTCGCCGCCGATCGTGAGCCTCGAACCCGGACTTATACCGTACTCCCGGGCGAGGTGGGTCCCGACGAGCGCTCCCGCCTGGTTCTGCCGGGGATACTGCCCCTCCTCGAGCTCGAGCAGGACGGGGATATCATCCGGCGCGAGCCCGATGATCTGCGCATACCCGCTCTCGTCGCGGCCGAACTCCACCTCGTCGGCCCCCTGGAGCACCGGGATCGTCCGGTGCGGGTTTGCCGCCCGCCGGATCTCCTCGACCTCGCGGGCCGGGATGGCGGCGTCGACCGCCGTCCGCGGGTCCCCGGCAAACGTCCCGCCGATAGCGGTATGCGGCGTGATCACGACAGTATCCCCGACGTCGGTGATGATGTTCGCGACGAGGAGGTTGATGCTGTTCCCCATGATGCCGAGCGACGCGATCGCGACGACGCCGATGACGATCCCGATGATCGAGAGCATCGAGCGGATCCAGTGCCGCTTCAGGTTCCTCGTCGCGAACGAAAAGAGCATCAGGCAATCCTCCCGTCGACGATCCGTATCGTGCGGCGGGCGTATCCGGCGACCCGGGGGTCGTGGGTGACCATGACGATCGTCTTGCCCTCGCGGTTCTCTTCATCGAGGAGGTCCATGATCGCGGTCCCGGTCTTCGTGTCCAGGTTCCCGGTCGGCTCGTCGCAGAGGATGAGGGCGGGATCGTTGACGAGCGCTCGCGCGATCGCCACGCGCTGCTGCTGGCCGCCGGAGAGTTCGCCGGGCTTGTGGGAGAAGTGCGACTCCTCGATCCCCACCGCCCGGAGGACCTCTTCGGCCCGCCGCCGGCTTTCGGCACGGCTGGCGGTGAGGACGATCGGAAACTCGACGTTCTCGATCGCCGAGAGGAGCGGGATCAGGTTGAACTGCTGGAAGACGAACCCGATGCGGTCCCGCCGGAGCCGGGTGAGGTCGTCGTCGTTAAGCCCGGAGATGTCCTGCCCGGAGAGATAGATCCTCCCCGTGGTCGGGACGTCGAGGCAGCCCATCATATTCAAGAGCGTCGATTTCCCGGAGCCCGACGGCCCCATCACGGCGATGAACTCCCCGGGTTCCACCGTGAGGGAGACGTGGTCGAGCGCCGTGACGTCGCCGGCGGGGAGCCGGTAGATCTTGCTGACGTCCTCGAACCGGATGATGGGCTCGCCGTTCATCGCCGCCGTCTCCGGTAGTACCAGACCGCCGCCGCGGCGACGGCAACGAGGAGGATCACGGCGACGACAGCCGCGGCAGGCACCCCGGCGGCGTCGCCATCCTCCGCCGTCCGGTTCACGAGCGGGACGGGAGCCGTCGTCGAATAGCGGTTGCCGTCGTCGTCCCGGTACTCGACGACGACCGGCACCTCCCCCGTGCCGGCATCTGCCCGGAACGTCACCTCAAACGAGGAGATGTCGTCGGGATCGAGCGTCCCGACGACGTAGACCCGGTAAGGATCGGTCGGTGCCGCCGGGGCTCCGGTGGTGACGAGGACCGACCGGGCGGAACGGAGCCCGGCATTCGTGACGTCGCCCGTTATCCGGTAACTGCCTCCTGCGGCGGGGATCACCTCGATGTTGGTGACGACCGGATCGGCCTCGCGCCGGTCCTCGCCGAACGTGACCGGCAGCACCAGGTCAGCGATATGGGTGTTGATGCCGTTGCGCCAGATCACCTGGAACGTGACGTTCGTCTCCGCGGCGGGGGTCAGGTTGAAGCGGAGGGTCGCAGAACCGTCGGGCGGGAGCGTGCCGACGAACCCTCCGGTCGGGGAGACGGTGACGTCCGTTCCCCGCGGGACCACCTGGACGCCGGAGGCGGCGTTCGGGCGCGGGTTCCCCACCCTGACGGTGATATCGGCCGTCCTCCCTTCGGCAAAGGCGTCCGGCTTCTCGACCACCGAGAGGCTGAGCGGGGTATCCTCGACCAGGACCGGGACCGGGTAGCGGAGGCTGCCCCCGTCGCGGAAGTCAAGGACGAAGACGGGGTAGAACGTCCCCTCACCCCCGTCCGCCCGGACGGAGAAGGTGAAGGTCTTCACGGCACCGGCGCCGATATCCCCGACCGTCGGGTAGGGATCGCTCGTGGCCACGACCCCGTCGTTGTAGAGCCGGGCGCTCCCGATGGTGACCGTCTCAGCCCCATTGTTCCTGATGGCGACCGTGAGCGTCCCGGTATCCCCCTTCATCAGGACCGGCGGGTCGAGCGAGGAGGAGATCACGGTGATGTCCGCCTCAGCGGCAGAGGCCGCCGGCACCAGCGTGCAGACCAGAACAAGCAGAACCAGTATACCGACGCATCCCCTCTTCCTGCCTCCTTCAGACAGGCATCTCCCGGTCGTCATCTCGCTCTCCCCTGGATAGCAATCCGTTGTCACCATTCCTTCATAGCCGTTTGGATCACGGGCAGCAGTCTCCGCCCGCTCTTCACACGGCCGGTTCGGGAGAACCGGCAGGAGCAGGAGCACGACAACGCCACACCGGAGACCTCCCACCGGGGGCCCCCGGATCGTCACGGCACAATGCCTTTGTTGCCGCAGAGCGATAGAGGTAGGAAAGAGTTGTCGACCACGAGGACGAACATGGGACAGAATACCATCTATATCATCGGCCACAAGCAGCCCGATACCGATAGCATCTGCAGCGTCATCGGCTACGCCGAACTCTTAAACCACACCGAGCCGGGGAAGTACATCCCCGCCCGGTGCGGCGAGGTGAGCCCGGAGACGCGGTTTGCTCTTGAGACGTTCGATACCGGAGCGCCGGTCTACATTGCAAGTGTCGAGCCCACGGTCTCGGATATACCGCTCGATACCCGGAGCGTCCGGCAGGATGTCCCGACGATCGACGTCGCCGCCCTGATGGACACCTACGACATGCGGAACATGCCGATCACGAACGGGGACCAGACCCTGGTCGGCCTCGTCAGCGAGTACGGCCTCGCCCGCGCCTACGTCCGGAAGAACCCACGAGAACAACTCTCCCTCATCCCGATGCCGCTTGAGACCCTCGCCCGCATCCTCGACGCCCGGACGGTCGTGCCGGCGCACGAGACCCTCGGCGAGGGCCGGGTCTACACCGTCATCGACGCCCTGCACGTCACCCTCTCGCGGATGACGCCGGACGATATCGCGATCGTCGGGGACAACGAACCCGCACAACTCGCCCTGATCTCGGCAGGAGTCGCCGCGCTCATCATCGCCGAAGGGGCGCCGGTGGGCGAGCGGGTGATCGCCGCCGCACGGACGAGAGGCGCCTCGATCCTCGCGACGACGCTCGACGCCTTCAGCGTCGGCAAGATGATCAGCCTCTCCCTCCCTGCCGGGATGATCATGGAGACGGACGTCCCCACGGTGCGGATGGAGGACTCGCTTGAGTACGCAAAGGGGATCGTCTCGAACTCCAAGTTCAGGACGGCCTGTGTCGTCGGCGACGGGCGGCAGCACCTCGGCCTCATATCCCGGACGACGCTGATGCAGGAGGTCCAGAAATCGGTGATCCTCCTCGACCACAACGAGTACTCCCAGGCCGTGGACGGGATCGAGCAGGCGGACATCCTGGAGATCATCGACCACCACCGTCTCGGCGCGATCTCGACCTTAAAACCGGTGAAGTTCCTCAACGATCCCGTCGGGTCGACCTCGACGATCGTCGCGAACAAGTTCCTCGAGGCCGGCGTGGAGCCGACGCCCTCGACCGCCGGCCTCCTCCTCTCCGGGGTCCTCTCGGACACGATGGTGATGAAACTCTCGACGACCACGCCCGCGGACATCCGGGCGGCGGACTACCTCGCGGAGATCGCCGGGGTCGACCCGGCCGAATACGGGCCGGAACTGATCCGGAAGGGGATGGACCTCGATGCCCTCCCCAGGGAAGAACTCCTCACCCGGGACATGAAGCGCTACAACCTCTTCGGGCGGAGCATCATGGTCTCGCAGGTGATGGCGTCGTCGTTCGCCTTCGCAGAGACCCATGCCGACGAGATCCGGGCCGAACTCGACCACCTGCGGACGGCGATGGGGGTCGACTGCTTCTTCGCCCTCTTCACGAACGTCTTTTCAGACGCAAGCGACCTCTTCGCCGCCGGTGACGAAGCCTGCATCTCCAAACTGGAACTGCGGGACCAGCCCGTCCGGCTCGAGGGCGTGATGTCGCGGAAAAAAGATTTTATACCGAAGTTCGGGCAGATGTTCCGGCAGCTCTAGCCGCCGGGATCCAGATACCCCTCACCTCCATCGCGTTCTTCGCGTGAGATCGTATCCACCAGTTATCTCACGCGAAGTTCGGCAGATGGGTGTACAACTCCCCTTCGCGGCTTCGCGTCTTTCGCGTGAGACTGTATCGTTATCTTCTCCCGTTAGCTCGCGCGAAGCCGCGAAGGGCGCGAAGAATGGTAGATGGGTATGATACTCCCCTTCGCACCTGACGGTGCTCGAACTCGGGTCCTATGGACCGTCGCACTTCGCGGCTTCCGCGTGAGACTCTACTATTTACCCTCTACTACCGGTTCACTCGTTCTTCTTCCGGAGCAACCCGGCAGCATAGCGGGCAAGGGGATAGATGCCGTCGGTCGAGGGGTGGACCTCGACGATATCGTCGAAATCGTCGACGGTGATGCCCCGCTTCATCAGGTAGCCGAGGTAGGAGAGGAGAGCCGATGCGCCCGGAACCCCGGCGGCCGCTCCGACGAGCTGCCCGGTCCCGGGATTGACCCGGATCTGCGCGACGCCCGCCCAGCCTCCCGCGACGTCCCAGAACGAGCCGGGACCCGCCGGAGCGGGAGCCGAGAGCGTGACGGTGCCCTCGTCGGCGCCGGCCGCCGTGAAGGCGTAGTCATACCGGAGGCTCATCGCCCACGGGATACCCGTATAGTCCATGACGGTCTCGTGGCCGAGGATGTTCTCGGCCGCCACCACGCCTTCCCGGCGGGCAGCGGGGGTGAGATAGGGCGGGCCGATGACGTCGCCGGCGGCATAAACCCCTGCAACGCTCGTGCGCATCCGTGTATCGACGATGACCCTGCCGTCCGGGCCTTTATCGATACCCTGCAGCGACTCCGACCGGGGAACGAGCCCGGTGGCGAGCAGGACGGCATCGGCCTCGAGCTCCTCGCCGTCTCCGAGGATGACCGACCGGACGCGGGCGCCGCCCTCGATGCTCGCGACGGCGGTCTGCTCACGGACGCCGACCCCGGCAAGATCGCGCAGCGCGGCGGCGCGCACCTTCGGGTCGAGGTTCCGGAGCAGCCCGTGCCGGGCGACGACCTCGACCTCCGCCCCGAAGGCGTGGAAGACGTGGGCGAACTCCGCCGCCATCACCCCGCCGCCGATGACGACCATCCGCGGGGGGAGGTCGGACATCGCGGGAAGGGTCCGGTAGGTGTAGACGCCGGAGAGATCGGTGCCGGGGATGTCGGGGACGGCCGGGAGCGACCCGGTGGCCGCGAGGACGGCATCGGCCTCAAGTTCCTCGTCGCCGATGAAGACCCGGTTCCCCTCGAGCCGGCCCCCGGCGCCGTAGATCACCTCGACGCCCGTCCGGCGGGTCTCGGCGTCGAGGACCGAGGAGAGTTTCTCCTGAACCTCGCAGATTCTCTGCCGTATCGCCGGGTAGGAGACCGAAGGGACCGAATCGAGGATGCCGAGCTCCTTCTGGGTCCGGGCGTACTCGACGAGCCGGGCGACGTCGTTCAAGGCACAGATCGTCATGCACCGCTCGTGCAGGCATTGTCCCCCGATCCTGCGCTGCTCGATGAGCCGGACCTCCTTCCCCGCCTGCGCGAGGCGCATCGCCCCAAGCCTTCCCGCGGGCCCGCCGCCGATGACGACAATCATGGCAACCTACAGCAGTTCGACACCCTCGTCCATCGGCATCGAGAGGATCTCGCCGGTGAACCCGTTGACCTCGACGATCTTGCTCCCGCCCCGCACCTGCCAGACCGGCACGTAGATGGTCTCAAGGTCGACCTTGATGTTGCTCCGGTCGGGCTTGAGGGTCTTCTCCTCGTAGAAGATGGCGTCGCCCTTCTCGTAGCGGAACCGGATCCGCTGGGTGAGCCGCTCGACGACCTCCCGCACGATCTGCTCCTCGACGTCCTCCCGCACGAGCCGGCCGGGCACGATCTCCGAGCCGAACGGGACCGGCCCGTACTCGATCGTGTCGGGATCGAGCTCCATCCTGAGACCGTTGATGGCGTTGATGGCCCCGGCGCCCTCGGCGTCGAAGGAGACCAGCCGGTCCTTTATCTCGCGCTCGCCGGCGCTCACGTAGCGGTAACTCCAGTAGGGGATGAACCGGCACTTCGCCGAGCCGTGGAGTCCGGCAATGCCGCAGGCACGCTTCTCGCCGACCCGGACGGGGAGGTGGGGGATCTCCGGCCCCTCTTCCTGCTCCTCCTCCACCGCCGGCGCGGGGGCTGCTCTTCCGGCCGGCTCGCCACGGATCTCCGCCGCCGGGCGGGGGAGGTCCAGGGCCAGGCTCTCCCCGAGCACCTCCGCAAGGACTGCCCGGCCCGCATAGCAGGCGAGTTCGTCCGCGCCCCACTGGATGCAGTCTTCCGTCTGCACCCCCGGGTCGAGGGTGAAGAGCAGTTTCCTGCAGACCACGCCGTCGCCGCCGGTGCGCAGCCGGTAGGTCGTCGAATCAAACTTCTCGATCGTCTCCGGATCGTTGGAGCAGAGCACCACCAGGGCGTCTCCATTCCCGATGGCGGAGAGATCCAGCGGCTCGCCGGCCTCCTCGACATCGTAGGAGGCTGCCGTGAGGATCCGCTTCAGCACGCTCCGGGCTTTGTCCCGAGTCCCACTCTCCATTCACCGTACAATATCTCAGGTAGATAGAACAAGTTTTCCTTCCGTGTCGGACAGTAAGGGTCGTGAGCAGTACGGGTGCCGGTCGGCACGAAGAGGAAGCAACAATTTTTTCCCCCGCCGCACGAGAGATCTGGTAATGCATGTCCCCCTGAAGTTCACCAACCATCGTATCGAAGAGTACGCGCTCAGGGTGACCTACCGCCCGGAGGAAGACGCCGGGGCGATCATCTACAACCTCTCGCTCGTCGAGAGCGGCGACCTTGAGTTCACGCTCTCCATCATGAAGGAGGCGCACAGAGCGGGCATCACCATCAGCGACCGGCTTCGGGTCGCCGGGCCGGGAGAACAGATCGGCGGCTACACGGTGCCGGAGGGGAGGCACGCGATCTGCACGATGTGCAGCATCACGCTCGACGCCCTCCTTCTCCAGCGCGGCATCCCGATCAACCCGATCGGCGGTGGTGTCGTTGAGGTCGACGAGCGGGTTGCACAGCGGTTCACGAGCATGATCCTCTACCGCGATACGACGCTCGACCCGCTCGAAGTCCTGATCTCCCAGGAGACAACATCGATCCTGGACGTCATGCACTCAGGAAGCGGCAATATCCTCGCCAACATCCGCGAGTGCCATATGGAGGCCGAATCGCTCATGGGATCGGTGCTCGACGAGCTCGCGGCCATCGGGTTCTCCGGCATCCTTGACATCGGCGCCCCGAACGTCCCCCTGCTCGGGGTCCCGGTGAGCCCTGAGTACGTGGGCGTGGCGATGGTCGGGGGCACGAACGCGCTCGCGGCGGTGAGAGAGACGGGACGCCCGGTGGTGACCCGGGCGCTCAAAGGGTTGATCGACGTCCGCGAGATGGGTTACCTGGAAGACTTCTGAGCCGCAGCGCGAGCCCGTTCTGTGACGCTCGCGATATGCCGCCGCACAAACTGGACGAACCCCGCAGATTCCGAGTAGAGGGCCGATGGCTGTTCCCCGCTCGAGCCCAGCCAGAGCAGCGTCCGGGCGTTGTCCACTAAAAAGACGCCGGAACGCTCGTACGGGAGCAGTTTGCCCTGCGCGGCGTGGGGGTCCCACGGAGCCGAGAGCGGCAGGA
Source organism: Methanobacteriota archaeon (assembly GCA_023457135.1). Taxonomy (GTDB): domain Archaea; phylum Halobacteriota; class Methanomicrobia; order Methanomicrobiales; family Methanoculleaceae; genus Methanoculleus. The sequence continues at coordinate 9,576 of JAEWMO010000049.1, read as the reverse complement.
TATGGATGCCGAACCGGGAAGGCCGTTCTCCCGGCAGGCGGTCCGTGACGATATCGACCCGGACGGAGCCGGGGACCGGTTCGAGCAGCGCAAGCACGCCTCCTTCAAGGAGATCGTTTGCCGCGAGCACCTCTATACTCCGCTCTGCGCCCTGAAACATCTCCGCAAGGCGTGTCTTGATATTCTCCTCCCCGTAGATGGTCCAGATCAGCTCCTGGCTCCCCCGGGCCCCCGGGCCTTTCTCCTGGTAGAGAGCGTTGAGAGCCAGCCGGGCACTCTCGGCGTCGCTCTCGATCCGGCGCATCAGGTTCTCCACGCCCTGGTCGGGGGGGACCGCGTCGAACCGTTTCGGAGTGGTGTGCGAGACGCAGACAAGTTCCTTCTGGACGAGCCGGTCGAGGACCGGGTAGACGGACGCGCGCGGCACCCCGGAAGTCTCGTGAACCTCGGTCGCGGTCGCGCCCGCCACCCGGAGGAGGCCGATATACACGAGGGCCTCGTACTTCGTAAGTCCCAGTGATTTTAGAGATTCGAGAAGGTTATTTGGTATATCCCGGGGAGCGTTCATGCCATCATGTATATATACCCTCCAGGGATAAATGTTGTTGCTAATATAACAACAAGGTGACGAGATGCGTTGGCAATACGTACCGGTAATGCTCCTCCTGCTGGCAATCCTGGCTGTGCCGGCATCAGCACAGGGGGCCAAATACCTCTATGGAAATCCCGAACTCTCGGCGACGATCGCCGGCACCAACGAGTTCGCGCCGGGTGCCGAGACCGGTCTCACGGTGACTATAGCCAATAATGGCCTGAACACCATCAAGATGGTCGGATCGACGATCATCACCCCCGACGACCTGCCGAACACCGCAAAACTGGCGACCGCGGCGCTCAAGACCGAGGGTACACCGTTCACCGTCAAGACGGACCCCCAGTTCCTGAGCGACATCATGGGCGGAGCCTCCCGGACTGCCACCTTCAACGTGAAGGTCGCCGATTCCGCGGAACCGGGCACCTACGTGCTGCCGCTCGAGGTGACCTACACCTACCTGCAGCAAGCCGAGGATTTAGGCGACACTCTCCGCTACAATTACCAGAAGAAGACCGAGACCCTGCCGCTCTCCGTGCGGGTGACGCCCGATCTCCGCGTCGAGGTCCTCGATATACGCTCCGAGTCGCTGAACGTCGGCACGGAAGGTTATGTCTCGATGACCCTGAAGAATATCGGGTCCGACCCGGCCGAGAACGCGATCGCAAAGATCACGAGGAACGGCGAGAGCCCGCTCATCCCGACCGACGGCAACTCCTACATCGGGACGTTTGAGCCCGGCGAGACCGTGGACGTGAGGTTCAAGGTCTCGGTCGCCGATACCGCCGAGACCAAGCCCTACCCGCTCGACATCGTGGTCTCCTACGACGATTACGAGGGGAAGGCAATGACGTCCAGGGCAGTGACGGTCGGTATCCCGGTCGGCGGCAAGATCGCCTTTGAAGTCGTCTCCCCGCCGGCAACACTCTACCAGGGCCAGAAGAGCATCCTTGAGGTCGTGTACAGGAACGCCGGCGCGGCAACGGTCTACAACGCCCAGGCCCGGATCAGTGCCGTCGATCCCTTCACCAGCAGCGACGACACCGCCTACCTCGGCGACCTCGCCCCCGGGGAGAGCGCGACGGCGCGGTTTGAGGTGAACGCCGACGGCGCCGGAACTCTGAAGGAGTACGGGATCGACTCCGAGATCCGTTACCGTGACAATCTCGACAACAGCAAGATCTCGGACACCATGAAGGTGCGGGTCGCGCTTGAGGAGAGGCAGGGGACTCTTTTCACGAACCCGGTCTTCCTTGTGGTTCTTGCAGCCGTCATCATCGGCGCAGGGTATTATATATTCGTGTACCGTAAGAAACAGAGATGAACGGGTACTGGGACGGGCCCAAACCGGAGCCGCAGGTAAGGACGATCGACGAGATGCGGGATGTCCTCGCAGATCCCGGCTGCTCCTCCGATCAGCCCCTCTATTTTATGTACCGGGACCTTGCCCGGAGCGACAATGACAGGAAGTGGCTCCGGCAGCACCATATCCGCTACGATATCACCGTTATTCCCGCCCGGACGCTCTGCGGGGAGTACGTCAAGACGAAGGGGCATTATCATACCGAGAACCCCGCAGGGACCCTCTACCCTGAGATCTACGAGGTGCTCGAGGGGACGGGGCACTACCTCCTCCAGACCCGCAATGCCGACGACGTGGTGATGATCGAGGCCTCCGTCGGCGACAAGATCCTGATCCCGCCGGGATACGGCCACGTCACCATCAACCCCGGACATGAGGACCTCGCGATGGCAAACCTCGTCTCGTCGGAGTTCTCGAGCAACTACGGCCCTTATGGAGAGCTCCGGGGCGCCGCCTACTACGAGATGGAGGGCGGGGCGCTGGTGAAGAACCCGCGTTACCCCGACGCCCCGCCGGTGCGCTACTGCAGCCCGACGGAGGTTCCGGAGATCGGCATCGAGAAGGGGGTCGGGCTCTACGACCTCATCGGGCGGCCCCGGTCGGTCGCGTTCCTGAATCACCCCGAACAGTTCATGGAGATCTTCTCCGACGTCACGGGCGGATGCCTGGTGATGCGGTAGGGCTTCCCTTCCCCTCGCTCCTGGAACTTCTCAGGTTCCCTTCTCTATCTCATCGTGGATCCGGCAGGCCCGGACCTTCTCCTCCACCGGTTCCCCCGGCTCTCTGAGAGCCTCGCCGAGGTTCACGAGCGAGTACTTCGTCGCCGGGTGGCGGGACGTGTAATCGTCGAGGATCCTCCGAACGTCCTCCCGCAGCGGGTCCTCGACACAGGGGCAGCCCGCAAGGTCGAACCCATCCACGTGGAGGGAGGCGTAGAGCGCCACCTCAGGCTCCGGGATATACATGAACGGCCTGATCCGGGGGATCACCTCAGGCTCCGGGCGGATGAGCCGGTCCGGGTCGCCCCGGAGGACGCATTCCAGCACCGACCGGGCTCCGTCGTCAAGGCTGGACCCGCAGGCGAACTTCGTAATCCCGTTCTCGCGGGCAAGCCGGTCCAGCAGCGCCTGCCGGAGCACCCCGCGGCAGGAGCAGGAGAGGCTCGTCCCCTTCCGGCTTCTCATCTCATCGAACGTGATCCCGTATGCGTCGCGGAAGGATGCCGTCACCCGGGGAACCCCGATGCTCTCTGCGATCGATCGTGCCTGCGCCGGACCGCAGTAGCCGGCGATCCCCTCGTCCACGGTGATCGCCATCAGCCTGACGTCCCGCCGCTCGTGGAGGAGCCGATGAAGGAAGTAGAGGACGGCGCTCGAGTCCTCGCCCCCCGAGAGCGCCACCGCCACCGTATCGCCCGATACGATCCAGCGGTGATCGCGGATCGCCCGCTTCGCCTTCGCCTCAAAATCGCGGTTGAAGTGCTGCTCGCAGAGGTGCAGCCCCGAATACCGCTGATAAATGACCGCATCACGGCGGCACTTGCTGCACTGCATGCTCTCGATCATCCTTTTATCACCGGCCCACATAAATGGTGTAGAAGATGCCTGTTCCTGCAGAATACGTGCGATCCCTGCACGCCTACGAACTCCGGGTTCTCCTCGCCCTCGAACGCCTCATGCGCCGGTACCAGTGGGTGCCCCTCGACGTGCTCAAGTCGGCGACCAAATTCTCCGAGTCCGAGCTCTCCTACCGGCTGGGCAGGCTGATGGCCATGGATATGGTCAGGTACGAGAAGGTCCCCTATGAGGGCTACGCTCTCGTCTTCAACGGCTACGATAGCCTGGCCCTCCACACCCTCACCCGCCGGGGCACCATCCAGGCGCTCGGCACCCTGATCGGCGTCGGGAAGGAGTCGGAGGTCTACGAGGCGATGGGGCTCGGGGTCGTGGTCCTGAAGTTCCACCGCGTGGGGCAGCGGTCGTTCCAGTCCGCCCGCTTAAAGCGGGGTTACATGCCGGAGTCCGGCCACTGCCCCTGGATCTTCGCCTCGAACAACTCGGCGAAGATGGAGTACGACGCCTTAAAGACCCTCCACCCCGCGGTCTCGGTGCCGCTCCCGATCGACCAGAACCGGCACGTCGTGGCGATGTCGTATATCCCCGGCGTCAATCTCTCGCAGGCGACCGTGACGGAGCCGCAGATCATCCTGGATGAGATCCTCGAGAATATCCGCGAAGCCTACCGCCTCGGCATCATCCACGGGGATTTGAGCGAGTTCAACGTCATGGTCGACGAGGGGCAGTGCTGGCTGATCGACTGGCCCCAGTGGGTCGAGACCGCCCACCCGAATGCCGGCGAGATCCTCGCCCGCGATATCGAGAACATCCTCCAGTACTTCAAACGGAAATACGGCATCACGTATGCCTTCGACGAAGCACTGGCACAGGTGGTGGAGTGAAGGTCTTTGGTATCGACATCATCAAGGGCTCGGTCCGCTCCCGCACCCGGCGGCCCGTCTACGCCCTCTGCCGGGTCGAGGACGGGGAGGTCCTGGGCGTCGAGGAGGTTACCGCGTTCCGGCTCCAGCGCCTCCTCGCTACCGAGCAGCCCGATATCCTCGCGGTCGACAGCATTCAGGAGATCGCCGCCGACCGGAGCGAACTCTACGCATTCCTCCAATCACTTCCCCCCGCAACGAAACTCGTCCAGGTGACCGGCGGCGAACGCACCGAGAGCCTCCCGAAGGTCGCTGCCCGCTACAACATCAGTTTTAACAGGTTCGACCCCTACGCCGAGGCCCGGACCACCGCCCAGGTGGCCGCTCTCGGTGCGGGCGTCGAGGTGATCGCGTTTGAGAACGCCACCGACATCGTGGTGAGCAGGCACCGGTCGCCGGGCCGGGGCGGGTGGAGCCAGAACCGCTATGCGAGGAAGATCCACGGCGGCGTGATGCAGAAGGCCCGCGAGATCGAGGCGAGACTCAAGGGCGCCGGGCTCGACTACGAGAAGAAGGAGACGAAAGCCTTCGGCGGGTACTCCAGGGTCGCGTTCAAGGTCATGGCCGCCCGCGAGATGGTCCCGGTCCACTCCTCCCGGGGCGCTGATGTCCAGGTCCGGGTCGCCGGGAGAGAACTCGACCGCATACGGTTCGAGCCACGGTCCAGCCGCCCCCGCTACCTGATCGTCGGGCTCGATCCGGGGACGACGACCGGAATCGCCGCCGTGGACCTCGACGGCAACCTGGTTCTCCTCACGAGTTCCCGCCAGATGACGATGTCCGATATCATCGAGGAACTCTACCGCGCCGGAAAACCGCTCATCATCGCCTCCGACGTCCAGCAGATGCCCTACTCGGTTGAGAAGATCCGCCGGGCCTTCAACGCCATCCCCTACACCCCGCGGCAGTCGCTCTCGGTGGAGGCGAAGTACGACCTGACCGCCCCGTTCTCCTACACGAACGACCACGAGCGCGACTCCCTCTCGGCGGCGCTGGACGCCTACCGGAGCCTCCAGAACAAGTTCCGGAACATCGCAAAACGGGTGAAACCGGGCGTCGACCTCGACGAGGTCCGGGCACGGGTGCTCCGGGGCCAGCCGCTCGATACGGTTCTCACCGACATGCAGGGCGTTCCGGCGCCGGAGAAACCGGCGGCGCCTCCCACCGAGGCCGTCCCGGAGCGTCCGGTCGAGGACGAGCGGGTGATGGCGCTCGATGGGATGGTCAAGAGGCTCCGCTCCTACGTCCAGGAACTGCAGGAAGACCTCCGCGAGCGCGACCGGGAGGTGGAGCGGCTGCGCCAGTCTGTCCGGCGGGCACGTTCCGCAACCGAGCAGAAAGTCCGGCGGGACGCGGAACTGGCGACGAAGAACGCGACGATCGAGAGCCTGCGCGAGCAGCTCCGGGGCGAGCGGCGGCGGTCACGGCGGCTGAAGAAGCGTCTCGAGCGGATGCAGACCGTCGCGGAGATCGAGATCTCCGAGGACTCCACGCCGATCAAGGTGCTCGACTCCCTCACCCGCGAGGGGGTGCGGGGTCTCCAGGAGGGGATCGGCATCTCGGCGGGCGACGTCCTCTACGTTCCCCGGGCTCACGGCTGGGGCCGTGGCGTGGTGAAAGACCTTGCAGGGACAGGGGTGCGGGCGCTGGTCATCGGCGGGGAGGAGCCCCCCGACCCGCACCTGGTCAGGGTCGCCCGCGAGGCGGGTCTCCCCCTTCTCCCCGCGGAGGCCGTCGGGCCGGAGATCCGGGGCAGGACCGGCGCGGCAAAGACCCGGAGCGTCGAGGAGGCGATGGGCGAGTGGGAGGAAGGGCAGAAAGAGTTCCGGCGGGAGCAGGAGGCCGAACGGGTCGAGTACCTCTTCAAGGAGTACCGGAGCGAGCGGGAGAAGGAGGTGCGCCGCGGTGGATGAACGGGGCCTGCACCGGATGATCGGGACGATCATCGACCCGGAGCGGCTCAGCGACGACTGCGCCGTCATTCCCTGCGGCGACCTCACGATGGTCGCGACGACCGATATGCTCCACGAGACGACCGATTTTCCGGCCGGGATGACCGACTGGCAGATCGGCTGGATGTCGACGGCGGTCACGCTCTCGGACGTCGCGAGCATGGGCGCGGCGCCGGGCCAGGTGCTCCTCGCGGTCGGCCTTGACCGGCCGGAGCGGCTCCGGGGGATCATGGAGGGCGCACGGGACTGCTGCACGGCGTTCGGCGCCGAACTGGTCGGGGGAGACCTCGATGCCCACACCGAACTGACGATCGTGAGCACGGGGCTTGGGACCGTCATGCCTGCGAACCTCGTCCGACGGCGGGGGGCGCGGCCAGGGGACGTCATCGCGGTCACCGGGACGCTCGGCGAGGCCCAGGCGGCGCTGAACGGCTATGCTCAGCATATCAGAGAACTCCTCGAACCCCAGCCCCGGGTCCGCGAGGGACGGGCTCTCGGCCGTGCCGGGGTCTCGGCGATGATGGACATCTCCGACGGCCTGGCCCTCTCCCTCCACGACCTCCTCGCGGTGAACGACTGCGGCTTTGCCGTCGATACCGCCCGGCTCCCGCTTCCGGCAGGCGTGCCGGAGGACGAGGGGCGGGCGCTCGCGCTCTACGGCGGGGGGGACTTCGAACTCCTCTTCTGCGCACCCCCCACCATCCTCCCGGTCCCGGGGGTCGAGGCCCGCGTCATCGGTGAGGTCATCCAGGAACGGGTGGTCCTCGCGGACGGCAAGCCGCTCGAACGCCGGGGATACCTGCACGAATGGAAGGGTTAGGAGGCGGCCCTGGCCCCCATCCGCCGCCACTCCCAGAAGATATACACAAGGCCGATGACCGCAAAGACAAAGACCATCGCCTCGGTCACCCAGATCCCCTGGGTCTGGGCGAGGTAGACGGCAGCGGCGTCCACGGCGGCGTGCCAGAGGATGGCGAGGGCGAGGAGCACCTTCTGGCCGTAGACGATGGCCGCGAGGACCATCAGCGACCAGGCGATGTGCAGGGTGATCGTCATCATCCGCTCGGCAAGGCCGGGCAGGATGTCGAGGGGGGTGAGGGCCCGGACGGCCTCGATCTCTGCCTGGACGGCAGGGTCGTCGGGGAGGGGGATTGCTCCTCCGTCGCCGGTGAGGACGATATAGGAGACCATGCCCGAAAGCACGATCAGCGCGACGATCATGCTCTCGACCCCGCCCCACCCGGTCCCGAAGAGGAGGCCGTTCTCGCGGGAGAGCGCGATCCCCTGCCGCCGGAAGATATAGCGGTAGACGAGGTAGCGGCCGATCTCCTCAAAGAGCCCGGCCATGAGGCCGAGGTAGACGGCGAGGCCGGCAAGGGCCGCCGTCGTCCCGGACGGCAGGAGAGCGAGGTAAAGCGGGTTCTGCGTCACCAGGACGAGCGGGGCGTGGACGACCTGCACGAGGATGAAGAAGAGGGCGCCGAGGAGGAAGACCCACCACGAGAGGCCGAACCGTTTGACGAACCAGTAGCCCAGTGCGAGCGGCACGATGATCTCGAGCAGGGCGACAACGGCGAACGTGGCGACGACCAGCGGGTCCATGGGGGAGAGTATCTTGACTAGTTATTTAACAATTCCCAATGTATAATGAGCAAAGGATCCCAAACGCCATGAATACGGAGCATCCGGGAACGGCCCCGGAGGGCGGGAACACCCCCGGGAGTATGAGTCGGTTCTCAAACAACTTCGACTTCCTGCGGTTTGCTGCAGCGGCTGCGATCGTCGTCACCCACGCCTACGCTCTCAGGCTTGGTTATGTCGGCATAGGGATGTACGACCCACTCGCGCTCATGGCACAGGCAGGGCTCGCCGTCCTCCTCGTCACCAGCGGCTACCTGATCGCCGCGAGCTGGGAGTCGACCGCGTCCCCGCTCCGGTTCACCTGGAAACGGTTTCTCCGGGTCATCCCGGCCCTCATCCCCCTGATCGTCCTCACGCTCTTCGTCATCGGGCCGCTGATGACGAGCCTTCCTCCGGCAGAGTACTTCGCCGCCCTCTTCTCACCTGCCGGACTTGCCACGGTCCCGTTCTTTGAGAACGGGTCGGCGATCGGCCTATTCCAGGGCAACCCCTGGACCTACGTCAACGGCTCGCTCTGGACGATACCCGTCGAGGTCTTCATGTACGGGGTCGTCGCGGCCCTCGGGATCGGCGGGCTCCTCTATCGGGGGGGCGCCATTCCCGCCATCGCCGCCGTCAACGTCCTCCTCTGGTTATACTGGTTCGATGACCCCCGGATGGCGAAGGTCCGGTTCACCCTCTACTTCCTCGTCGGGGCCTACCTCTACATCCACCGGGAGCGGATCACCTACCGGCCGGCCGTCGCCGGGGTGCTGCTCCTGGTGCTCGCCGCATCGGCCCTGACGCCCTATCTGACCGTGGCCGGGGTGATCGCCATCCCCTACCTCACCGTCTACGCCGCGCATATCCCGGTCCCGCTCCTGAACACCTTCGGGCGGCACGGGGACTTCTCCTACGGCATCTACATCTACCACTACCCGATCCAGCAGACACTCATTCAGGTTACGGAGAACGCCATCTCTCTTGCGGCACTCTGCGGACTCTCGTTCCTCGCGACGTTCGCGTTCGCGTTCCTCTCCTGGCATCTCATCGAGAAGCGGGCGATGGCGGCAAAGAACCTCACCCTCGGGGGTCTGCGGCAGAGGCTCCCCCTGCCGGGGCTTCTCACCTATCTCGCGTCCGCCCGGAAGTGACAGGCGCAAGGACCTCTTCGAGGATCTCGACCGCGTCCCGGACGTAGCGGGGACAGAGGCTCCGGGTGAGGCCCTGCTCGCGGGCCCGGGCGAGCCCTTCCGCGGTCGAGAGATCGCAGTCGAGGAGCCCGGTGCAGGAGACCGTGCCGTGCTTCCGGACGAAACGGGCGATGAACTCCTGCGTGAGGGCATAAGTCCGGTCCTTCGCCTCTTTTCCCTCAGGGCCGGTGCTCCCGAAGAGGAGACCGATCGCGAGGACCGCGCCCGATACGGCCCCGCAGGCACCCCCCGTATGCCCCATCCCACCGCCGAACCCGGTGGCTGCCCGGAGGACGACCTCTTCGGGCACCCCGGCATCGCGGGCGAAGACCGAACTGACCGCCTGTGCACAGTTACAG
>JAEWMO010000048.1 GCA_023457135.1 Methanobacteriota archaeon | reverse complement strand
GCCATCGGCCGGGAGCTCGGGACCGGTATCCTGCGGGGGATGCTCTACCAGAGGCTCGAAGCGGCAAACCGGGAGGCGAACCTCTACCTCGACATCCTCACCCACGACATCCGGAACGCGGACAACGTCGCAAACATCTACGCTGATCTCCTCATCGACGAGCTTGACGGCGAACCGGCCCGGCACGCCCGGAAGTTGAGGGACGGGATCAAGAAGAGCATCGAGATCACCGCAAACGTCGCTACCATCCGCAAGATCCGCGAGACCCGGGCCGGGCTTACGCCGCTTGACCTCGACGCGATCGTCCGGGACGAGATCGCGCACTATCCCGACCTCCGTATCCGCTACAGCGGGCTGCCCGTCCAGGTTCTCGCCGACGACCTCCTGCCTGAGGTCTTCACGAACCTCATCGGCAACACCGCAAAGCACGGGGGGCCGGGTGTCGAGGTCACGGTGACGGTCGAGGACCGGGATGAAGAGACCGTCCTCGTCACCGTCACCGACACCGGCCCCGGCATCCCCGACGAGGCGAAGGAGACCATCTTCCACCGGTTCGAGCGGGAGGGGGGCAGGAAAGGGAGCCAGGGACTCGGCCTCTCGATCTGCCGGATGCTCACCGCCCGTTACGGCGGCAGGATCTGGGCCGAGGACCGTGTGGCGGGCTGCCCTGGTGAGGGGGTGGCGTTCCGGTTCATTCTCAGGAAGGCGTAACCTGTCCGGACGGTTTTTCCGTGCTCCTGCCCTGTTGCTGACCCGAAACGATCGGGTTTAATTCTCTTGCCACGGAGAATATAGCCATGCACAGGACAGTTCCCCTTTTCCTTGTCTGTATGCTCCTCTCGGCAGGCTGCCTCACCGCGAGCCAGCCCCCGTCGGAGGCGGAGATCCTGTTGATCACCCCGGTGGACGGGGTCGCTATATTTGAAGGCCAGGCGACATACATCGGTCTCATCAGTGATGAGACGCCACAGATCCAGGCCAACTACAGCCTGGGATACGTCGTCATTCCGCCCGGAAACGCTACGCCCCCGCACCGGCTGTTCGGGAGCACCGAACTCATCCAGGTGATCGCCGGCGTGGGTGAGATCCGTTGCGACAACGAGACGGTGACCGCCCGCGAAGGGGAGACGGTGCTCCTGCCGGAAGGGGCGCTCCAGTCGATAGCCTCGATCGGGGACGACGATCTCCACTACGTCACCGTGATTGAACCGCCATTTACAGCTGCGATGGAGATATTGGGCGACGACCCTGCCGTGCTCAATCCGACAACGGATAAGAGACCGATCGTCGTCGCCGACCCCCGGAGCGGGATCGAGTGGGACCTTGAATCCGATGTCGCCGTCTTCACCCTCTTAAACCCGGTGCTGATGAACGAGACGGAGATCCCGATCGAGTACAGTCTCGCCTACGTGGAACTCCAGCCGGGAGGGTACCTGGATTATGACGGTATCCGCGGATCGTCCGACCTGCTCTACGTGATCGAGGGTGAGCTCGAGGTCGTCACGCCCGATGGGGCGGCGGTCCGGGTCCCTGCCGGGAGCGCTGCCTATATCCCGGCGGACGTGGTGAAGAAATCCCGGAACGCCGGAGACTCGGTGACGACGCTCCTCTCCATCATCGACCCGGCATGGATGCCGGAGAAGACCGGTCTCTGGGAATAACATTCTTTTTTATTCGAGGTATACCTCCCGGTCAGGCCGGGAAGCCGCCCGCCATCAGGGGGACGTGCCGGTCTCCTGCCTGCCTATCCGGAGAGCATTTGCGATGACCGCAAGCGAGAGCCCCATGTCCCCGAACGCCACCGCCATCCAGAGCGTGACCAGGCCGAGGACGGCGAGCGCGGCGATGCCGAGTTTCACGACGAGGGCTGCCACGACGTTCTGCCTGACGACCGAGACGGTCTTCTCCGAGAGGGCGACAAGGCAGGCGATCCGGGAGATGTCGTCCTCCATCACGACGATATCGGCGGCCTCGATCGCGACGTCCGACCCGATGGCCCCCATCGCGACCCCGACGTTCGCCCGGGCCAGCGCCGGCGCGTCGTTCACGCCGTCGCCGACCATCACCACGAGCCCGTAACGCTCCATCAGCCTCTCGACCATCTCAACCTTCTCCTCCGGGAGGAGGCCGGCGTGGCACTCGTCGATCCCGAGACGGCGGGCAACCGCTTCCCCGACACGCTCGTTGTCCCCGGTGAGCATCACCGTCCGGATCCCCCGCGACTGCAGGTCGGCCACAGTCTTTGTGGCGTTCTCCCGGACGATGTCGGAGAGTGTGATGAGCCCGATGACCCTCGATTCGGTCCCGGCGAGGATGACCGTTCTGCCCTCGCTCTCCAGCCGGTCGTAAGCCGTCCGCCATGCGCCGCTATCGCTGCCGACGACAAACGCTTCGTTCCCGATACGGCAGGTGACGCCATCGATCTTCCCCTGAACGCCCCTGCCGGTGATCGAGACGAACTCCTCCACGTCCCGGAGGGGGATCCCCTCTTCCCCTGCCCGCCGCATGACCGCCTCCGCGATCGGGTGGGCGGAGCGGGACTCAAGCGACGCGGCGATGGCGAGCACCTCGTCCGCCGGCACCCCGAACGGGACGACGCCGTCCACCTCGAGCCTCCCGGTCGTGAGCGTCCCGGTCTTGTCAAAGACGATCACCTTTGCGAGCCCCACTGCCTCAAGAGAGTCCCGACCCTTGATGAGCACGCCGTTGTGTGCCGCGGTCGTGATCCCCGAGACCATCGAGACGGGGGTGGATATGGCGAGCGCACAGGGGCAGGCGATGACGAGGAGGACGAGCGCCCGGTAGAACGCCTCAAGGAACGGGACGCCGAAGGCGAGGGGCGGGACGACGACGAGAAGGGCAGCCGTGAGGATGACCGCCGGTGTATAGTAGCGGGAGAACCGCTCGATGAACGCCTCGGTGGGGGAGGTGTGGGCCTGAGCCTCCGCGACCAGGGCCACGACCCGGGCGATCGTGCTCTCCGCTTCGGGCTTCGTCACCCGAACCTCGAGGTAGCCCTCGACGTTCCGCGTCCCGGCGTAGACCCCGTCCCCGGAGCTCTTTGCGACCGGGACGCTCTCACCGGTGATCGCCGCCTGGTCGACCGAGGACGCGCCGGCGGTGACGGTGCCGTCGAGGGGGACGGTGTCGCCCGGTCTCACGATCACGGTCTCCCCGACGCCGACCTCGCCGACTCCGACGGTCACTTCCTCTCCGTTTCGCCGGACCCGGGCGGTCTGCGGGGCGATATCGAGGAGCGACGCTATCGAACGCTCCGCCCTCCCGGCCGCGTACTCCTCGAGGAACTCGGCGACGGCGTAGAGGTAGAGGACGGTCGCCCCCTCTGCGGGGTTCCCGATCAGGAACGCGCCCGCCGCCGCGATGGATATGAGCACGGCGATGCTGAACCGGAGGCGAAGCAGGGCGAGGAACCCGGCCTTCAGGACGTCGTAGCCGGATATACCTGCGGCGGCGAGCAGCAGGGCGGTGCCGGCGAGAGGATACGGTGTGAAGTAGCTGACGAGTATCCCCGAGAGCAGGAGAAGACCCGAGACCACGAAGACTGCGATCCTCCGGCGGCTGACGACCGGGCCGTGGATCTCACAGACCCCCGCCCGGCAGCGAGGGCACGATAGGCACGCCTCATCGGCGGACATGAACGGCCTCCGGGCACCTTCCGGCCTTCCGGGCGCAGGACTCCAGCATATTACAGGGTGTGTGGAACACGCTCTGCATAAATGTAGTGTTCTGTATCACTTGCAGGCGGCCCCGCGACGAACCTGCCGGTTCTCCAAATGGTAACCATTATAGTAGGATCACTCAAATTATGGTGCGATTGCGCCGGGTAGTAGCCCTGCCTGTCCGGTATACGATCGTATCCGAACGCACAACCCTCTGCATATGCGGCGCCCGAATGGGCGTGCGGGGGCAGATAATCCCCTGAGACCGCTTCCCCGGACCCAACGATGCCAGCACCTGAATTCACCGGAACACTGCTGAACGACCCGGAAGAGCGAGGACGCTGCAGTCTCTGGATCTGCGGGCCGGACGGCGAGGCGTTCTCCCTCCCGGACCCCTGCCCCGATGTTGCCGGGATGACGCTCGAGGTCTGCCGGGGTTCGGCGTGGGCGGACGACCTCCACCCGGATGACGCGGAGACGGTGCTTGCCGGATGGGAGGAGTGCCGTGTCGCCGGCACACCGTGGGGGTGCACCTACCGTATCAGGGGCGCGGACGGGGAGTACCGTACCGTCGCAAGCCGGGGGGTCCCCGTCAGGGACGCCGCCGGGCGGATTCTCTTCTGGGTGGGGATCAGCCTTGACGCCGATCCGGACGGGACGCATTGCCGGGATCCGGCGGTGCTCCATGCCGTCGGCAGCATCATGCGGCGGTCCGGTATACCGGTCGATACGGTCCTCCGGGTCGTCGCTGCCATCCTTCCTGCCGGCTGGTTCAGCCCGGAGGATGCTGCGGTCCGGATCACGGTCGAAGGTCGGGAGTACCTGTCGCCCGGATTTATCGAGACGCCCTGGCGGCAGGAGAGCCCGCTCGTGGTTC
>JAEWMO010000047.1 GCA_023457135.1 Methanobacteriota archaeon | reverse complement strand
GGACTCGAACCCGGGTTTAGGCGTTGGCAACGCCTAGTGATAACCACTACACTATCGGCGCACGCGTGCGTTCTCACGCCTGTGTGCCTTACAACGTGGCACTCGGAGGTTAATAAATGTATCGAATGCCCGGTGGGGGCAGGTGGTGCCTTCCCCGGGTGTTCCCCGTACCCGGGCGGGATTCCGGCCCTGTATACCGTCCCCGGGCCGGTGATCACACCGCGGCCGCGCACTTACTCTCGACCGTGACGGAGCGCGCTTGTGATGTTCCGATTTGCGAGTATCCAGAGCCCCGGAGTCAGGACCAGGACAAAGATGGCCAGGGCGTAGGCGAAGATCTCGGCGGTCATGAGCAGGAAGTTGAAGATGCCGTGCAGTGCCATGGCGAGGACAAGCCCCTGGAAGACGATCGCCGGCCGCCGGTCGGCAGCCGCAAACTTGGCCCGGCCGAGAGCATAGCCCCAGACGCTCGCAAAGAGCGCATGACCGGGGACGGAGAAGATCGCACGGATGACGATTGTGCTGAAGGCAAGTGCCGGCGACGTCAGGTACGCCGTAAATACGTAAAGGACGTTCTCAAGCGACGCAAGGCCGAGGGCGGCAGCCGCGGCATAGACAATCCCGTCCATCGGCTCGTCGAACTCGGTGTTCCGGTAGGCGAACCGGCGCACAACCCAGTATTTGCCGTACTCCTCGACGATGGGCGCGACGACGGCGCCCATGATCAGCGATGACGCGATGAAGAGGCCGAAGAACCCCTCGACGAAGGCAACGGGGAACGTGATGAGGGCGCCGAGCAGGAAGAGCTTCACAATCAGGGCCGCCGGTTCGGGCTCGTATTTGTCCCTGCGGTAGAAGTACCACGCCCAGAAGATGCCCGGCCCCAGTGCCAGGGCAAGGATCACCAGCGGCTCGATCTCGACCATGATGATGGGGTTCATGGTGCCATGAGGGATGAGTCTTTCTCTTCCCCGCCCTGGCCGGTGCACCGGCTGGAGCCATGGCCCCTCTGATTCAGGAAAAAAGGGGTTATCCCGGGAGGAGGCGGTACTCCGGAGCAAGCCCCGCGAGCACAAGCAACCCGTAATACCGGAAGAACGTGATGAACGGCACCGCGATCAGGAGCGCGACGGGGATGGCGATGATGAGGTAGGGGATGAGAAGGACGAGAAGCAGCACGTAGTTCGCCAGACCTGCGGCGAGGAGCACGATCCCGATGAGGACGAACGGTATCGCGATGACCAGCAGAGCGAGGATGACCACGACCACCTGGGCTATCGCGGCGACGAGGCCCAGCACGAATTTCACGATGATATAAGCGACGGTCTGCCAGACATTTGCCGAGATCACTCCGATTAACCGGCGCCACCCTTCAATAACGCCGCAGTCCTCACGGATCATGATCGGGACGACGAAGTCGATGGTCAGGAGGAAGATGACCCCGACGAGGAGGGCCAGGACCAGGAGGACCGGAATGAGCACAAGGATCAGGAGCGGCACGCCGACACGGGGCCCCACCCCTCCAAATCCGAAGATCAGGACAGCAAGCGCTGCAATGCCGAGAACCAGGATCAGTGTGATGGCAATCTGGAAGAGGAAGAGCCGCGCTCCTTTTCCGAGCCGCTCTCGGAAGAAGCGTCGGATGTGGATATCCCCGGTCGAGAGCATATCCACAAAGACGAACTGCATCACCGCGCCGACGAGCATCCAGAGGAAGGCAATCGTCAGTAAGGCGACGATGAATGCTGTAACAAGCGGCGCGATCTCGGGCAGGGAACCGGCCATGCCGGCCGGGAGGTCGCCCTCTCCGACGTTGTACTGGGAGGTGTTCGGGAAGCCTGCGCCCCCACCTACAAAGAGCGCGATCAGGGCCAGGCGGAGCCAGATATCCCGGCGGGGCGGCCAGAGCAGGGTTTTTGTGCGACTGAAGGTCTCTTCAAGTCTGCTGAATGCATATATCTCTTCGGCCATATCTCTCACGATGAAAGGGCTCTCCCTGCCATTAAACCCTTCTCCGGGCAAATGAGTGTCGGCGCCCCGGCCGGAGAGCATATGCCCGCGGGTTTTTGGGGAAACAGGTTTTTCAACAGTTTAATGTAGTCCGTTCACCACACTATAGAAGAATGATCCCTCTCATGCTTGACCTGACGGGCAGGAGGGTGCTCATCTTCGGGGGAGGCGACGTCGGTGCCCGGAAGGCTGCATACTTCGAGCATGAGGCGGAGGTGACGGTGGTCAGCCGTTCGTTCTCGCCGGACCTTGAGGGCCTCGCGATAGAGCGGCAGGATGCCGACCTCTCATCCCTCACGGACGAGGCACTCCGGGACCTCATCGCGGGTGCGTTCCTTGCGGTAGCAGCGACGCCGGACCCGGGCCTCAACGACCGTATCGGGAGGCTGTGCGCCGGGGCGGGGGTCCTCTTCAACAACGCCTCCGGTGAGGCCGGGGACGTCATCATCCCCTCGGTCGTCCGGGGCAGCCGCTACCTGGTCGCGATCAGCACCCGTGGAAAGAGTCCTGCTGTATCCCGCTACCTCCGTATGAGGCTCGAGACGGATTACACGGACCTTGATGCGATGATCGACCTGCAGGACGAGGTGCGTTCTATGCTCAAAGAGACCATACCGGTGCAGGAGGAGCGATCGAGGGTGCTCTGGAAGATTTTACAGGACGACGAGATCTGGGGGGCGCTCGCCTCCGACTACGCGAAGGCGCGCACGATGGCAATCGAGAGGTACCTGCATGCCTGAACTGCTCACGACCCCGCTCGCGCTCGCGGGCATCAACCACCACACCGCAGACATCGCCACGCTCGAAGCCTTCCGGTTCCCGGACGAGGCGGCGTTCCTCCGTGAGGCACGGGACCGGTTCCGGGGCGCCCTCCTGCTCCAGACCTGCAACCGCGTCGAAGTCCTGGTGCAGGGCGACGGACGGAGCCTGGAAGGATTCCTGCAGGAACAGGGCAGAAGCGGCTTTGCGGTGCTCGAGGGCGAGGCCGTGCCCCGCCACCTCCTGGAACTGGCCGCCGGGATCGATTCTCTCGTCGTCGGCGAAGACCAGATCCTCGGGCAGCTCAAACGAGCCCTCGCGGCCGCGGAGGAGGCGGGAGTCTGCAACAACGTCATCGGGCTCTGCGTCAACAAGGCGGTGCACGTGGGAGTCCGGGTCCGGCGCCAGACGCAGATCAACCGGGGTGCGGTCTCGATCGGTTCGGCGGCCGTGACCCTTGCAGAGAAACTCCTCGGCACCCTCCGCGACCGGCACATTCTGGTCGTCGGGAGCGGGGAGATGGGGGTGCTTGTGGCGCAGGCGCTCTCGGCCAAGGGCCTCACGGCAATCTACGTGGCGAACAGGACCTACGACCGTGCGGTGATGCTTGCGGATAAGATTGGAGGACGGGCGGTCAACTTCAAAGATCTCTACCGTTATATCGCGCTCTCGGATGTCGTCATCTCCTGCACCGCCGCGCCGCACCCGGTCATCCGGACCGAAGAGATCCGGGAGGTGATGGAGGAGCGCCTCTGGCCGCTTGACAAGCATCCCCGCCACCTGATCCTCATCGATATCGCCCAGCCCCGCGATGTCGAGGACGAGGTGCGGTCGATCGAAGGCGTGCACCTCTTCACCATCGATGACCTCCGGACCATCAACGACGCCGCCATGGATTCCCGGAGGAGCGAGGCCGACCGGGCACGGGAGATCATCGACGAAGAGCTCGACCACTTCACCCGGCTCCTCCGGCGGACGGCGGCCGACGAGACCCTCGCCCTCCTCTACACCTGGGCTGAGTCGATCCGGTCACGTGAACGCGACCGTGCGCTCGCCCGCCTGAGGGAGAAGGACGACCGTACGGTAGAGATCATCGACGACCTGACACGTGCGCTTACGAAGAAGCTCCTCTCGGATGCGACGGCGTCCATCCGGGCGTGCGCGGAGTGCGGCGATATAGCAGCGGCAGAAGCCCTGATGAGGGCGATCACCCGGGGAGAACCATGTTTCCAGAACGACGAATGAGACGGATGCGGCGGCGGATCATCCAGCCGCTCCTCCGCGAGACAGAACTTCGAAAGACCGACCTGGTCGCGCCGGTCTTCGTGGACGAATCGATCAGCGCACCGCTTCCAATCGCCTCGATGCCGGGGCAGTCCCGCCACCCGGTGGATGGGGTCGCCGACTATTGCCGGCGCCTCTACGACGCCGGCATCCGGGCCGTGGTCCTCTTCGGGATCCCGGCCGCAAAAGACTGCGAGGCGACCGGGGCCTATGCGGCGGACGGCGTCATCCAGCGGGCTGTCCAGGGGATCAAGGAACGGCTGCCGGAGATGGTCGTCGTCACCGACGTCTGCGCCTGCGAATATACCGACCACGGCCACTGCGGCATCGTCGGGGAGACCGCCGACGGCCCGGACCTCTTGAACGATCCCTCGCTTGCGCTGATGGCGCAAATAGCCGTCTCCCACGCGGAGAGCGGCGCCGATATCGTCGCGCCGTCGTGCATGCTCGACGGGATGGTACGGGCGATCCGGCACGCCCTCGATGCCTCCGGGTACGAGGACGTCCTGATCATGTCCTACTCGTCGAAGTTCGCGAGCGCCCTCTACGGGCCGTTCCGTGATGCGGCGGACTCGGGGTTCTCGTTTGGGGACCGGACGACCTACCAGATCAGCCCGGGCAACGCCCGCGAGGCGCTAATGGAGTCGGAGCTCGATGCGGCCGAAGGGGCGGATATCCTGATGGTCAAGCCGGCCGGTGCCTACCTCGACATTCTTGCGTCCATCACAGGGTTCGGGCTGCCGGTGGCGGCCTACCAGGTCAGCGGGGAATACGCGATGATCAAGGCCGCCGCAGAGCGCGGGTGGCTGAACGAGCGGGCCGTCGCTCTCGAGACCCTCACCGCGATCAAGCGGGCCGGGGCCGAGCTGATCATCACTTACTTTGCAGAAGACGCGGCGAGGTGGCTCGATGAAGAGCAGTGACCTCTTTTCCCGGGCAAAGACCCTGATGCCGGGCGGCGTCAGCAGCCCGGTGCGGGCGATCAAGCCCAACCCGTTCTACGTCGAGCGTGCCGCGGGCTCGCACCTCACAACCGTCGACGGGGCCGACCTGATCGACTGCTGCCTCGGCTACGGCCCCCTCATCCTCGGCCACGCCAGCCCGGTCGTCCGGGAGGCGATCGAGCGGCAGCTCGAGAAGGGCTGGCTCTACGGGACGCCGACGCCGCTCGAGCTCGATCTTGCGGGGATGATCACCGGCGACCATCCCGGCATCGATATGGTCAGGTTCGTCTCGTCGGGCTCCGAGGCGACGATGGCCGCGATCCGGCTTGCCCGGGGCTACACGGGCAAGCAGGACATCATCAAGGTCGAGGGCGGGTTCCACGGCGCCCACGACGCGGTCCTGGTGAAGGCCGGGTCGGGGGCAACGACGCTCGGGGTGCCCGACTCCGCAGGCGTCCTCGCGGACCTGGTGGCGCACACCCGGCAGGTCCCCTACAACGATCCCGAAGCGCTCGAGACGCTTCTTTCCGGGAACGATGACGTCGCGGCGTTCATCCTCGAACCGATCATGGGGAACATCGGCCCGGTCCTCCCCGACGACAATTACCTCGCCGACGTCAGGGAGATCACCGCCGCCCACGACGTCCTCCTCATCCTCGATGAGGTGATCACCGGCTACCGGGTCGGGATCGGCGGCGCGGAGGTGCTTTACGGGGTGAAGCCGGATCTCGCCACGTTCGGCAAGATCATCGGCGGCGGCCTTCCCATCGGGGCGTTCGGCGGGCGGCGCGAGATCATGGAGCTGGTCGCCCCCGCAGGCCCGGTCTACCAGGCCGGCACGTTCAGCGGCAACCCGGCGAGCCTTGCGGCGGGGTATGCGACCCTCCGCCACCTCCACGAGCACCCGGAGATCTACCGGCGGCTCGATGAGGCCACGCAGGCGATCGGGGACGTCTCTGCAGATGCGCACCGTGGCTCGTTCGTCAGGATAGGATCGCTCTTCAAGCACTTCTTCAGGGAGACACCGCCGCAGAATTACCGCGAGGTCAAAGAGTGCGACATCGATGCCTTCGGGCGGTTCTGGAAGGCGATGCTTGATAACGGGATCTTCCTCCCGCCGTCGCAGTTCGAGACGAACTTCCTCTCTGCGGCACATACGACACAGGATATCGACCAGATAGCGGACGCATACGGATCATGTCTCTTCGCATAGGCACACGGGGAAGCGCTCTCGCGCTTGCACAGACAAACAAGGTGGTCGGCATGCTCGCCGACCGGGGTATCGAGGCGGAGGTCGTCATGATCACGACCGAGGGCGACACCGCGACCAACGTTCCGCTCCACGCCATCGGGGGGCAGGGGGTCTTCGTGCGGGCGCTCGACGACGCGATCCTCCGCGGCGAGATCGACGCGGCGGTGCACAGCATGAAGGATATCCCGGCAGCCCGCCCGGCAGGGCTCGTCTGCCCTGCGATACTCGAGCGCGACTCGCCTGCGGACTTCCTCGCGCACGATTGCCCCCTCGACGCGGTCCGCGTCATCGGGTCGTCGAGCACCCGGCGCCGCGCCCAGCTCCTCCGCGACGCCCCGACGCTCGAGGTGAAGCAGCTCCGGGGGAACGTCGATACCCGGATACGGAAGCTCCGCGAGGGGCAGTACGATGCCATCGTGCTTGCGGAGGCGGGCCTCCAGCGCCTCGGCCTCCGGCTGCCGGGCGAACCCCTCCCCACCGACCGGTTCGTCCCGTCCCCGAACCAGGGGACCATCGCGGTCGTCTGCCGGGACGACCCGGCCGTGGCCGGGCCCCTCACGGCCCTCGACCATGCACCCACCCGCCTCGACGTGGAGATCGAGCGGGCCGTCATGGAGGAGGTCGGGGGCGGGTGCTTCACCCCGCAGGGGATCTTCTGCAGGAACGGGAACCTGATCGCCGAGGTGCTCGCCCTCGACGGCTCCCGGTGGGAACGGATTGAGCGGCGAGTCACGACGGTCGGCGAAGCCCGGGAGTGCGGGCAGGCGCTGCGCAGGCAGGCCGCCGACCTGATCAGGGAGGCCTATACGGCCCTTGGGGTGAAACCATGACCGGAAAAGCGTATCTTGTAGGGTCCGGGCCGGGCGGGCTCGGCCTCATGACGATAAGGGCCCGCGAAGTGATCGACTCTGCGGATGTGGTCCTCTACGACCAGCTCCCCGGCGAGGAGATCCTCGCGACGCTCCCGCAGGGCGCCGAGCTGATCGACTGCGGGAAGTACGGCGGCAGCCACACGCTCGAGCAGGACGAGATCGAGGAACTGATGGTCGAGCGGGTGAAGGCAGGCAAGACCGTCGTGCGCCTCAAAGGCGGCGACCCGTTCCTCTTCGGCCGCGGCGGGGAGGAGGTCGAGACGCTCCGGGAGCACGGCATCTCCGTCGAGGTGGTGCCGGGGGTGACGAGCGCCATCGCCGTCCCGGAGATGGTCGGCATCCCGGTCACCCACCGCCGATACGCGTCGCAGGTGACCTTCATCACCGGCCACGAGGACCCGACGAAACCCGAGTCCGCCCTCGACTGGGAGGTCCTCGCGCGCCTGAAGGGGACACTTGTCATCCTGATGGGCGTAAAGAACCTCCCCGCCATTGCAGCAGCCCTCACGAAGCACGGAAAGGACCCGGCGACCCCGGTCGCGATCATCGAGCGCGGCCTCCGGCCCGACCAGCGCGTGACGGTCGGGACCCTTGCCGATATCGCCGAAAAAGCCCGTGCCACAGGCGTCCGGCCCCCGGCGGTGATCGTCATCGGCGGGGTGGTGGAACTGTATGAGGGGGTTGAGGGGTGAGGAGATAGAGTTCCCACTGTGCCGGTGCTGTTCCCCCCTTTAGCACCGAATAAGTCGCGTTGCGACAAACTGAATGGCTGAACGAGAGAAAGCCAGGTACACTGGACCGTGGGAGTATCACCATTGGGGGAGGGGCTGACGGGGAGGGGGGAGCCATCCCCCCTCCCCTGTCTCCACCAATCTGGGAAATCTGTAACCCCCACCCCGCCCGGCCTTCGGCCTCCTCAGTCGCACCTGACGGTGCTCCAACTCCTGCCCTTCGGCCAGTCGTTCCCCACTCCAGGGGCGGGGGCAGTGCGTGGCGATACCTCCACAAATCCGTGTCCAGGTCTGCTTGATCGATAAGATTCGAGTCACTCGAAGGACGCTTACTCCATGCGTTCTCAAACGCGGTGAACTACTCCTTTCCCCACGTGGGAAAACATCCTCCACCTGCACCACCACCCCGCCAACCGGAACACTCTTTTTCCCCTGCGCGCTTATCCTCCTATGAGGATTATCATGCGGAGTGAGACGGTTAAGAAAGGCTACCAGCGTGCCCCGAACCGGGCGCTGCTCAGGTCGCTCGGCGTGACCGACCGGGAGATGGACCAGCCTTTCATCGGGATAGCAAACGCGTACAACACGATCGTACCCGGGCACATCCACCTCCGGTCGATCTCGCAGAAGGTCCAGGAAGGTATCGCGGCCGCGGGCGGCGTGGCGTTCGAGTTCGGGACGATCGGGATCTGCGACGGGATCGCGATGGGCCACGAGGGGATGCGCTACTCCCTCCCCTCGCGGGAGAACATCGCCGACGCCGTCGAGCTGATGGTCGAGGCACACCGGTTCGACGGCCTGGTCTGCGTCGGGACCTGCGACAAGATCGTCCCCGGCATGCTCATGGCGGCCGTGCGCTGCAACGTCCCGACGATCGTCGTCACCGGCGGCCCGATGCTCCCCGGCTACGCGGCGGGCCGCGAACTCTCCCTCATCGACGTCTTCGAGGGCGTGGGCCGCGTCGCCGCCGGGACGATGAGCGAGGAGGAACTCGGGAGCCTTGAGTGCGCCGCGATGCCCGGCTGCGGGAGCTGCCAGGGGCTCTACACCGCAAACACCATGGCCTGCGTGACCGAGGCGCTGGGCCTCTCCCTTCCGGGAACTGCCGCCATCCCTGCGGTCGACGCGGCAAAACTTCGCATCGCCCGCGAGAGCGGGGAGAGGGCCGTCGGCCTCGTCCGGGAGGGCGTCCGCCCCCGGGATATCGTCACCCCGACAGGCCTCGCGAACGCGATACGGGTGGACATGGCACTCGGGGGCTCGTCGAACACGGTCCTCCACCTGATGGCCGTCGCCCGTGAGGCGGGGGTCCCCCTCGACCTCGAGACCTTCAACACCGTCGCCGAGGCGACCCCCCACATCTGCCACATGCAGCCCGGCGGCCCGCACTCGATGCTCGCCCTCCACCGTGCCGGAGGGATCCCCGCGATCCTCGCGATGCTCGAGCGCTACCTCGACGACGCGCCGACGGTCTCGGGCCGCTCGATCCTTGAGATCGCGAAAGAAGCCCGGGTCGCCGATCCCGGCGTCATCCGGACGGCCGACGCCCCGGTCAGCCCCGCCGGCGGCCTGAAGATCGTGCGGGGATCACTTGCCCCCGACGGCGCCGTCGTCAAGTGCGCCGCCGTTCCCGAGGCGATGTGGCGGCACCGGGGCCCGGCACGGGTCTTTGACGGGGAAGCGGCCGCAATGGAGGCGATCCTTCACCGTGAGATCACGGAGGGCGACGTCGTCGTGATCCGCTACGAGGGCCCGCGGGGAGGACCGGGGATGCCGGAGATGCTCTCGCCGACCTCGGCGCTGATGGGGCTCGGCTACGCCCGGGTCGCCCTGGTGACCGACGGGCGCTTCTCGGGCGGCACCCGGGGGCCGTGCATCGGGCACGTCGCTCCCGAGGCTGCGGTCGGCGGGCCGATCGGGCTTGTTGAGGACGGCGACGAGATCGCGATCGACCTCTACGCAAAAAGCCTCGACCTGGTCGTCGATGCAGAAACCCTCGCAGAGCGGCGGAGGGCCTGGAAGCCGCCGGCCCGCAGCCTTGCCGGGGTGCTCGCCCGGTATGCGCAGACCGTCGAGCAGGCGAACCTCGGCGCCGTCCAGAGATAACTTCTTTTTTTGGCCGGGCAGGGAGGTGGTCCGTGCTGCGAGCCGCCGCCGAACCGGCCACACAGGGCGATTCTGAAGGATCTCCTATCGCTCCTGGAGAGCGCATACTCCCCGCCGGGACCGCGCCCTCCGGCAGACACTATCATCATAAATAAATCGGCAATGTTAAGTTTGTTCGTCTTCCGGGCAGGTGCATCCGGCACTTCGCACCCCGGATCCCGACGTCCGCGTCCGGGATTACTCCGGCGCTCCGGACATCGTTCAGGGGCATAATGGCGTCCTTTCTTCTGGCTCCGGTGCGGTCTGACCTGCCAGAAACTCGGGGTATATATATTTTTAAACCCCCGGGCATAACTCCTCTTCAGGCGCGCCTGTCAGACACGGTCGCCCATATCGTCTTACGGAGTATACGGATGATCGATAAGATTCTTGAGGGTAACAAACGCTTCCAGGAGGAAGACTTTGCAAAGGATCCGGAGCATTACGGCCCGCTCGCATCAAGCCAGAAGCCGAAAGTCCTCTGGATCGGGTGTTCAGACTCACGGGTAGATCCCGAACGCATTACCGGCTCTAAGGCCGGTGAGATCTTCGTGCAGCGTAACATCGGCAACATCGTCCCGATTCACGACTGGAACTTCGCGACCGTGCTCGAGTACGCTGTCAATCATCTCAAAGTCGGGGATATCGTCATCTGCGGGCACTCGGACTGCGGCGCCATAAAGGGGCTCGACCGCGAGAGCGACGACGCATACATTCCGCTCTGGCTCAACAACGCCAAGGAGGCGAAACGTCGCGTTGAGTGCCGGATACCGGTGCCGCAAAACTTCGAGGAAGAGAAGATCAGGCGGAGGCTCATCGAGGTCGAGAACGTCGGCCTGCAGCTCGAGCACCTCCGCACCTACCCGCCGGTCATGGCTGCTGAAAAAGAGGGATGGGTCCGGCTTCACGGTCTGTACTTCGACCTTGCGACCGGAGAACTGAAGAAAGTGTTCTAAGACCCTTCCAGGGCATAATCAATCTCTTCTTTTATCAGGTCGAGCGAGACCCTCCCGATCGATGTCAGCCGTCCGTTGATGAGGATGATCGGGATAGGAGGATGGCGCTCTTCGATGATCTCCCTGACATGGTCGGGCATCTCCTCGTCGATCAGTGTGATCTTCACCTCGACCCTGTCGCCGTATGCGTCAAGGAGCTCGTCGCGCAGGGCGCTGATGGCATCCATCAGGTTGTTTGACGGGTAACAGGTCTCAAGGCCGCAGGAACGCGTCTCGTCGCAGGGAAACGGACCGCATTCGGACTCTTCGAGGCCGACAATCTCAACAGTCACTTCTACCATGCATCATCGGTGGGGAACCCGGGATATATTATCCTTCGTCTTGAGGAGTGAGTAATGTGCGTAAAGCCGAGCGTACTCTGCCTTCCGGCCCTTCGATCTGCTCTATGTCCCGTATCCGGTCGAGGCCGCCGATCAGCACCGGGTCGGTGGCCGGGTGAATGCCCAGGTTCCCCATGAACGCATCGACCACGCGTGTTACGCAGACAAACGGCTCCTCCCCCTGTCTCCCCGCGACCGCGACGAGCAGGCCCCGCGCATGCACTTCCTCCCCCAGCACCTTCTCACGGGCGTGAAGCCACTGGCAGCGGTCCATAACCGCTTTCAGCACTGCCGGGACGGTGCTGGTGTAGACCGGGGTGCAGATGACGAGGAGAGAGGCAGCCTCGAGCGCCCGGATGATCAGGGGCATATCGTCGTCGACCGGGCAGTAACCGTAGTCATAGCAGGCGTAGCAGCCGATGCACGGGCGGATGTCCATATCCTGCAGGTAGAGAACCCGCGAGGAGAGGCCGGCCCGGGTTGCCTCGTCGTCGCACCACGACGCAATCTTTGCGGAGTTCCCGAACGGGCGCGGGCTCGCCTGGATGATGATGACGTCCGCCGGGGCGGCGCCCGGAAGCGGGCGGGTGAAGACCCGTGGCCGGGTGTAAGGTCCGGGGCGGGAGGTTACGTCGTGTAGAAGCCGGGCAAAGACGATATCTGCCAGTCTCCGGGTATCGAAGGGAGAGCCCGGCCGTGCCACCTCGTAGGAGTTGATGGCATAGGTATAGACACTCTCCGTGCCGTGGAGGACCTCGACGGTGTATCGCACCATCCCCGGATAGATGCCCCCCAGGTCATCGAGGAGGAGCCTGACAGTAAACGTCCCTTCGGGTGTCTCGATCGATTGGGTCTTCACCACCGCGCTCCCGGTCATCGT
Organism: Methanobacteriota archaeon; assembly: GCA_023457135.1. GTDB lineage: Archaea > Halobacteriota > Methanomicrobia > Methanomicrobiales > Methanoculleaceae > Methanoculleus. Next base: position 5,887 of record JAEWMO010000047.1, on the reverse strand, counting down.
GCACCATCTGCCACCCGGTAATCTTCAATATTTCGGACTGCCAGGGCCCCGTAGAGCGGAGTTTTCTGCGGGGGCGCGGGGGGGCGATTCGATCCGTCACTACCGTTAATAAGGAATCTGATCCACAAAGTATGGTAATTCATGAAGGCGGTTCTGGGTCTTGAAGACGGAACATTTGTTGTAGGGGATGGTTTTGGCGTTGAGGGGATATGTTCCGGTGAACTCGTCTTCACGACGCAGATGACCGGTTACATGGAGGCATTGACTGACCCCAGTTATGCCGGGCAAGTTTTGATGTTTACATATCCTCTCATCGGCAATTACGGTGTAGATCACCAGAATTTTGAGAGTCAGGGGGTTCACGCGCTCGGCTGTGTCGTGCGCGAGGTCTCCGGCACACCCACAACGCAGCCATCGGTTGCAGCATATTTTGAAGAAAACGGCCTTCTGGGTATATCAGGTGTCGATACCCGCAGCCTGACGATAAAGACCCGGACGGTCGGCACACTCAGGGCATCCCTCATTGTCGGCAGTGATGATGGAGTTGAAGCAGTCCGGCGCGCCCGGGCAGTCTCACCGATCACCGACATCGACCTTATCGGGAGCGTCTCATGTAAGGAGCCCTACCGGATCAGCGGTCCCGGGAAGAAGATCGCCGTCATCGATCTCGGCGTGAAGAGGCATATCCTCTCAAGCCTCAGCCACCGCGGCGCCGATATCCACGTCTTCCCGCACACCGCCACACCGGATGAGGTGATGGCGGCGGAGCCCGACGCGCTCTTCGTCAGCAACGGGCCCGGCGACCCGCGGCGGGCAACAGGCGCCATCCGGTGCGTTCGGGACCTGGCCGGGGAGCTGCCGGTCATCGGCATCTGCATGGGCATCCAGGTGGCCGCCCTTGCGCTCGGTGCCGAGACCTACAAGATGAAGTTCGGACATAGGGGGACGAACCAGCCGGTTCGCTACCGGGACGGGAGCATCTACATCACGACGCAGAACCACGGTTTTGCGGTGGACGAGGAGACCCTGCCGGAAGGATGCACGGTCTCGTACCGGAACGTGAACGACGGCACGGTCGAGGGGTTCGAGAACCGCGACCTCAAGATCACCTGCGTCCAGTTCCACCCGGAGGCGCACGGCGGCCCCCGGGACACGGAGATGCACTTCTTTGACCGTATCTATGGGGGAATCTAAGAATGCCGAAGAAATCTCACATTAAAAAAGTCCTCATCATCGGCTCCGGGCCCATCCAGATCGGACAGGCGGCCGAGTTCGACTTCTCGGGTTCTCAGGCCTGCCGGGCGCTCCGGGAGGAAGGCGTCGAGGTCGTCCTCGTCAACTCGAACCCCGCGACGATCCAGACCGACCCCGATACGGCCGACGTCATCTATATCGAGCCCCTGAAGGCCGAGATCATAGCAAAGATCATCCAGAAAGAGAAGCCGGACGGTATCCTGAGCGGCATGGGCGGCCAGACCGGCCTGAACATGACGGCGGAGCTCGCGGAGATAGGTGCGCTTGAGGGTGTCGAGATCCTCGGAACCCCGCTTGAGGCAATCTACCGGGGCGAAGACCGGGAGCAGTTCCGGGACCTGATGAATGAGATCGGCGAGCCCGTTCCCCGGAGCATGATCCTCGAGAACATGAACCAGATCGACGAGGCCATCCGCGAGGTCGGCCTTCCGGCGATCATCCGGCCGGCGTATACCCTCGGCGGTTCCGGTGGCGGCGTGGCGCACACGCCTGAGGAGATGCGGCGGATCCTCGAGATCGGTCTCACCCGCTCCCGCATACACCAGGCCCTCGTAGAGGAGAGCGTCGCCGGGTGGAAGGAGATCGAGTTCGAGGTGATGCGGGATGCGGCCGATACGTGTATCATCGTCTGCGGGATGGAGAACGTCGACCCGATGGGCATCCATACCGGCGAGAGCGTCGTCGTCGCACCCATCCTCACGCTGCGGGACGACGAGTTCCAGACCCTCCGGACCGCCGCGATAAAGATCATCCGGGCGCTCGATGTCCAGGGCGGGTGCAACATCCAGTTTGCCTACAAGGATGGCGACTACCGGGTCATCGAGGTGAACCCCCGGGTCTCCCGGTCCTCCGCACTCGCGTCCAAGGCGACCGGCTACCCGATCGCACGGGTGGCGGCAAAGATCGCGATCGGCCTTCGGCTCGACGAGATCATGAACACCGTGACCGGCGTCACCCCGGCATCCTTCGAGCCTGCCGTCGACTATGTTGTGGTGAAGGTGCCGCGGTGGCCGTTTGACAAGTTCAAGTCCGCAGACCGGACGCTCACCACGGCGATGAAGAGCACCGGTGAAGTGATGGCGATCGGGCGGACGGTCGAGGAGGCGTTCAAGAAGGCGCTCCGGTCGCTCGACAACGATATGCAGCGGCACACAAACCCGAGCGAGATCCGGATGATCCTCACCTCCCCGACGGACGAGCGGTTCGGGTGCCTCTTTGACGCCTTCCGCGAGGGGTTCACGGTCGAGGAGGTTGCCGGTCTCACGGCGATCACGCCGTTCTTCTTAGAGAAGATCAAGAACGTCGTTGACCTGGAACGGAAACTCCAGACCGCCTGCGAGCCCGGGGATATCAAGGCCGCCAAGCGCTGCGGCTTCTCGGATGAGGAACTCCTGGCGCTGACGGGGAAGACCTCCGACGAGATTGAGGCTATCGCCGGGAGGCCGACCTACAAGATGGTGGACACCTGCGCCGCCGAGTTCCCGGCCACAACGCCCTACTTCTACTCCACCTGGGAGGAAGGGTGCGAACTCATGCGGGACGGTGAGAAGAAGGTGCTCATCCTCGGTTCCGGGCCGATCCGGATCGGACAGGGGATCGAGTTCGACTACTGCACCGTCCACGCGGTGATGGCACTCCGCGAGGAAGAAGGAATCGAGGTCCATATCGTCAACAACAATCCCGAGACGGTCTCGACCGACGCCGATACATCCGACCGGCTCTTCTTTGAGCCGATGCAGCTTGAGGACGTCATGAACATCCTCAAGAAGGACGACTACTACGGTGTCATGGTTCAGTTCGGCGGCCAGAACTCGGTGAACCTGGCCGTGCCGCTGGAGGCGGAGATCAGGCGTCTCGGCCTTTCAACAAAGATCCTCGGCACGTCGCCCGATGCCATGGACGTGGCGGAAGACCGTGACCGGTTCAGCCAGCTCCTCACCCGGCTCGCGATCCCGAGCCCGGCAAACTCCTCCGCCTACTCGGAGGACGAGGCGCGAAAGATGGCCCGGACGATCGGCTACCCGGTGCTGGTCCGGCCGTCCTACGTCCTCGGCGGGCGGGCGATGGAACTCGTCCACGACGATGCCGAACTCGAGAGCTACATCAAGGAGGCCGTCCGGGTGAGCAAGAAGCACCCGGTGCTGATCGACTCCTTCCTCCAGGGCGCCGTCGAGATCGACGTCGATGCGGTCTCTGATGGGACGAACGTCCTGATCGGCGGTATCATGGAGCATATCGAGTGGGCCGGCGTCCACTCCGGCGACTCGGCCTGTGTCATCCCGCCGCAGTCCCTCACGCCATCCGTCATCGCGCGGGTGCGTGACTACACGAAGAAGATCGCCCTCGGCCTCGGGGTCGTCGGGCTGATCAACATCCAGTATGCCGTCCAGAACGACGTCGTCTACGTGCTCGAAGCGAACCCGCGTGCGAGCCGGACTGTGCCGTTCGTCGCGAAGGCGACCGGCATCGCGCTCGCGAAGATCGCGGCGAAGGTGATGGTCGGCAAGAAACTGGCCGACATGGCCATCACCGAGCACGAGATCGAACACGTCGCGGTGAAAGAGGTGCTCCTCCCCTTCAACAAGCTCCCCGGCGTCGACACCGTGCTCGGGCCCGAGATGAAGAGCACCGGCGAGGTGATGGGGATCGATTACGACTTCGGCCGCGCCTACTACAAGGCGAGCACCGCCGCAGACAACACCCTCCCAACCGCCGGGAACGTCTTCATCTCGGTGACGGACGAGCAGAAGGAGGAGATCCTTCCGATTGCGCGGAAACTCCGGGAACTCGGCCTCTCCCTCTACGGCACGAGCGGAACGGTCGACTTCCTCAGCCAGAACGGCATCGAGGCGAACCTCGTGCGGAAGGTCCAGGAAGGCTCTCCGAACGTCATCGATATGATGCGCTCCGGCGGCATCCGGCTGATCATCAACACCCCGGCGGACAAAGCCTCCCGGCAGGACCATATCCAGATCATGCGGGCCGCCGTCGACTACGGCATCCCCTACATCACGACGCTCCAGGCAGCGAGGGCGGCGGCAATGGCGATCGACGCCATCAAGCGCGAGGAGATCACCCTCGAGCCGCTCGGCCACTACCACGGGCTGGCGTGATCCGGGGTCTTATCACTCTCTTTTTCTTCCAGTGATGCCGTCTGCTTCAGCTCGTGCGCGACCGCAGGGTTCCCGGCGCTCAGAGATCCTATCGCCCGCGTCCATCGGCAACGGATAGCAGGCCGGCAGGGGTCGCAGACATCTAGAGTCAAAAAAGAGAAGGGTTATGCTTCCCCGAGCCAGGCATTGACCCTGTCGCGGTTGGCATCGATCCATTTCTTCGCAGCCTCTTCTTCGGGCATGCCGCCCTCGATATCGGTCATGACCGAGGCGATATCCTCGCTGGTCCACTCGAACCGGCTCAGGATGCCATAGGCCTCCGGATCGTCGGTCGCGAGACCCTGGCGTGCGAGGGTCACGATATCCTCGGCCCCGCCGTAGACACCTTTCGGGTCATCGAGGAACTTGAGGTCATAGCGTCCGAACTTCCAGTGCGGCGACCACCCGGTCACCACGACCCACTTCTCATCGTTGATCGCGGTGGCGAGCTCAGCGGCCATACCGGCGCTGCTGCTCGCGACCAGGTTGTAGTCAAGATCGTATTCTTCGATGGCCTGCTCGGTCCGGGTCATGATGCCCGCACCGGGCTCGATGCCGACGATCCTGCCGCCGAATTGATCGGCAACGCCGTTCATCTCCTCAATAGAGTCGATCGTCACGTAGGCCGGGACAACAAGCCCGATGCGTGCCGCCCCGGGGATGTTCTCGTTGACGTAATCGATCCGTTCGCCATACTGCTCCCAGTAGTGCTCATGGGTGTGGGGGAGCCATCCGGTCGTCGTGAAGTCGACGTCTCCACGGGCAAGCGCCTGGAAAAGCGGCCCGGCGTCGACTGCGACCAGATTGACGTCGTATCCTTCTTCTTCAAAGACCTGTTTCATTACGTTGGTACTGGCAATCGCACAGTCCCAGGTGACGTAGCCAATGCTGATCTCCTTTTTGGTCTCGGTTGCCTGTGTACCGGTGCAACCGGCAGAGAAGAGACAGAGCACCAGGACGACACCCGTCAGTGCGAGGATGTTTCCGGTCTTTCGATCCATAAACTTCACCATGTAGATTTTTGCCGCACTCTCGCGGCAGATTGCATTCAGAGTCCGGCTATGTGGGGTTCCGGGCTCTCACAGCATGTCCGGAAGACCATAAGGCCGACAGTCCGGACATCGAGCAGAGGTGGCGGCATGCGCCACTCCTGGCGTGTTTGCACCCCAGGGCAAAAAGGCCAGATTTGACCGCTTCAACGTATGAAGCCAACATTATTTAGGTTTTACGGGTTCCGTTTTGCGGACGGAGTCCTGGTAAATCCTGATTCCAGAGGACGTGCTGCGGGAGACCTCTGCTGGCGCATCGATGAGAGCGCCGATCTGTCGTTCGTAAGCAGCCCGGCCGGGCTACGGAGAATGCGGGACGGAGAACCGGGTTAACGTGCCCCGGATATAGCCCGATTCAGGTCACCGGTCACCGTAACGCGGCACAAGGTTCTGCGTGATCCGGTCCAGGACGATCGCGAGGATCACGATGGC
>JAEWMO010000046.1 GCA_023457135.1 Methanobacteriota archaeon | reverse complement strand
GTCTTCAGGTCCACCCGGCGGGCGGCACCGGGGATATCGGTGAGGGCCCCGACCGGTTCCCCGGCGGTGAGCCGGTCGGCGATCGTGACGACCTGCCGCTCGCCCATCCCGAAGACCAGGAGGTCGGCGGGGGCGTCGGCGAGGATGGCCTGCCGGACAGAATCCGACCAGTAGTCGTAGTGGGCGAACCGCCGGAGGCTTGCCTCGATCCCGCCGATGACGACCGGCGTCCCGGGGTAGAGGGCGTGGATGCGGTCGGTGTAGACGAGTGTCGCCCGGTCGGGCCGGAGGAGTCTCCCGCCCGGCGAGTAGACGTCCGAACTCCGGCGCTTCAGGTTCGGCGTGAAGGCGTTCACCAGGGAGTCGACGTTCCCGGAGGAGATCGAGAAGAAGAGCCGGGGCTCCCCCAGGCGCCGGAAGTCGTCATCACCCCGCCAGTCTGGCTGGGCGACGACCCCGACCGAGTAGCCGGCGTCCCACAACACCCGCCCGACGAGAGCCGTCCCGAAGGAGGGGTGGTCGACGTAGGCGTCCCCGGAGATGAGGATGATGTCGAACTGGTCGATGCCGAGCCGTTTCGCCTCCGCCATCGTCATGGGGAGGAACGCCGGCTGTTCCCTCATGGGAGTACCCGGTCAAAGACCGGCAGGTTGACGCCGGTCGCCTCGTCGGGGAGCCGCCGGGCGGAGATCCCGACGAACTCCGTGACGATCGCCTCGACCACCAGGTAGACCTCCGCCTTCTCGCGGAGGCACCCGGCGACCGACCGTATCCCCTTCCCCGCGACGGTGTGGATGTGAAGGGACGGCCCCTCCACGCCGGGGTGGATCGTCGCAAATCCCAGGAGTTCCCAGCCCCCGAAGATCTCCTCCCGCCGCGGTGTCGGCGGGACGACCATCTCCTTTGGCCCCGTCACCAGCGTTGCGTTCCGGGCGGCGCCGAGGAAGTGGATCATCCCGCTCTGGATGTTCATTGCCGCCACAAACCGCTCGATCTCCCTGATGAAGTCCTCCCCGTCGTCGATCCGGACGGTGAAGACCCTGCCGACCTGTCCTTCCGAGTACTGCATGGACTCACTCCCTGATAGGTAGTGTCGCCGGAGATGATAAGTGCTTGACCGGCCGCCGGACGGGCGGGGCATTCATATATGCCGGCCTGCAATCCTGTTACTGCCTGCCGCCAGCCGGCGGGCGGTCGTGAGGTGTAACAGGAGTGGTCTGGTTCCGGGAGGTCGAGTACATGCGGGGGATTGCCGCCCTCGCCGTGATCGCCGTCCATGTATCGATGAACTACACCCGGATCCCGGACGTGAACCTGCTTGCGCTCATGAACGTCTTCATCTACATCGCCGCCCACTTCGCGGTCCCGGTCTTCGTCTTCATCTCCGGGTGGGTGCTCGCGGCGCGGTATACTGGCTATTTCTCGATCAGGGAGTTCTACCGCCGCCGGGCGAAGACGATCCTCATCCCCTACCTCGTCTTCTCAGGCCTTTACCTCCTTGTCGCGGTCGAGGGGACGATCGGGCTTGCCGGGGTGCCCTCCCCGGAGCGGGTGGCGGAAGCCCTCCTGCTCGGGACCGCCGCCTACAACCTCTGGTTCTTTGCGCTGATCATCCAGCTCTACCTCCTCTTTCCGCTGATCGTCCGGGGCTACGACCTCTTCGACCGTGAAGGGGCGGCGCTCTACCTCCTCCTCGCCCTCCTCTTCCTCCTCGGCCTCTGGAACGCGGGCGCCCACCTTGCCGGAGCCCTCGTGGCCCCGGAGTGGTACACGGTCCTGATCCGGCTCTTCCCCTCTCACCTCTTCTACTTTGTAGCCGGGATCCACGTCGCCCGGCACACGGGGGAATTCCGGTCGACGCTCCGGTCCCTCTCTCCTGCGGGAGTGATCGCCGCGGCGGGCGCGGGCGCCCTCCTCCTCGGCGGCATCTGGATGGCGGCCCTCCTCCACTACGGGAGTATCGGGGGGTCTTCGCTCGCGGTCTTCTGCGTCTACCGGCTCCTCGAACCCCTCTACTACGTCCCGGTCGTCGCGGTGCTCGTCCTTGCGGCCTGGCAGCTGGAGGAGGGCGGCGGCCGTTCTGCGGGCGTTCTCCGTTCCTTCGGGGAGCATTCCTACGGGGTCTACCTCGTCCATCCCCTCGTCATCGCCGCCGGTGCGGCCGCCTGGGCCTCCTTCACCGGGCTCTCGTGGGCGGACTGGGTGACCTACCCGGTGATCTTCGTCGCGGCGGCAGTGGGGAGTTACGGTGCGGTGCGAGGGCTGTCGGAGGTGCCGTACGCCGGGTACCTGATCGGGGAGTCGCGGGGGCGGAGGGGCTCCTGAGGGGTCTCCTTCCGCTCAAGGCTTGCATGTGATGGTTGCACAGGATGAACGTGAGCACCCGCTCTGATAAGACACGCGATCTTCCGGGTGCGACTGACCAAGGGTAGAAGCATGAGCCCCATCTGGAGGGAGCGGAGTAGGGGATGGCCTCATGGATATACAGGGCCGATAGCATGATTCCTGCGATGCAGAGTTGTTTTACGGCTAAGACGGTTAACAGTGAATCGTAGTATAAAATAACTTTGTTCTATTCTCTGTGATTCCAGAGCGGCTGAGTCATAATGGAATGGAACCTTGACGAGCTGACTTTTTCCAAGGCTTCTGAAAGTTTACAATGCGATTGAGATATATACTTAACTGGAGAGTTTCTATCTGTGAGCGGATTGCCCCGCGAAGGTTTGCGAGCAGTCTGACACTTGGTTAATGCAAGGAAAAGTGAGTGATGTTCACTTCACTCTCGACAGCTAGGTGAACATCACAGCAGCCTGAGGGCAAAATTGTATTGGTGCTCTTCCCACTTAAGAGTAACTTCCGGTTCTTTTGCCTCCGGTCTGAAGCGGAGGTAGTATATGAGCACATCATGGACTGGAAAATTCTTCCCGCTCCTCATGGCGGTGCTGCTGGTTACGACAGCATTCTTCCCTGCCGTGAGCGCAAATGCAACGATCGAGAATTCAACTGATGCGAGAGAATACTCGTATACATTTTCGGATATAGTGGAAGCCGGAGGAGGCATCCCTGCCTCCGTAACCACTCCGACGGTCACAGATACTCCCATCCCGACGATCACGGAGAGTTCTGATTCAGACTCTTTTGAGGAAGAGATCTACTCGACGGAAGCCATCGATCCCCCAATTGCTGATTTCTGGGTGAACTATAACACCGGCGATGAAGATCTGCCGTGTCAGTTCACCGATCTATCGACGAACTCGCCGACCTCATGGAGCTGGGACTTTGGGGACGGCGGCACCTCGACCCTCCAGAACCCCAGCCACCTGTACACGGAACCGGGGGTCTACACGGTCTCGCTCACTGTGACGAACAGTGAAGGAAGCGATACCGAGACGAAGACCAACTATATCCTGGTCACACCGAACAGTTTCCCGTACCGCATCAACTTCCAGCCGAAGGAGTCAGAGTGCCCTGACGGCTGGATCTACGACTATGGCCAGAGTTACCGCCAGATGGGTGGCAAATGGTACGGCTGGAACGTCTCCCAGGAGTGGACCACACGCGAACGCGAGATCAACCCCGACCAACTCCTTGATACGCTCTGCTTCATTCAGTATCCCGACCAGCGGGAGTGGAAGATTGCTGTCCCGGACGGAACGTACAACGTCACGGTCTCCATCGGCGACCCGGCCTATTCTGATCACCACACCATCGCTGTGAACGGCGTCCAGTACTGGGACGACTACTATCTGGATGCAAATGAGTTTGCATCCATGTCCCGGGACGTCGCGGTCACCGACGGGTTCGTCCGCCTGACGAACCCGAATGCCGATCAGGGCTACACGGCAATCAACTATGTCATCATCACTACCGTCGAAACAGGTAGTGAACCTCCCGTTGCTGATTTTTGGGTGAACTACAACACCGGCAATGAAGATCTGCCGTGTCAGTTCACTGACATCTCGACGAACTCGCCGACCTCATGGAGCTGGGACTTCGGGGACGGCGGCACCTCGACCCTCCAGAACCCCAGCCACCTGTACACGGAGCCGGGCGTCTACACGGTCTCGCTCACCGTGACGAACAGCGAAGGAAGCGATACCGAGACGAAGACCAACTACATCCTGGTCACCCCGGACAGCTTCCCGTACCGCATCAACTTCCAGCCGAGTGAGTCAGAGTGCCCTGACGGCTGGATCTATGATTACGGCCAGAGTTATCGCCAGATGGGCGGCAAATGGTACGGCTGGAACGTCTCCCTGGAGTGGACCGCACGCGACCGCGAGATCAACCCCGACCAACTCCTCGATACGCTCTGCTTCATCCAGTATCCCGATCAGCGGGAGTGGAAGATCGCCGTCCCGGACGGAATGTACAACGTCACGGTTTCCATCGGCGACCCGGCGTCCTGGCAGTACCACACCATCGCTGTGAACGACATCCAGTACTGGGACGACTACTACCTGGACGCAAACGAGTTTGCGTCTATGTCCCGGGACGTCGCGGTCACCGACGGGTTCGTCCGCCTGACGAACCTGAACGCAGATCAGGGCTATACGATGATCAATTACATCGTCATCGATAGTGCTGTCAGCGAGCCTCCGGTCGCAGATTTCATAGCGAACAAGACCCACCTCGCCGAAGGGCAGGCTGTCGCATTCACCGATACGTCTGCGAACTCTCCAACGTCCTGGCTGTGGAATTTCGGCGACGGCGGCACCTCGACTGAGCAGAACCCGACCCATGCGTATCAGACCGCCGGCACCTACACAGTAACGCTCACGGCGACAAACGCTTTCGGCAACGACACCGAGACCAAGACCAACTACATCACTGTCGGGTCGTCCTCACAACTGCTTGATGCCGACTTCACCAGCAATGTCACGTCTGGTTACCCGCCGCTTGCCGTTCAGTTCACCGACCTCTCCACGGGGACGCCCATCGCCTGGAACTGGAACTTCGGGGACGGCACATGGTTCAATACGACAAACGAGTTTGAGAGGAATGCCGCACACATGTACACCCAGGCTGGGTCGTACGACGTGCGGCTGTTCGTGACCGACGCGTCCGGTTCCGACCAGGAGAATAAGGCAGGATACATCTCGGTCTCCTCTTCGGAACTTCTCACGATCACTTCGCCGCTGGATGACACCGTCGCGAACGGGAACGTCACGGTGGCGGGCCGAATCGGCGATCCCGCGGTATCAAGTGTCACGCTCACCCACAACGGTGTTTCGTCGACGATTCCGGTGCAAGACGGGAACTTCTCCACGACGGTGAACCTCTCCGCGGTCAACACCATCATCGTTACCGCTGTCGGCTCCGGCGGCAGCCCGCAATCGGTAACTCTCCTCCTCGACGGGGATATGCTCCCGGCCGCGTATGAGCAGGCGATCGGATTTGACCCCCTCAATGCCGACTCCGACTGCTCGCAGTGGCCCGGGGACCAGTCCGGAAACGGGGTCATCGACGGCTACGAGATCTTCGCCGGCGACCTCCCGGTCTTTGCGAAGGCGCGGATCGGCGCCGACCCGTTCGTGACGGATACCGACGGCGACGGCCTGACCGATTCGTTCGAGCTGCTGAAACTCGGGACGTTCCCGGAGGAGCCGGGGATGATGTCGATGATGGGCGAGGGCGGTCCTATTGTCGCCGCCGGAACAACGGACGACCCGGACGGGGACGGCCTCTCGAACCTCGAGGAGCAGACCTACGGGACCGATCCGCTCGTTGCCGATACCGACAAGGACGATCTCTCCGACGCGGACGAGATCGCGATGGGGACCGATCCCTGCGCCGCCGATACCGACGGTGACGGCCTCGCCGACGGCGCCGAGGCGGCCCTCGGGACCGACCCCCTGAACCCCGACTCGAACGGCAACGGGGTCCCGGACGGGGCCGAGGACTACTGGAGCAGCGAGCAATTCCTCGACGGCACCCTGAACCTGGAGGTCTTCGGCCGCGGGTATGCCGTCGCCAACGTCAGCGTCGCCGCGGTGAACTACACCCACCTGATCAGCGACGAAGTTCTCGTCAGCAAGGTCGCCGCGATCGGCTTTGGGGACGCTGTCGAGTCCGGGACGATCGCGATCGCGTACGACCCGGCCCACGTCGTGGACCCCTCCCGGCTCTCGGTCTACCGTTTCGACGACGACCTCGGGACGTTCGTCGGTGTTCCTTCGACCGTCGATGCCGTGAGCGGCGTGGTCTCCTGCGCCGCGGCGGGGTCGGGGAAGTATGCCGTCCTGGATTCGGCACGATGGGACGCGCTGTTTGCGGAAGAAGAGAGCCCTGAGCTGCTGAGAAGCGCGGAGCCCTATATCGCGCGAGTCTGGGTCAACGATTCCCAGACCGGCGAGGGTGTCGGCGGGGCGAATGTCATCCTCTTCTGCGGAGGCGATGATTGGGAAGACCTGGAGACGACGACGCGGACCACAGGCGATCTGAAGGGGTTGACGTACGATTACGGCGTCTACGACACGAACGGAGATCAACTTTACCACGTCGAGAAATCTGGATATAAAAGCCGGGATGGTTGGATCCACTTCGAGGACGACGAATCGGGGGTCATCACCACCTCCCTGATCCACCGGGTCGACGCACCCACCGGCTTCCTGACGGCGACGTCAACCCCGAGCGCGGGGGTGGTCTACTACATCGACAACATCTACTATGGCTCCTGGATCTCAAACCTGGAACTGCTTGAGGGTGAGCACACCCTCACCGTGACCGCATTGAAAAACCCGAACTATGGGACCGTAACCCAGCAGATCTGGATTACCCGTAACCAGAACACGCAAATCCACGTCAACCTGCCCCCCACTTCCAGTTGCGGCGATGTCCGCGTGATCTGTTCGGAGATCGGCGCCGTGGTCTCCATCGACGGCTTCAACGTCGGCGTCATCCCGGCATCCGGAGAACTCACGGAGACCGACGTTGCTTCCGGTATCCGTGAGGTTACCGTCACGAAAGAGGGGTTCGCCCCCTACTCTGAGTCTGTCA
>JAEWMO010000045.1 GCA_023457135.1 Methanobacteriota archaeon | reverse complement strand
CATGCGCGAGACCTGCCTTTCAGAGGTCAGGGCCGCCCCGACCGACGAGGCGGTCCGGGCCGCAGCGGAGGCGATCGATGCCGCTGCCCGCCCGGTCATCCTCGCGGGTTTCGGGGCGATGAACGCGGCCGGTGCGGTCCTTGACCTCGCAAAGACCCTTCAGGCTCCGATCGTCACCACCTTCCGGGCGAAAGGCATCCTCCCCGACGAGAACGAGTGGATGGCGGGGGTGCACGGGCCGCTCGGCACGCCGCATGCCCGCTCGCTCGTCGCGGCCTCCGACCTCGTGATCGCCTGCGGCGCGAGTTTCTCCGACCTCACCGGGATCCCCGCGGAGAAACCGGCCGTCCAGATCGATATCGACCCGCTCCAGCTCGGGAAACACCCCCTTGCCGCGGGGGTCTGGGGCGACTGCGCCACCGCTCTCCCCCGGATCACCGGGCGGATCCGGCCGCGGAAGGACGCCGGGACCCGGGCGTGGCTTGCCGGGCAGAGGCGGGAGTGGTTCGAGCGGCTCGACCGGGAGGCCGACCCGAAGGCCGTGCCGCTTCGCCCGCCGTTCATCATGAAGGTCCTCTCCGAGACCCTGCCGGAGGACGCCCTCATCTCCCTCGACGTCGGGGAGAACCAGTGGTGGTTCGGGCGGAACTTCCGGATGAAGCGGCAGCGGTTCGCGATGTCGGGCTATCTGGGGACGATGGGCTTTGGGCTTCCCGGGGCGATCGCGGCGAAACTCGCCTTTCCGGATAAAACCGTCGTCTGCATCACCGGGGACGGGGGCTTTGCGATGGTCATGGCCGACTTCGTCACGGCGGTCAAATACAATCTTCCGATGACCGTCCTCGTCTTCAACAACCACGAGCTTGCCATGATCCGCGAAGAGCAGCGGGAGGCGGACTACCCGGCCTACGGCACCGACCTCTTCAACCCCGACTTCGCCGCGTACGCGGAGGCCTGCGGCGGCGCCGGGATACGGGTGGTGCGGCCGGAGGACCTCCGGGATGCCGTCCTCCGTGCGTTGCGTATGGATCGGCCCGTCGTCGTCGATATCGAGACCGATCCGAAGCGTTTCGCGTGAGCGTACCGCTCATCCGAAATATATAAATGGTTCCCCCGGGTATGGAGTTCCGAGGGTAAATGTGATGGTCGTGGTGCGGGCACCCGTCCGCACCGGACACGCGCGGACTCCGGATCTCGGTCCGGGGAGGAGGATCAGTCTTCTTCTGTCTTCTCCACGCCAGGGGCCTCCGGGTGCCCGCCTGAGGCGGCGGGCATCCGGGGCAGACATGGATCCGGCTCATCGCTCTTCTGTTTTAAAAAAAGAATGGGGTTATTCCCCGGTGAGGTAATCGTAGAGGTACGCGGCAAGCACCGCACCGACGATCGGACCGATGATGTAGATCGGGAAGAACTCCCAGAGGTTCTGGCCGGCAAGCAGCCAGTCGCCGAGGTACGGTCCGAACGTCCGCGCGGGGTTCAGCGACGCCCCGGTCAGGTTCCCTGTCGTCGTGATGATGCCCGCAACCGCGAGGCCCACCATAAGCCCGGCAAAGCCCGGCGGGGCTCGTTCGTCGACGGCGACGCCCATGATGACGAGCATCAGGAGGAACGTCCCGATCGCCTCGATGACGATCGCCTGCAGGTAGCCGATGCCGTGGAAGGGTGCCGTTGCCCCCAACCCACCGATCGTGACGGCGTCCGGGCCGACGGTCCAGGCGAAGAGCAGGCTTGCGGCCGCCGCGCCGACGAGCTGGGCGGCGATGTACGGGGCGACATCGCGGCCAGGGAGCCGGCGGGTCGCAAAGAGGGCTATCGTCACTGCGGGGTTGATGTGGCAGCCCGATATCCTCCCGAAGGCGTAGATCGACCCGGCGATGGCGATACCGAAGGCAAGTCCGATGGCGAGCCAGTCGCCGAGACCCCCGAGCGCCCCGATCCCGATGTTGAAGGGTGTCGACGGCGTGGTTCCTGAAGCAAGCATCAGGGTGACGATGGCTGCACCGGTTCCGAAGAAGACCAGGATGAACGTACCGACGGCCTCGGCGATGCACCGCTTTCCAAGATTTGTGGTCATTGTTTCACCAGGTAGGCAAAGGTTCCCGGCCGGAACCCCGGCCGAGAAAGATAGGGGTGTGCCTTACTTCCCCTTTTCATATAAGGCGACATAGCACTCGGGACAGAGGATCCTCGGCAGCGGAGCCTTCACGCGCTTGCTGGGGAGCGGGTAGCCGCCCTCCCAGACATCGAGATCCTTCCGGATGGCATGCTCCATGCAGAGCCCCATGCCGCAGACGATGCAGACCGCCACCGCCTCGCTCTCCTTTCCCTCGAGGGCGCAGTAGTAGCACTTCATGGCCTTAGACCGCCTCTCTCCACTGGCAGTACTGGTGCCGCATATCGACCAGGCACGCAGAGGCGCAGTTCTTGCAGGCCCGCACCGGGGCGGCTGCCGTCTCCTTCTCGAGAGCGATGATGTTCGTCATCATCGTCGCGGTCACGGGCTCGCTCGTCAGGAGGCACGGGTAGTCGGCAAGGCTCATCAGGGCGGCAAACCGGACGGTTATCGCGCAGGCCGCGTAGACATACCGCTGCGGGTTCATCAGCACCTCGTTCTTGCTGATGGGCGAGAGGTCGACGGGGTACTTGCCGACCATGGGGACCAGTTCCTCGCCGGAGCCGTTGCGCATCCGCTGTGCCTTGTCGAGGATCTTCCACCCGCGGTAGATCATGTCCATGAAGTCGCAGTTGTGGAGCTCTGCCGCCGCGCCCCGGGATGGGTAGAGCTGGACGTAGTTGTGGAACCTCCTCGTGAGCAGGTCGACGACCATGGGTGCGTTGAACCCGTCAAGCTGGAGGAGGTACTCGGTTGCGGCGGCGGACGACCCGGTCGCGACCGCGAGGACGTCCCAGTAACTCTTGTAGGAGTCGAGCGATCTCCGCAGCGAAGACGCCATCACGTCGGTGACCGCCTCGATCGTCGCCATGACGACGTCGTCCTTGCACATGTTGAAGGTCGTCTGCGCGATGTGATGGGAGACATCGCCGACGCTATAGGCCGGGATGGTCAGGATATTGCCGTAGTGGACACCGTCGTCGATTGCGGCCTTGATCGTCTTTTCCATGCGGCGCCGGTACTCGCTCATGTACTCCCGCTGGTCAAAGGAGGTCATCCCGGCGTCATCCATCAACTCCGCCTGGGTGTTGACGGGATCGAGGTAGAGTTTCTGCATGGTCGCGATCTCTTTCTTCGTCGCCTCGGCGGTGGTGGCTCCTGCCTCGAGGGCGTGGGAGAAGTGCTCTCCAAAGCCGTAGGAGGTGTTCATGCCCCATGATTTGGCGGCGAGGATCGCCCGCTTGTGCTCGACCGGTATATCGGTCTTCTGCAGCACCTGGTTCACCACGTTGCTCGTGCTCCCCGGGATCAGCGCAAAGTCGACGACACAGGTCGGACCGTAGAACCCGCCATAGTGCCGCACCGCCTCAAGGCCGATCAGGGACTCCGCGTCCGCGATCGCCTCTGCAAAGGCGTCGACACTCTTCGCGAACGCCTCGTCCTGCTCCTTCAGGACTTCGAGGACCACGGGTGTCTGGTAGTGCTCGACGAACGGGTCGTCCTCGGGGCGGACCGTCGTTGTGAGGCCTTTTAAGACCTCGTAGTGCGAGACCACCGAGTCCTTGTGGAGGTCGATGACCGCCTGGCTCTGGTTCCCGATCGCCGTCATCTTCTTCGCTACGTCGACGTAGGGTTTCGTGTCCTCGATGACGAACTTCTGGCCGCGTTTCGCCTTTACCGTCTCCACGTCCGCCCGCTGGGCGGCCATGGCCTCGTTTATCATCTTCTCGTAGAGTTCTCTCATACCAATCACCTGTATTGTCCTGCCGCCGGATGATCCGGGCGGCATGTTCGGAGAAGCAATGCTTGCGGCGGCCCTTCGCGGACTCGCCGGGTCTCGTGGAACTATTCAGGGGGACAGGGCGTGCGGACGGCGGATGTCTGGCGGGCCGTGAGAGCGTGGTGAACAGTTGGTGAAGAACACTTGAACGGAGGATACTGCGGGTCGCTGCCGGTCCCTCTACACCCTATCCGACTTCGATTCTCTGTTAGAGATTCGTCAATCGGCGTACTGGGTCGTCCTCGCATATATCTGTTGTGTCGTCCGCCGGAGCCGGCCTCCGGGTAAAAAAGAGCCCGTATCGGGCTATCGGCAGTGCCCTGCCGTGTCCTCTTATCAGAACCAGGCGTCCAGCGTCTTCTGCGTCGCCTTCACCGAGACTTTGGCGAGCGCGCTCCTGACGCGCTCTTCCGAGAAGTCGTAGCGCCCGCAGAGCATCTCGACGACGCCCTCGACGTCCGGCGTCTTCCACTCAAGGGTGTAGTCGTCGGTGACAGGCGGGGCAAGGAAGAACTCCAGGACCGGTGCGGGATCAAATCCGGGCTGCTTCTCGGCGAGGGCTGACTTGAACTCGCCGTTCCGCACGATCTTTAAGGCCGTCTTGCCGCCGACGCCCCGTATGCCCGGGTTGAAGTCCGTCCCCACCAGGATCCCGATCTCGACGAGCTGCTCCCGTGTCACGCCGAGGCAGTTGAGGAGGGAGGAGAGGACGATCCGCTCGGGGTTCACCGTGATCGTCCGTCCTCTCGACTTCCGTTTTCCGCTGACCGTGAGGTTCCGCACCAGGACCGGGGAGCCGAAGAGGAGCGAGTCGTAGTCCTGCGAGACCGCGTAGGTGACGGCGCCCGTCCGCACCATGTGGGCCGCCTGCGCCTCGCCCTCGCTCGGCGCCTGCACCCGGGGGATCCCGAGCAGGTCCAGGAGCTCGCAGGACGACTCGATGACGTGGCTGTCGATACGGGTGGATGCGCTCGCCTGCCGGTACGCCGTCT
>JAEWMO010000044.1 GCA_023457135.1 Methanobacteriota archaeon | reverse complement strand
GCTTTGACAACCGTGACACCGGCCTCTCGACCCACCTCGACCACCTCGGCCAGCCCGACTGGGTGGAGTTCTTCACGGCGGAAAGCGAGGGCAGACCCCCACCGGTCCCCTACACGATCACCGATATGGCAAACGACTCGGTCGGTCTTCTTGACGCGCTCGAGATCGAGAGGGCCCATATCGTCGGCGCATCGCTGGGAGGGGCTATCGCCCAGCGGATCGCGATCCATTACCCCGAACGCGTGTGCTCGCTTACCCTGTTCTTCTCGGAGACCGGAAACCCCGATATGCCCGGCCCGACGGAGGAGTTCCTGGCACTTCCACCGCCGCCGCCTGCGGGAAGCGACGTCGAGGATATCGTGGAGCACGAGGTGCTCGTGGCTAAGGCTCTCGCCAGTCCCGCGTATCCGACCGACGAGGGGGTGATCCGCGAGTATGTTCTCTGCAATCTCGAGCGTGGCGGCCATGCCCCGATCGCGCTGGAGCGGCACAGCGCTGCGGTCCTGGCAGACGGCGACCGGCGCGGGCTCCTGAACCGGCTCAACCTCTCGACGGTCGTACTCCACGGCGATGCGGACCCCCTGGTGCCCGTGGAGAACGGCTACGATCTCGCGGAGAACATTCCGGGTGCGGATCTCATCGTCGTCCCGGGCATGGGGCACGACTTGCCGGAACAGCTCGAGCCGGCCTTCGCCGACGCGATAACCCGGGCGGCGACGAATGCGACCTGCGAGAGTTACCCGGATCGGGACGACGGGACGATCCGGTGGACGCTGCCCGTCTTCCCGGCCGGCCCCCGGCTCTTCGAGGTCAGGACGTAGAGTTCGTGATCCGCGTCCTCACCGAACGCGAGGAGGTAAGCCCCCATGGTCCCGCTCCCGGCCACCTCCATCTCGGTGAAATCCCACTGGCCTCCGGGCCTCTCCGTCGCGACGAAGAGGATCCCGTCGCCATCGGCCCCCGCCCGGCTCCATTCCCCGAAGACGTAGCGCCCGGAGAGCCCGGGGAGTGCCTTCCCCCGGTAGACGTAGCCGCCGATGACGACCGCCCCGATGCCGCCGGGCTGGTTGGCGTTCGGGTACTCGATGATCGCGTCGATGAGGGGCTCGCCCCGCCGGCCGGCCCGGGGCACCTCCGCCGGCGACTCGTAGGGGTTTTCGGGGTCGAAGGCGTGGTTCCCCTCCCTGAGGTTCCACCCGTGGTTCCCGCCCGGAACGATGATCTTCACCGACTCCCAGAGGAGCTGCCCGGCGTCGGCGGCAAACAGCCGGTGCCCGCCCCCGGCATCGAACGTCATCCGCCAGGGATTGCGGAGACCGTAGGCGTAGATCTCGTCCCTTCCGGCTCTCCCGACGAACGGGTTGTCCGCCGGGATACCGTAGGGCTCCGCGCCGTCGACGTCGATCCGGAGGATCTTCCCGAGCAGCGTCCCGAGGTCCTGCCCGTTCCCTCCCGGCGCGTGGCCTCTCCCGACGTCGCGGGCGCCGCCGCCGTCGCCGAGCGGGATGTAGAGGCAGCCGTCGGGGCCGAAGGCGATCGAGCCGCCGTTGTGGTTCGCCTGGGGCTGGTCGACCTCGAGGATCACCCGCTCGGAGTCCGGGTCCGCCCGGTCGGGCGTGGCGGCGGAAAACTCCGATACCCGGCTCGTGTGGTCCCACCCCGCCGGCGCCCCGGCCCGGAGCGGGGCGCTGTAGTAGACGAAGAACCTCCCGTTCTCCCTGAACTCCGGGTGGAACGCGAGGCCGAGGAGCCCGCGCTCGTCGTAACCGGTGCGGAGGTCGACGACCCGATCGGTGATCTCGAGGAAGGGCTCATTAACGCCGGCATCGATGACCCGGATGACGCCGGGGAGATCCGCAACGAAGAGCCGCCCGGTCCCGTCGGCCGGGGATGCCAGTGCGACGGGCATGGTGAATCCCCCGGCGACCGGCTCGAGGCCCACCCGGTCCGGAGCTGCTGATTCTGGCATAACAGTCTCACCTGGAGAGGATGGATCGGGCGGAAGTAATTAAAACTACGGGCAGGTGTCCGGATTCACCCCGGCCCTCTCTCGTCCTCCATCCTCTTTGCCTTCATCTCCTTCGCCCGGCCGATGAGATACTCGAGTTCGACGAGTTCGCCGGCACTCCCGCAGGCGCCCCTGCCGCACGCCTCGTCGTGCAGCCGCCAGCACTCCTGCTCGATGCGGGTGAGGTCGGCCATCGTGTAGGTGTGATACCGGGCAAGGATATCGGCGTACTCGCGGGTGAATGCGGCGATCTCTTTGAGGAGAGCCATCCTGTCCCCCTTCGGGGATCCTGTACCGCACCGCCTCGCTCCCGGAGAAGTATGTTCCATGATACGCTCTTGCCGCGCAGGAAGATATCTTTTCCGAAACGATAGGAGGCTTCGCAGGGCGTAAGAGCGTTCCAGCAGGGAGACGCATGCCGCCGGAGGGTGCATGCACCGATGCCGGTCCGCGACAAAGATCTATAACCTACAGTTACAAACTAACCGATAGTCATAATATAACCCTGAGACATAGACATTGGTGAGACTGCCTCCGGGCAGTCCGGAGATACGCCTCCCGCGGGGAGGGATGAGTCAGATGGACACTCAACACAAGAGCAGGAACCCTGGAGGATCGTGCATGGAGAGGCCCGGACCGGTATCCGGGCCCGGGAGGCATCATGGATCATAACGCAACGTTTGCAGCGGACTGCCTGCATAAGCAGTACCCGGAGCCGGACCGGCTCCCGGGAGATGCGTGCCTGGTGCTCGTCCGAGACGGGGGGGTCTATGTCAGGAGAGGCAGCACGCCGACCATCTTTGTGGAGGTCTCATCGGACCTTCCGGAAGGGCTGAAGAGGGATGCCGGGTATCTCGGCCACCGGGGACCCGTTGCCTGTTACGCCGTCGAGGTTCCCGGCGACCTCCCCCTGCCCAAAGGGCTGGCATACTCCGGCGTCCGCGAGCTTGCCGGCCTCGTCCCGGACGAGGAACTTGCCGTTGCCGGGCTTGCGGTCCAGATCATCGACTATGATCTGACCACCCGGTTCTGCGGGAGGTGCGGTGCGGCGACAGAGACCGTAAGGACCGAGCGGGCCAAGATTTGCCCGTCCTGCCGGCGGTTCATGTATCCCCGGCTCTCCCCGGCGATCATTGTGCTGGTGAGAAAAGACGGCTCGATCCTGATGGTCCGGGGAGCCAGAGCGCCGCCCGGCCGCTACAGCCTGGTTGCCGGATTCGTCGAGCCCGGCGAGACGATCGAGCATGCCGTACACCGCGAAGTCCTCGAAGAGACGGGGATCGCGATCAAGAACGTCCGGTATCGTGCAAGCGAACCGTGGCCGTTCCCCGACTCGCTCATGCTCGCGTTCGTTGCGGATTACGACGGCGGCGAGGTTGCCCCGGACGGCGTCGAGGTCGAGAGCGCCGCATGGTTCGACCGGGACCATCTCCCGGACCTTCCGCCGCGACTGAGCATAACCCGTGCGCTCATCGACGACTGGGTAGCGTCTCTGGACCCGGAACCACGGCAGATTGAACGAAGGCGGTGAAAGAGATGAAAAAACTGAAAGTCGTTGCATTCAACGGAAGTCCCCGGAAAGACGGCAACACGTCCATCCTGATCCGGCAGATCTTTGACGAACTTGAGAACGAGGGCATAGAGACGGAGCTTGTCCAGGTCGGCGGGCAGCTGATCCGCGGATGCACCGATTGCCGGAAGTGCTTCGAGAACCGGGACCTGCGGTGCGCTCTCGACGACGATATCGTGAACGACTGCATCGAGAAGATGATCGGCGCCGACGGGATCATCCTCGGTTCGCCGGTCTACTTCCTCGACGTCACGGCCGAGATGAAGGCCCTGATCGACCGGGCAGGCGTGGTGGCGAGGGCAAACGGCGGGTCCTACCGGCGCAAGGCGGCGACCGCCGCGGTAGCGGTGCGGAGATCCGGCGCAAACCATACCGTCGATACCCTGCTGCACTTCATGCTCTACAGCGGGATGGTAATCCCGGGCGTCCCGGTGATCGGTATCGGCCGGGATGTCGGGGACGTATTGAAGGACGAAGAGGGCATGGCAAGGGCACGAGACGTCGGGCGAAACATGGCCTGGCTGTTAAAGACGATTGCAGCCGCGAATCAGACGGAGGGGACATTATGAAGATAGAATCACTGAAACTGGTATGTTTCTCACCTACAGGAACATCGAAGACGGTTATCCAGGGTATCGCACGCGGAATTAACCACAACACGGTAGAACTCATCGACATCACCACGCCGGATGCGAGGAGGAAACCGCTGGAGACGTCGGAGGACGAACTCCTCATCGTTGCAGTCCCGGTCTACATGGGACGGGTGCCGGCCCTCCTGGCGGAATGGCTCCAGGCGATCAGGGCCCATAAGACGCCTGCGGTAAGCGTCGTCGTCTACGGCAACCGGGTGTATGACGATGCGCTCATCGAGTTGAACGACATCCTGGCCCGGCGTGGCTGCAGACCGATCGCTGGGGCGGCGTTCATCGGGGAGCACTCGTTCTCCAGCGCCGGGACGCCGACGGCCCGGGGCCGTCCGGATGCCGGCGACCTGCACCTGGCAGAGACGTTCGGGCGAGAGATTCGGGAAAAACTCGACGCCGCTCCGTCGGTCGACGGGATTTCAGGTATAGCGATACCCGGCTGCCGCCCTTACCGGGGGGACCCGACACTGTGGACGGTCGACTTTATCGAGGTCGGTGAGGGGTGTATCCGGTGCGGGACCTGCGCAGAGGGGTGCCCCACGGGCGCCATCGACCCCGACGAGGGTTACCGGGTTGATACGGAGAGGTGCATCACGTGCTGCGCCTGCATCAAGCGCTGCCCCGCACACGCGAGAACGATGAAACCCGGCCCGGTCATGGATGCCTCGGTGCGGTTGAGCACCCTGTATAAGGAACGAAAGGAGCCCGAGTATTTCCTGTAACGGGTTATTCCCGCCGGGGAAGTTCAGACGGAGGTTCGGTGAAACGATGGGAATTGCCGATAGAAGACGACGGGAGAAGGAGCAGCGGAAGACCGATATCATCGACGCAGCCGAGCGCCTCTTCTTCGCCCGGAGTTACGAAGACGTCTCCATGGAGGATATCGCCCGCGAGGTCGAGCTGAACAAGGCGACCATCTATCTCTACTTCAAAAACAAGGAGGCTCTCTTCGCCGCCATCGTGCTCCGCGGCGTCGAGCTCCTCAAAGAGCGATACACGGCGTGCATGGAACAGGAGGTCCCCGGCCTCGTCAAGGTGGTCCTGATGGGCCGGGCCTATTACCGGTTCGCACAGGACCACCCGGACTACCTCCGGCTCATCCAGTTCTACGGGTCCGAGCGGTTCTCGAGAGAGAACCCCTGTGCCGCGGAGATCGGGAAGGGCTACGGCACCTGCCGCCTGATCCTCCGGGACGCAATAGCGGAGGGGATCGACGACGGGACAGTCCGGTCCGATCTCGATCCGTTCCTGGCCTCGATGTATCTCATGACGTCCTTCATGGGCATCCTCTCCATGGAGAACAAATGGAAACTGGTGATCGAGGGGGAGGGGTTCACCTACGAGCAGTTCGCGAGCGAGTTCTTCCGGTTCATCATTCCGGCAATCGCTTCGGGTGAGGGGGCTCGCAGGATGGATGTCGGGGGTTTTGAATCGTTTGGGTTCTCTCCGGGCGGGCCGGCGGCGCCCCGGGAGGGAACGGGGACGAAGTCTTAACTTTTTGGATATCTGGACCGGAGCAGAAGCGCCTTCAGGGCGGCCAGTGGGGCGCCCCTCCCTCCCGCTCCAGAAAGCGGAAGGACTCCCGGCAGGACTGCAGGCAGTTCGTCCAGGTGCTCTGGAGACCAGAGCAGGCCGGCGACACCCGGGGAACGCCAATTCTCCAACCGAGGGTTGGAGATCTGCAGAAGGAGTCTGCCGGTATCGGCGGCTTTTCTGCCCCCGGTCTCTGGCGCATGAAGCCTTTTTTTAAAGCATATACCGGTTCTGAAAAACTCGCACAACCTGTGCGAGAAATTGGCCGGGGTCACAATCTGGTTATTCTGCAACGGTACCCGGACTCACCGGGCCGGCAGATTCGCCTGATCGGAAAGGATGTCGAGGTGCCTGCCGCATGAGGGCGGAACCGCATGATAAGGATCCTAGCGATCTAGGAAAGCGAGGGGTGGGGCGCGAAGGTGATTGATCGTCTCTCACACGGCCTGAAACTCGCCCTTCCGGATATGACGGGCTTTTCCCCCCGCAACCTGAAGTCTATGCATACCTTCTCCAGTTCCTGGCCTGACCGGGAATTTGTGCAACGCACCATTGCACAAATTCCATGGCGCAGCAATATTGCCTTGCTCGACAGGTTGGAAAAATCCGGATCTGCGCATATGGTATGCACGGAAAAGTTGACAGAGGCAAACCATCTATTCGGTAGCGTGGTGTTTGCCGATGGGTTCGTGGCCGAAACGCCATGCTCAACTCTCTCCGAGTGATATCGGGATAACCCAATCCCAGCATAATTTTTAGATTATTCTCACTTACACCAGGCGCGATTCTCCCTTATAACCCCCTTTCACCCACCCTTTTTGTGTGCGGGAACGCTCCCGGGGCCCCCTGGCCCCGTTCTTTTAGCACCGATCACCCCGATCCACCCGCACAGGAGCAGCCCATGAAAGAGAACACGCAAGAGATACCCGGCCCCACCCCGGACCCGCAGGCAAACCCTGTCCGGGAGCAGCAGGCCGCCGTTGGTAAAGTCAGACTGATAACACCACAGAGCGAGGAAACAGAATGCAACGCAAAGACAGGATAGACGGCAGCCCACATGATGAAGCGTGCGCCAACAGCGATTCACACGGGACTGCCAACAACTCTTCTCCGTCCGGAGAGATAAGACCATCTCCCGGGAAGCGGACGGCAGGTGTCGTCCCGCTCTTCCTGGTCAAACTGGTCGTGGCCGCCGAGATCAGCCGGTATGGCGCGATGCTCCATAAGGAGCGGAGCGGGAGCACCGGCAGGCGCGACTCCGAGGCAGTCCGGGAGATCCACGTCGTCCGGACCGGCTGCCACTACTACGCCGTCACGACCCTGACCGCACAGGAGGCGGCCGGCCATGACTGAGACGGGGACCCTCTCCCACGGTGCCGGCGGAGCGCTCCGGATCGCCGTGCCCGCACTGGCGTGAGAGGATGGGCATCCCCTTTTCTGCCTCTCACCTCGCCTGTGAACGTGACTGGATCCTCGGCGCAAGAAGCGGCCAGAGCCATTCGACAAACTCGCGGATATTCTTCGTCTGGATAAAGACCTCGCCCGGTCCGTTGATC
>JAEWMO010000043.1 GCA_023457135.1 Methanobacteriota archaeon | reverse complement strand
ACTATACCGGTCTCGAGACCGTGACGGAGGACGTCTTCTACTCCAACGACAACAACTTCACCTGGGTGAAATTCGACACCCTCAGTGCTACAAATGAGACCATACGCGGCAATTCAACATTAGATGTCCGAAACCTCCCGGCCGGCTACTACACCATCAGGATCTACGGTTATGCCCCGGATACCGGGGATGCTTCCGCCATGTTGGTCCAGAATGTAATTGGCGGTGCAGGTGAGAGTGCATACATACGGATCCAGTGAACTATCCTAATATCATTCTCCGGGAGTATTTCCCCTCCCGGAGCCTGCACTCCCACCTTGTGGTCGATCCCTGCTCTCCGTGGATGTGGTAATGCTGCTCATGAGGGTTATTTGCTGATACCAGGTAGTATCGGACATCCTGTGCACATTATACGTTCTATCTGGTCCTTGCTCTTCCCGATCGCGGGTCTGGGAAATAACGCTTACCGTGAACTTTTTTCACTGAACATTCTGTGGGTTCGGGACCGGTTTTTTCCCGTCGGGAAACGAACCTCGCCGGATGCCGCCTTCATCTTACGGGTTCGTTCTCATTATGCGCTAATATGTTGGAGGAACTTCGAATTGGTTCAATATTTTGCACAAAATCATTAAAATTGATCTAATTGCAATTTAATCAATTGGATATTCTTATATATAAGTTAACGCAAATGACCCTTGCGAAGGCATATGAGAAGCTGGAAGTGTGCATACATAGTCATAGCCGGGCTCCTCCTCCTGATGGCCCCGGCCAGTGCGCTGGTACCCGACGGGGTTGAGATCAGCACGAGCAGCGAATGGCTGACGGCCGGGAGTGGTGACACCGCGACCATCACCGTCCTGGTCACCAACGGCAGTACGCCTATACCGGGAGCGACCGTTGCGTTTGCGGTGGGAGGCGCGCCGGGGAGCATCAACCCCGCTGGCACCGTGACCGATGATGCCGGCAGGGCGACGGCGGTGTTTTCCCCCGCAACCACCAGCGGGACCGCGACCATCACGGCAACGGTCTCACACGAGGAACTGGCCGCACCCCTGACCCGGAGTGTTGACCAGCAGATCGACCACGCTGCCCCGGCTGCTATTGCCGGCCTCTGGTATGAACCGGTGGTGGCGGTCGGGCAGACGGCAGAGATTGTGGTCCGGATGGCGGACCGCTACGGGAACGTTGTAGACAGCCGGAACACGGCTGAGACTATACACTTCATGGTGAGTGCGCCGGCCGGGTTTGTGGTCGGTGAGTCCTTCACGGATGAGGTCTCGGTGCCGGTCGATGCTGCCGGAAACGCTACTGCAACCCTCCGGGTTGATACTGTGGCGGGAGAAAACCTTGTCTGGATTCAGCCCCCGGTGCCGGTCAGGAGCGACTACATTTCTATAACTGGTGTAGGGGGCGAACCGTCCCACATCATGCTGACGGTTGATCCCGTTGGTGCCTCGGTGCCGGCCGACGGGGAGAAGGTGATCGAGATCACCTACACCCTGTTTGACGGGTGCGGAAACCCCACACCGGGGCAACCCCTCTGGGTGAACGCCTCGATACAGCGGGGTGACAGACCGGACGAGCAACAGGACGTTCTCCTGTACTCTAACTGCTACGGGCAGGTGATGATCACCTACGGGCCCGAAGATTCTGTGGGTGTCGCGACCATCACTGCAACAGCAGCCGCGAACCCGGACGCAAGCATATCGCAGGAGGTGGAGTTCACCAGCACCGATCCGGTGAACATGCTTCTCTCCGCAAGCCCACAGACAATGCCGAGCCGGGATGTCAAATCAGATGCCGTGTCGCAGGTCCGGGCCAAAGTGATGGACCTCAAGGGGAACCCGGTCGAGGGCGAAACTGTGATGTTCGAGATTGTATCGAGCAGTTATGCACCTTACAACCAGACGGTGGCTCCGGCACTTGAGGGACTGTCTGCTACCACCAACGCTGATGGGTCTGCCATCGTCGAGTTCTATCCCGGTGCGTTTACGACTGACAGGGATGTGCCGGGCTGGAGCAAGGCCGCGACCGGTATGGCGACCGTCCGGGCGACGTGGGAGGGTGTCAGTCGGGATATTCCTCTGGTCTGGAAGAACTACCCCTATCTCTCCGTGGAAACCGCGGTTTCTCCCGAGACGGTGGCCGTGAATGAGACCGTCAATGTCACCATCCGGCTGAAAGGCGACGGCTGGGCGTTGCAACCGGATCCAATCAACGTCGTGTTCTGCACGGATCGCTCGGGAAGCATGCTCAAGGACTACCCCGACCGCATGGTCAGGGCAATGGAGGCCTCTGAAATCTTTAACGCCCAGATGAACTATCCCCGCGATCGCCTGGGGCTCGTCTCCTTCGGCAAAAACGGATACACCGATCTCATAGGTTATGGTTATCGCTACTGGTTGGGTCGGGACAATACTGACGATGATGATTATAATTATCGTTCTGCCCATTACCCCTCCGATCGCAAGTACTATGCCAATTACGCCACCGTTGACCTCCCCATGAGCGATAACCCCTCGAAAATTAACACAACCATCAAACAGACGGTCCCTGATTGGGGAACACCGATGCGATCCGGTATCTACAGAGCGATCAACGAGCTGAACGTTAACGGCAGTGCCGACGCCGTAAAAGCCGTCATCGTCCTATCCGATGGAGATTATAATCACTATGGTGATCCGCTCGCACGGGGGAGTGCAAAACCGTCAAAGGATCCAGCCGACTTTGTTGATCGTACGACAGAGTACTTCCCCTTCGACGGGCTTGGACAGGGAAAAACGAGCAGCCAGAACATGTCGGTCTTTGCGATGAACAACGACATCCGCATTTACTCCATCGCGTTTGCAAATGACATCACCAGTGACGGAAAAGATACTCTCAGGGTTCTGGCAGAGTCCACGGGCGGAAAATACTATTATGCACCTACCGGTGACGACCTGGCCGGGGTCTACACCGATATCGCAGGGATACTCAAGACCGAGGCAGGCGTCGACACCGGGCTGGATGTCATCTTCGAGAACGTCGAGGTGAACGAGGCACCCATGTCCGGGGCCGACGTGTTTGATTACGTTTATGTGCCCGGGGCATCGACCACTATTTCAAGCTGGATCGACAACGAGACAGGGTGCTATACCATTACACCGTTCACCACCATCGACCAGACTGCCGACTGGAACACTGACAACAACTTACACTTTGACATCGGCACCGTGCGCCTCGGCCAGACCTGGGAGGCGACCTTCCGGCTGAAAGTGCTCACCGACGGCAACATCAACGTATTCGGGCCGAACTCGATGATCACATTCAACAACGGTACTGATGCGCTGGAACTTCCGGACACATTTATCACGGCTATTCCTGACCTGAACAACACCGGGATTACCAACCGCTGGCTTGACGTGGTTCTCGGCAATCCGGAACCCCCTGGAGAGCAGGATGCATTCACCGATGTCGTCCCGCTGACGTGGACGCTCACCTACAACGGCACCTATGATATCGATGCGGCTCTTGCCTACTCGAACGACAACGGGCGATCCTGGACTGTCTTCTGGACGAAGGAGGTGGATCGCACGGCTGAACCGGGTGAGAACCTGGCAGGTGAGACTCTGATGGATGTCAGGAACCTGCCGTCGGGAGACTACCTGATCCGGATGGTCGCGTCGGCTCTCGATGCCCCGGAGGACATGGACATAGTAGATGCCCCGATTAGTATCGGGAACGCATCGCGTCACTACATCCAGATCGGATGAACCTTCGTTTTTTTGCACATAATATATGGGGGCTGGCGGCCTCGCCCCCCTCAACTCTCTTAGGCTGCGCTCTCCGTCCTGGGGAGTTATCCTATCGTCCCTATCTTTGTCGACGGTTATCTCCGGCATCATCGGCGGTCTATTGAGTGCCTTTAGATCTCCTTTCTGGTCCGGTAGATGAATTATATACGGTTCTGGTGATCCCTGACCGCCGACCATATCTTCTCTTTACGGCGGATGCGGCACCGGGGACCTGCCTGGCTACTCGCACGAACCCTGATTTATACTTCACGGACAACCTCCCTGCCCTGGAACACGTATTTGCGGGTTATGTCCTGAAATTGCCCTTATTTATCTATATCCGGGTTATATTGTCCAGATTCTCATGTCGTTTGATGTGCAACAATATCCTCTGGAATGTATATATGAACATTATGTGGGCCGGCGGCATGCTCCTGTGATGGCATCGCGGTAAATTACTCTTCAAGATTTTAAGGTATTGAGATTTGCCTGAATTTTATGGCTTATCGATGCCTCCCGCAGATCGGGGTTAATCGAAAACAAGTATATATACTATGCAGGATCATGGCCCCGTGATCTCAGCATGAATTTCCCGAAAGTAATCATCCTCACGATCCTGCTCGGCCTGATCGTGCCTGCGGTGGGTGCGGCCGGTCCGGGGCAGATCGGCCTCTCGAGCGATACCGGCTGGCTGGTGGCGAACGGGGTTGATTCCGCCGGAATCACCGTGCAGGTGCTCAATGGAGACGGGGTGCCGCTTAGCAACCGGACGGTGGTGCTCTCGGTCGACCCGACGTTCGGCCGCCTCACGCCCGCAATCGTCACCACCGGCGCCTCCGGAACCGCTGCCGCCAGGTTCACCGCCAACAGGACAAGCGGCGTCGCCGTGATCACCGCCCGGGCAGAGGGGGTGGAGGCGACCCTCCATCAGCCCATCGACCACGATCTGCCCTCGCGTATCGCATACCTTCGCTACGACGCCGAGATGACCGCGGGTAACACCACCACGATCACCGTGGGAGTGGCCGACCGGTATGGTAACCCGGCAGACGACCGGAGGGCCGCCGAGACTGTACGCTTCAGCGTGGGTTCGGTCGGTGACGATGCCGCCTTCATCGGCGACGGGGGTGCGGAGGTGGCCGAACTGGAGAGAACTGTCAACGCGACGGGGTTCGTCAGCGCGGACCTCAGGACCGACCGGACTGCCGGGGAGAACATCGTCAGGATAACCGTTACCCCGGGCAGTTTCGATCGCTACATATCCGTCCGCGGACTGCCCACCGGGCTTCCCGCCGGGATCGAACTCTCGGTCAGCCCCGATGCCGACCCTGTTCCCTACCGCCCCGCCGACGGTGCAAGCACCTTCACCCTGACCTGCAGGCTCTCCGATGCCTGGGGCAACCCCGCGGCCGGCCGTGACCTTCAGGTCGTCACATCCCTTGGGGAGAGCCATATCCTGAAGACAAACAGTTCGGGCGCCGCCGGGCTCATCTACGGTCCAAAGGACACCACCGGCACGATCACCGTCACCGCGACGGCAGTGGACAACACAAGTGTGACGGCATCGCGGGTCGTCGAGTTCATCCACACCGGACCGGTGGACATGCTCCTCTCGGCAAACCCCCAGTCCATGCCGAGCCGGGACGTCAATCCCTCGGCAGTATCGACTGTCCGCGCCAAGATCATCGACGAGAAGGGGAACCCCGTCCGGGGGGAGAGCGTGAACTTCTCGATCCGGAATCCCGCCACCGGCAATCTCGTGCAGATGGAAGACCCCTCCCTCTCCGCACTCTCTGCCGAGACCGACGATGACGGTTACGCCGCTGTCCGGTTCTACCCGGGCACGTTCACGACCCGCCGGGATGATCCGCACTGGAGCGCCACGGCCCGCGGTGAGTGTGAGGTCGTTGCCTCGTGGAACGGCACCACCCGGACGATCCCCCTGACCTGGGAGAACTACCCCTACCTCTCCGTGGAGGCACAGGCATCCCCCGGAACCGTCGCCGTCAACGATACAATCGACGTCACGGTCCGCCTCACCGGCGATGGGTGGGCGCTCCAGCCGGACCCGATCGACGTGGTGCTGGTGATGGACCGATCGGGGAGCATGGCGAATGATTACCCATCCCGGATCAGCAGCGCTAAAACCGCTGCAAAGACCTTTGTCGCGGAGATGAACCCTGTCCGGGACAGGATAGGGCTGGTTTCCTACAGCAACGACGCTACCTGTGCCCTGCACCTGACCGGCGACTATTCGCGGGTGAACAGCACGATCAACGGGCTCGACCCTTCGGGATGGACCGCCACGCGGAAGGCGCTATATACCGCTATCCAGGAAATGGTTGCGAGAAAGAATCCCGATGCCGTGCATGCGGTTGTCCTGATGTCCGATGGCGAGTACAACTACTACGGCGACCCGCTTGCCCGGGATGAGGGGTATAACAGCCACGACTGGACCTCAACCCGGACGGATCGATATACGATCTTCTCCGGTCTCGGAGGGTCGAAAGAATCGGGAGGCGGTCTTTACACAGACCAGAATATGTCTGTCTACGCGGCGAACAACGATATCCGGCTGTATATGATATCGTTCTCAGACGACATCCGTGAGGGGAGTTCCACCTGGAAGACGATGGATACCCTTGCCGCGGCGACCGGCGGCAGGCATTACCATGCCGTCACCGGTGACGACCTTGCCCGGATTTATTCCGAGATCGCCGGGGAGCTGAAGGCTGAGGCCGGTGTCGACACTGCAGTGGCCCTTGACTTCAGCGCGATTGTGGTGAACGGCGAAGAGCGCGAGGGTCTGGACGTATTTGGCTATGTTCATGAGCCGGGGATATCGACAACCCTCGAGAGCTGGATTGACAACGAGACGGGACATCATGACCTCGTCTCGCTGATCCTTAACCAGACCGATGACTGGAACGACGACCACAACCTCAACTTCGATGTCGGCACGGTCCACCTCGGCCAGACCTGGGAGGCGACCTTCAGGCTCAAGGTGCTCACCGACGGCAACATCAACGTCTTTGGGCCGGGCTCAACGATCACGTTCAATGACGGGGCGCAACTCCGCCTCCCCGACACCTTCATCACGGCCGTGCCGGACCTCGCCAACACGGGTCTGGGCTCCGCGACGCTCGCGGTCGTAAACCCGCGCTACACCTGTGCGGAGCCGGTGCTGGACCTCCTCACGGTATCCTGGGATCTCGCATACACCGGCTCCGGACTCGTGACCGAATCCGTCGAGCATTCAAACGATGGCGGCCTCTCCTGGGTGCGGTTCGCCTCCAGGAACGCAGGCGGCACCGTTATCGGTGAAACCTCCAGCTTCGACGTCGCGGATCTCCCGCCGGGCGAATACCTGGTCCGGGTCTATGCCACGGCGCCCGATGCGCCGGACGCATCGTGTATCTGGGGGGGTATTCAGGTCGGGAACCCGCAGAGGGATTACATCCGGATCCGGTGAGCGCTCTCCTGCGCGCGGGTGCCGCCCGGCGGGCACCCGCGCGGCGGATCTCTACATCCTCGTTATCAGTGACTGTACAGAGTCATTGAGAGAACTTCCCTGACCTTTATGGTGGGGGTGAACGGGGCGGAGCGGGAAGGCTCCGCCCTGAAGTGCGGGGAGGTTCACAAAACGTCATGAATCCCCTTTTAAATGGTGGAAGCAGGGGGTACCTGCTTGAACAGAAAGAACGGACCCAGCGGGAATTGAACCCGCGTCCTTGGGTTCGAAGCCCAAAAGGATGTCCTCTACCCCATGGGTCCCCTCATGCATTTCTATCATAAGTTATTAAGCGTTTTTATGTCCTTACTCTATACAATGATTCTTTCGTCCAGCGAAATCATTCGCCGGCTCAGGAACGGTAATCTCGTCATTGAACCGTACAACAGCGCATCCCAGCAGCCTGCGTCCTATGATCTCCGGGTGGCCGAAGAGACGACACTCCCGCGCGGCACGTGCACCCTCGTCCCCTCGATCGAGAGGGTGGAACTTCCCGGGGATCTCGCGGCAACCCTCCGGTGCCGCTCCTCGCTCGCCCGCCGGGGCGTCCTTCTCGGCGGAGGGTTCGTGGACCCGGGGTTCCGGGGTCAGCTGACGCTCTGCCTTACCAACGCTGGTTCGGAAGAGATCCGCCTTGCGGCGGGAGACCGGGTCGTCCAGATGATCCTGCAGGAAGTGCTGAACGGCGAGCGGCTTTATGACGGCCGGTATCAGGATAGCCTTGGTGCGGTGCATTCACGATGACCCCTTCCATGCGTTCCGAACGGAAATACCTTGAGATCCTGCGGCTCCTCGCGGAGTCGCACGAACCCCTGGGTGCAAAGAGGCTGAGCGAGAAGATGGCCGAGCGGGGTTTCGTCCTGAGCGACCGTGCCGTTCAGTACTACCTTCAGTACCTCGACGAGATGGGATTTACGGAGAAGATCGGGAACCGGGGCCGGATTCTCACCGAGGCAGGTATCGCCGAGAGCGAGCGGGCGCTGGTCGACGAGCGGATCGGTTTCATCATCTCAAGACTCGAACAACTCGCGTTCCGGAGCACCTTCGACCCGGCGGCCGGCAAGGGAAGCG
Organism: Methanobacteriota archaeon; assembly: GCA_023457135.1. Classification (GTDB taxonomy): domain Archaea; phylum Halobacteriota; class Methanomicrobia; order Methanomicrobiales; family Methanoculleaceae; genus Methanoculleus. The sequence continues at coordinate 27,232 of JAEWMO010000043.1, read as the reverse complement.
TCGCCTACAATCTCACCTTCGTGCGGGAGGAGGATCTCTCCGGCGTTACGGCGGCCTTCGATGAGGTTGCAGCAGCAGGCTACGGTCTCCTGAACACCTACCAGATCATCGACACCGACCCCCGCATCCCCGAAGGCCAGATCGGGATCATGACGGTCTGCAGCGTCACTCTGGACGGTGTTCTCCAGAAGGCCGGCATCCCGGCAAGGCTTGAGTATGCCGGCAGGGTTGCCGTCGACCGGAACGGTTCTGCAGGGTTCCTCGACCTCATCGGTTACCGGGGGACGTCGGTCGACCCGCTCCACCTGTTTATATCCGCCGGACTCACCTCGATCAACCGGCTGGCAACGACCGGGGCCGGTGTTGCGCTTGCAAACGTCCGTGCGGTGCCGGCGGTTGCGCAGGACCGCGTAGAAGAGATCATCGGCCGGATGACTGAGTGCGGGTTTGCGTTTCCTGCCGGAGGCGGCATCGGGGAGTTCAACCTCCCCAAGCACCCCTACCGGCTCTCCGTCGTCGCATTCAGCGGCATGAATCTGGTCGGAAACGCCCTTGAGAAGGGTTACACTGTACGGACCGAGATCGGCGCCGGAACCATACCGTTCGAGAGACTGGCGGATGCTACCGGATCCAGGTGATCCCGTCCTCGTCAGGATCGCTTTCCGGTCTCTTCTCCTCAGTTTTCGGGTTCTTCGCCGGTTTTTCGGCGTCGATCACAGCGAGTTTCCCGCGCGACGGGTCAACCTCCTTCGGGCGGGGACCTGCCTGGCCGAACCCCCTGCCGGTCTGGTCCAGCCGGGTATCCTTTGGCGTTGAGGCCGTCCTGCGCATGCTCGGGCCGGGTTCATCGAAGACGCCGTCCTTCGGCCGCTGCGTGCCGCGGTCGAGCGTGACCCGGCTCCCGCCGAGCGAGCCGTCTTTCGGGCGCTGGACGCCGCGGTCGAACGTGACCTGGTCGCCGGTGAATGCCCCCTCCTTCGGCTGCTGCACCGGACGTACCGATGCAGAGTAGACCATTGCGTCGTCTTTTGGGGCGGTCTTCTCGATGCTGATCCCTTTCGGGTTAAAGGAGGAGTTCTTCGGTGCGGGCACAGACGAGGTGACCGAGGCGGACCCGGTGAGATCGATCTCCCTCCCGCCCTGTTTGGGGGGGAGGATGACCGCGCCGTCGTCCTGTTTCTTCCCGGCTTTCGGAAGCATATCGATGGTGTCGTCCTTCTTCTTCCGGGTGTCCTGGCCGCTGCCCGGCAGCATGATCATCTCGTCTCGCTCTGTGGTCATAGGTCCTGCCATAAGGTCGCTCTCCTCCAGAAACGCGGATTCCATGGGAGAGGCAAAGTCCGGGTCATCCTCCTCCGGCACCCAGGCGCGTGTCGCCTGTTCTTCCTCTTCCGCGCGCAGCCGCTCCTCTTCGTTCGCCCTTAGCGCCTCTTCTTCGCACTCAAGCCGGTACTCATCCCGGATCTCCCGGAGATCCTCTATGCGGGGAACGTTCGAGAGCCCTGACAGCACGATGATGATCCCGACGTATGAGGTATTCTTCACCGGATAATCGCCCGACCGCATCTCAAGGCCGGCGATGTTGCGATCGATCCATTTCCTGACGGTCTGGAACCCCTTCATCGAGAGTTCGGCTGAAGGGCCCGCAATCAGCACCAGGGCTTTATCGGCGCTCGTCAGGTCGCAGGGAACCGAGATCTCCTCGTAGACCGCTTTCTTGGCGAGCGAGACGATCCGGGCAGCCTTCTCCTGCGATCCCTCGATGAAGTACTTCAATGACCGCCGCCGGTAGAGGAAGTCCAGCCGCCCGGCGGGCAGGCGCTCGGCAGCATACCCGACGGCAACGAGATTGTTTCCTTTCAGGGTGTTGAGCACTTCTCCGGCATCCAGGACAACCTCGGCAACATCGAGGCCGGATTCGTTGAACTCTCCAGCCCGGAGCAGGAGACCGATCTGCCGGGCTATCCGTTGGTTGAGCAGGTTGTACCGGGTTCTCGGGTTGAGCTCCCGCGAGTTCCCGCGCAGTTGGTCCAGGATGCCCGTATTCTCCTTCTCTTCTGCATTCGCGGCCGCCTGAATCTTCTGCGACCAGGTCTCGTTATCGAAGATGATGACGGCATCGACGAGACCGCTGAGCATATCGAGGTCGTCGGCGGCCTTGGCCGAGACCCGTTTCCCCTCGTTCAAGCATGGCAGGATGGCGAGTGCGAAGATCGGTTCCACATAGGACTTGCGGAGTTCTTCGATGATGGGCGGGGCGATATCGATGACGTTGCCACCGAGCCCGCAGCAGAAGAGGATGGCGTCTATCTCCAGGGTATCCATCCGCTGGATCCTGGTCATCACTTCTTCGATATCGATCACATTCGTGATATCGCCGGAGTCCATCGCGTCGATCCGGGGAAAAAAGATCCTCGCGGGGTCCGGAAGGGAGCGCAGTTGCACCAGGGAGTTCGGGTCGATATCAATTGCTACCGTATTCATGCAGCAGACTTTGCTTCGCCGGTCGTGGTCGTAGAGATTATCCACCACCCGTGATCCGGCGCCACCCAACCCGATCGCCAGCACTCGCATAGTATGATGTCCCCTGTTTGTGAACGTTTCATATGCCCGAAGTGACTTCCGCCACGGAAAAGAGCGTGCGTATCACCCGAAACTACAGATGAATATGGGGGGCGGCAATCATATACATTTCTGTACGGGCCGGGGCCGGGAGCGCGCCGGCTTTCAATCTAATTCTATTTGAATATTCTGGTATCTTCCCGTCACACCGGATCCCTCTCTGAGGTAAGCACAGGGATTCATCGTATATCTTGGAGAACCCGTTACATCCCTCCGTTTTGAACTACCTGTGCGGTACGTGTCGTTTATGGAGCACAAAATGATAATATATATAACTCCCGGCACGTAACTACTCAATGAGGTGTATAGCCTTGACTACATATGGAATTGAATTTGTGCCCGGAGCAATCAACGTCAAGCAGGTGGTGAACTACACCAAGCTTGCAGAGTCGAAGGATATCGACTACGCTTGGATCACCAACCACTACAACAACCGCCACGCGTACCCGACCCTCGCCATGATCGCGGCAAACACTGACTCGATCAAGATGGGCCCGGGCATCATGAACACGTTCACCGACACCCCGGCAGCCATCGCGTCCTTCATGGCTACCTTAAACGAGATCTCCGACGGACGTGCCGTCCTCGGTATCGGACCCGGTGACCTCTCCACCCTCCCGAAGCTCGCCATCGACCCCGTCAAGCCCGTCGGCCACCTGCAGGAAGGTGTCATCCAGATCCGGAAGCTCCTCGCCGGTGAGGAAGTCAAGAAGACTGGTGAGATGGAGTTCTTCGACTACGACGGTGCCAAGCTGACCGGTGTCACCCTGCCCGGCAAGAAGGGCATCCCGGTATACATCGGTGCCCAGGGCCCCAAGGTTCTCGAGCTCGCCGGCACGATCGGTGACGGTGCCCTGATCAACGCCTCGAACCCCAAGGACTTCGAGGTCGCCATCCCGATCATCAAGGCAGCAATGGAGAAGGCCGGCAAGAAGACCTTCGACGTCGGTGCCTACACCGCCATGTCCATCGACATGAACGAGAAGAAGGCCCGGAACGCTGCAAAGATCGTGGCCGCATTCATCGCTGCAGGCTCCCCGCCCGCGCTCCTCCAGCGCCACGGACTCGACCTGAACAACGTCGCGAAGATCAAGGAAGCCCTCGGCCGCTTTGACTTCAAGACCGTCGGCGGACTCGTCGGCGACGCGGAGATCGACGCCTTCACCATCGCCGGAACCCCCGACATGGTCAAGCAGAAGTGCGAAGACCTCGCAAAGGCTGGAGTTACCCAGATCATCTTCGGCTCGCCGCTCGGCCCCGACATGACCACCTCCATCCGCCTGCTCGGCAAGTACATTGTTTAAGGCAGGAAAACACTCATCACCTTTTTTCGTCCCGCCTTTGCAGGGATTTCGCCTGAAGTTACCTGTGTTCCCTCTCTTTGTTCACTTCCTGCCTGACAGGGTTTTATACGGTCGGCGTGCTAACCGGAGTACGAAGGGCCATGTTCATCACCCGTGAGCTCCGGACGGAACGGGGGATCATCCAGTACCGCCGGGAGTCCCTCACCGGTCTTCGATGCCGGATCAGTCCCGTCCGGGTTGGACGGCAGCTCGATATCGCTCCTGATCTGCCCTCTGCCCGTGACGGCTGCCCGTTCTGTCCCGATGCCATAAACTCCTCCACGCCGACGTTCGAGGACGGCAGCCGTCTCTGGTGCGGCGAGAGCGTGACGTTCCCGAACCTCTACCCTTTCGCAGAGCATCATGTGGTCACGGTGATCACGCATGATCACACGCCCGGCCGGTTCGACAGGAGATGCCTCGCCGACGCCATCTCCGGCACGGTAGATACTCTTGCCGGGTACCGGGGCTATGCGAGCATCAACTGGAACTACCTGCCGTCGGCAGGCGCAAGCATCATTCATCCGCACCTGCAGGGCATCGTCGACCCGGAGCCCACGCGCCTTGCGGACCTCTATATCTCCGCCGGCCGCCGCTACCTCGCCGATCACGGTCGCCTGTACTGGGACGACCTCATGGACCACGAGCGCTGTTCCGGCCGGTTCCTCTTCGAGGACGATATCTTCTGGTCGGCAAACCCCGTTCCCCTCGGCGAACGGGAGGTGCGGGGGCTCCTTCCGGTATCGACGCTTGAGGAGTGCGGACCCTATATCGAACCGCTTGCCGACGGGATCTGCCGGGTCGTCGATTTCTACCGGAGCCTGGGCACGCACGCCTTCAACGTCTCGATCTTCTTTGACGCAGCGGGGACCGCCGGCGAGGGCCACAGGGCCTTCTGCTCCATCATCGCCCGGTTAAATCCCAACAGCCTCTCGATGTGCGACTCGGCATTCATGGAGCGGCTGCACCTGGAGCCGGTCATCCTGACGCTCCCCGAAGGTCTGGGCGCACTTTTCAGGGAGAAAAGTTGATTCGGCCCGGCGCCGACCTTTCATCATCATGACGGGCCCGCACGCGTTCCTGGTCGGCGGAGAATGGCGAAGAAGCGAAGAGGTCCTTGAGGTCCGGTTCCCCTACACAGGGGAGACGGTGGCCCGGGTCTGCCTCGCCGGGAGTGCGGATATCGAGGACGCCCTCAAGTCTGCAGAGCATAGTTTCTCCATCACCCGGCGCCTTCACGCCCACCGCCGCTCGGCGATCCTCCATGCCCTGGCAGACCGGATACGAGAACGCGCCACGGATCTCGCGGCGACGATCGTCCTCGAAGCGGGGAAGACCCGGGCGCTTGCGGAGGGCGAGGTCCTGCGCGCCGCAGAGACGATCGAGGTCTCTGCCGAGGAAGCCCGCCGGATCGACGGCACCCTCCTCCCGCTTGACTGGAACGAGGCTGGTGAGGGGCGGATCGGATGTATCCGCCGGTTTCCGCTCGGCCCGGTGCTCGCGATCACGCCGTTCAACTTCCCGCTCAACCTCGCCTGCCACAAGCTCGGGCCGGCCATCGCCGCCGGGAACTCCATCATCCTCAAACCCGCGTCGGCGACCCCGATCTCCGCGCTGATGCTCGGTGAGATGGTGCTTGATGCCGGTTTTCCTCCGGAAGCGATCAGTGTCGTCCCCTGCCGCACCGATCTCGTCGAGCGGATGGCGCGCGACGACCGGGTTGCCTGCCTGAGTTTCACCGGGAGCCCGGCCGTAGGATGGCGCCTCAGGAGCATCGCCGGCCATAAGCGGGTCGGGCTGGAGTTGGGCGGCAACGCGGCCGTGATCGTCCACGAAGATGCCGATCTGCCTTTTGCGGTCGGCCGGATCGTTGCCGGAGGGTTCTCGAACGCCGGCCAGGCCTGCATCTCGGTGCAGCGGGTGTACCTTCACCGGCCGATATTCGAGAAGGCGCTCGCGCTGCTCGTCGACCGGGTCCGCGCCCTCACCATCGGCGATCCCCGCGAGCCCGGAACCGATGTGGGGCCGATGATCTCTGAGAAGGCCGCCCGCGCGGCGTTTGCAAAGGTGCAGGACGCTGTCCGGGGGGGTGCGACGGTGATCGCCGGAGGAGCCCGTGACGGCCCGCTCATCCGCCCCACAATCCTTCTCGACACGACCCCTGAGATGGAGGTGAACCGGACCGAGATCTTCGCGCCGGTGGTGACGGTCACCCCCTACGAGACATTCGAGGAGGCACTCGCGCTCGCGAACGACTCCGAGTACGGGCTGCAGGCCGGTCTCTTTACCCACGATGCCCGGCGGATTGCGCAGGCGTTTGCCGAACTCCGGGTCGGCGGACTGGTGGTCAATGACGTCTCGACGTTCAGGATGGACCATGCTCCCTATGGCGGGGTCAAAGGTTCGGGCATCGGCCGCGAAGGGCCCCGGTACGCGATTGAGGAGATGACCGAGGAACGGATGATGGTCTTCTCGCCGTAACGATAAGTGCTGGCCTGTATCTCTATTCTCGAAGAGGCACGCACCGGCGGTGAACGCCTGCGTGCATTGCCGTTGCTCTGCGGTAGCGGGTCTGTAAAAAAGAAGTGGTATTGGGTTTACTCGGGCTTGCTGATGAGGGCAGTCTTCGAGACGATCTCGCCGGTCTTCTTGTGGGGCTTCCTGATGACTGCGTCCATGGCCTTCTCGAGGTCGCGTGCTTCCTCGCAGAGGATCATGGCCTGGCGCATCATCTCGTGAGCGCTCGTGACGATCGGGATGTACTTCTCCCACTCCTTCGTCATGAAGCAGCCCTTGACGTTGACGCCTGCAACCGCCTGGGCGATCTCGTAGGCGGCACGGGCCTTCGCGAGCGCGTAGGGGTTGGTGAACTCGCCCTCGACGGCCTTGTCGGAGGTCATGACGACCTTCGGGAGCGCGAGGTCTGCGCCCTTCTTGCCGGCCTTGACCTGGTCGATGACCTTGTCGAGCTCCATCTGCATCTTCCGGAACGCGCCGGTGATGGCGAGGACCTTGACGAGGTTTCCGTTGTAGTCCGCCATCTCGATGGGGTCGAGGAATTCACGGCGGGCGCCGATCATGGCGTCGGCCTTCATGATGATGTAGCCGAAGGTGCTCGCCTTGAGCGCGTCGAACTGCTCCTTCTTGGTGGTGACGTCGTCGGTGATGACGATGCAGGGGATTCCGGCTGCTGCAAGGTCCTCACGGGCCTTGGTGGGTCCGGGGAGGATGCCGTTCGGAGAAACGACGATACAGAAGTCGGGGCCCCATGCCTTCATGTTGCTGACCACGCGGTCGATATCCTCGGGCTGCAGCTTCGTACCGGAGGTCGCCATGAAGGTGATGATGTCCTCACGGTCGGCACGCTCGTCGAGAAGGAGTTCACCCATTACACCGCTGGCGATATTTCCCAGTTTCGCAATTCCTACTTTAACAACCACTTTTAACACCTCTCAATGTTGAGAACACGATAGTATCACCAAATTCTCATATAAACGTTTTGAAATGCCCTGGAAGTTGTCCCAAAACACCGTTGCCGGAAGCGGATACCTCACCGGACCTGACCGGTGTATTTTATACCTCTATCGGGCAAATCTCGCGGCCTTGATGCTAAAACTGGAATCCTCCGCAAATTTCTCTCTTTCGGCCGGTCGCAGCGTGACCTCCCGGTGTCAGGACTCCGTTCCCGAAACTCTTCAGACCTTTTAAACTCCTGTTGTCCGACGGCTGCCTGCCGCGAGGCCGCCGGCGGGGGGGCCATGCCGGTCAGCCATGGTTCAACGGCCCGGTATCCTGCGCGGTGGCATTTCTGCCATCGGCAGGCCTCAGGCTCTGCTGGAGTTTATGGGGTGTGCTTATCGAGTTCCGCAGGTGGTTAAGGAAAAGTGTTTAAATTTCACATGCCAATATATGGCTGATGAAACAAGGTCTGCTTACCGATCGCCAGAAAGAAGTGCTACGCTACCGGAAGAAAGGGCTGACACAGCAACAGATAGCAGAGATCATCCACACCTCCAAGGCAAACGTCTGCACCATCGAGAAGGCGGCTCTCGAAAATATCTCACGTGCGCGCGAGACGCTCGAATTTCTCTACACGCTCGACGCCGTGCACCTCTGCACGCTCCAGGGTGGTCTCGACCTGCTCAAGGCTCCTGAGCTCATCTACAGTGAAGCCGAGAAGATGGGGCTGAAAGTCAAATACGATACGATAACACTCATCAACAGGCTCAGGGATACGAACCCCGACCGGTTCAGGGGCAGACAGGTCCGTGAGGATGTTGAGGTCTACATCAACGAAGACGGCGACCTGTACTTCGGGTGATGGGTCTCGGAGCGCGCGCACGCGCGGGCCTCGTACCCGGGTGCCTGAGCCTGCAGGTGGGGGTCTCCCTGCCATGCTACCTGCAATGGGTCTTGCGCAGCCCTTTGTTCATCCATGCAGTCCTTCAGGCTGCCGGGTCGGTGCCGCAGCCGCGGCATATACCCTTCCCTGCGAAACACCTGGAGAATCCAATAATAAGGTTTATATCTCATTTTTAGCAATGTTTAAGAAACCGCTCTGTACTGTCCCGTCCGGATCCGTGGGATGGCGGGCGCCTCCGGTGCCCCCGATTCCCATAATCTCATCGATCCCGCTGAAAATGCGGATCAGAGACCCGCGGCGGGGCGGCACAGGTAGAGCGGGTACCAGACAGAGTGAAGGCCGAACCCTCCTCACGGAGGGCCGATGTCGATACGGAGTTGTGCTCGTCACAACGGGATGACAGGAGCTGGATCTGATCGAGACGCTGGGCCAACGCACGTGCAGCGCGCCCGGTTCCGGGAGAACTCTACCCGGAAGCGTCAAAGTGTCAGGATCTATTGGCGAAGACTGGAACGTACCCGGGTTGCACACCCGGGTGGCGGCGGATAGAGCGACCGGAGAGGACAGGAGGAGAGTGTTCCCCCCTTCTCTCCCCGCTCACGCAGCCTCCATCAACTGTTTCCCTTCACATGCCGGCGATCTCGCCGGGATGTTCGATATCCCGCCCCTTTAGGGGTTCGCCAGAAGACCGAATGTGCCGGTACAACCGGCATGCGATTCGGCGCATGCACCGCTCTGCAGCAGTCTGCAGCCGGTGCATCAGACTACAATGCACGAAGGGTTGATTGAAACATGGCGAACATTCACAGGCCACGCAGAGGATCTCTTGCGTACAGCCCGAGAAAGCGGGCAAAAAGCCCGGTTCCCCGCTACGGCTCATGGCCGGCGTACACGGGATCTCCTGCTGTGCAGGGATTTGCCGGGTACAAAGTGGGAATGACCCACGTCATCATGGTGGACGACCACAAGAGCAGTCCCACCGAAGGCAGGGACGTGATGGTCCCGGTGACCGTGGTTGAGGTCCCCCCCATGAGGGTGGCTGGTGTGCGCGCATACAGCGAGGATACCTACGGAAAGCACGCGCTGACCGAGGCCTGGACGACCGACCTCGACGAGGAGCTGTCCCGTCGCATCAACGTCCCGAAGAACCACGACACCAACGCGGCTCTTCTCGCTATCCGGGACTTTATCGGCGCAGGCAAGGTTGCAGAGCTTTACGCCCTGACCTACACCCGGCCCGCAGAGCTCACCGGTGTCCCGAAGAAGGTCCCCGACCTGATGGAGATGCGGATTGCCGGCGGAAGCCTCGAAGAGCAGATCGCGTATGCCGAGGGAATTCTCGGGAAAGAGATCGAGCTGACCGGGAACCTTGAAGTCGGCGAGTACGTCGACGTGACCGCGGTCACCACCGGTAAGGGCACAGAGGGCCCCGTCAAGCGCTGGGGCGTTCAGGTCCGGAAGCGGAAACACTCCCGCGGCGGCAAGAAGCGCCACATCGGCAACCTTGGTCCGTGGAACCCCCACCATGTCAGGTGGCAGGTCCCCCAGATGGGCCAGATGGGTTACCAGCAGCGCACCGAGTTCAACAAGCGCATCTTGAAGATCGGCACCAACGGTGACGACATCACGCCGGCAGGCGGGTTCCTCCACTACGGTCTTGTGCGCGGTCCCTACGTGCTGATCAAGGGTTCCGTCCCGGGCCCGAACAAGCGGCTGATCCGGATACGGCCCGCAATACGGCAGGGTGAACACACCGTTCGCGTACCGACGATCAACTTCGTCAGCGCGCAGAGCATGCAGGGGTGAGCAGCGATGAAGGCACAGGTTCGAACACTGACAGGTGAGGTCGCTCACGAGATCGATCTCCCGGAAATCTTTACCGAAGAGTACAGGCCCGACCTGATTAAGCGGGCAGTCCTCGCGCTCCAGAGCACCCGGTTCCAGCCGCACGGCACCGACCCCTACGCCGGCATCCGCACCTCGGCAGAGTCCTGGGGCAGCGGGCGTGGTGTCGCTCAGGTCCCCCGCCTGAAAAACGGCAGCAGGGTGGCCCGGGTACCCCAGGCAACCGGCGGGCGTGCAGCGCACCCCCCGAAGGTCGAGAAGATCCTCGTCAAGGAGATCAACCGCAAGGAGAAGAGGAAGGCTTTCCGCTCCGCTGTTGCAGCCAGCACGTCTGCTGAACTCATCCAGGGACGCGGACACCTCTTTGAAGTCGCAGGCAGCCTCCCGCTGGTCTTTGAGGACCGGTTCGAGGAGATCACCCGGACGGGTGACGTCATCGCCGCACTCACGGCTCTCGGTGTCTATACCGACGTCGAGCGGGCAAAGGGCAGCAAAAAGGTCCGTGCAGGGCGCGGAACCATGCGTGGCCGCCGCTACAAGCAGCGCAAGAGCGTCCTCATCGTCACCGGCAACGAGCCCCTTCGGGCGGCCCGGAACCTTGCGGGCGTGGATGCGGTTGCGGTCGACCAGCTGAACACCGAGCTGCTGGCACCCGGCACGCAGGCAGGACGCCTGACGGTCTGGACGGAGTCTGCAATCAGGAGACTGGAGGAGCTCTCATGATACTGAAATACCCGTTCGTTACTGAAAAGGCAACGATGATGCTTGAGGGCGAGAACAAACTCCAGTTCATCGTCCGGCGCGACGCCACCAAGCAGGATATCAAGCGCGAGCTGGAATCCTCGTTCGAGCAGGACGTGGCCGAGGTCCGCACCATGATGACCATGAAGGGCGAGAAGAAGGCCATTGTAAAGTTTGCTGACGAGAAGGCGGCTGAAGAGATCCTCAGCCGGCTGGGGATAATGTAAGGTGAGTGACGATGGCACACCGAATTATAGCACAGAGCCGCGGTAAGGGCGGCCCGTCCTACCGTGCACCGTCGCACCGGTATAAGGCCGAGCTGAAGCACCTGGGAACAAACACCACCCTGGTCTCCGGAAAAGTCGTGGATATCGAGCACGACCCGGCCCGCCACGCGCCGATCGCTCTCGTCAAGCTCGAGAGCGGCGAGAAAGTCTACATGCTTGCCACCGAAGGTCTCGGTGTCGGCGATCAGGTCTCCTGGGGACCCGGCGCTGCCGTGAAGAACGGCAACACCCTGCCGCTCCGCGAGATCCCGGTCGGTGCATACGTCTGCAACGTCGAAGCCAGGCCCAACGACGGCGGCAAGTTCGTCCGCTCGAGCGGTGTCCAGGCCCTCGTCATCGGCAAGGCCGAGGACGGCAGAGTCGGCATCAGGATGCCGAGCGGCAAGAACAAGTGGTTCAACGGTGTCTGTATGGCAACCGTCGGTATCGTTGCCGGCGGCGGACGGGGCGAGAAACCGTTCGTCAAGGCAGGAAAGAAGGCTTTCCACGTCAGGTCCTCCGCCGAGCGGTGGCCCCGCGTCAAGGGTGTCTGCATGAACGTCATCGACCACCCGTTCGGCGGCGGTGGGCACCAGCACTGCGGGCGCCCGAAGACCGTATCCCACGGCACGTCCCCTGGACGGAAGGTTGGACATATTGCCGCACGGAGAACCGGCAAGTGGAAGAAGTGAGGGGTGAAGCATGGCAAAGAAGACACAGAAGCGAATGCCGCGGCGGCGTGAGGAGTTCACCTATCACGGCTACTCCGTTGAGGATCTGCAGCAGATGGCTCTCTCCGAGCTGCTGCCGCTGATGCCGGCCCGGGCACGCAGGAAGTTTGACCGCGGCCTCTCCCGGGAGCACGAGAAACTCCTCGCTGACGTCCGGTCAGGAGACGACAACATCCGCACCCATCTCCGTGACATGATCATCATGCCCGAGATGGTAGGAAAGACGATCGAGATCCACACTGGAAAAGAGTTCCAGAAAGTGGAGATCCAGCCCGAGGCAGTCTTCCACTACCTGGGTGAGTTTGCACTGACCCGCAGGAAGGTTTCTCACGGCAGCGCCGGTATCGGTGCAACCCGGTCGAGTAAGTACGTACCGCTGAAGTGATGGCTATGGCACGAACAGAGTATTCAGCAAAGATTGAGGGCGAGAACGTCGCTCGCGCAAAGGCGAACGAGCTTCCCGTCTCTCCCAAGCACTCGATCGAGATTGCCAGGTTCATCCGGAACATGACCACCGTCGAGGCAAAGGCATACCTCACTGAAGTGGTGGCGCTCAAGAAGGCCATCCCCTTCAAGCGGTTCAACCGGAACGTCGCCCACAAGCGCGGCCTTCAGAAGTGGGCCGCAGGGCGGTACCCGGTCAAGGCCGCAGAAGCCTACATCAGGCTCCTTGACTCGGTCGAGAAGAACGCCGAGTACACCGGCCTTGATGTCGACAAACTCCGGATCGATCATGTTGCCGCGAACGCGGGCCGTGGCCTCAAGGCATTCTTCCCGCGTGCAATGGGTCGCGCCACGCCGAAACGCAGGGAGACCGTCAACATCGAGATCGTTGTGAGCGAGGTGGCGTAATGGCAATAGAGAAGAAATTCATCACTGACGGTGTGCGCAAGGTCTGCGTCGAGAAGTTCCTCACGAAGGAACTCAAGCGGGCGGGCTACGGCGGCATGGACATCACCCGGACGCCGCTCGGCACCCAGGTGACTATCTTTGCCGAGAAGCCCGGTATCGTTATCGGAAAGGGCGGCAAGCAGGTCCGGCAGCTCACGCAGGACCTCGCTACGACCTACGATATCGAGTCCCCGCAGGTCGAAGTCCAGCAGGTCCAGAACCCCAACTTCAACGCCCAGATCATGGCCGAGCGGCTGGCAAACGCTCTCGAGCGCGGCTGGTACTTCAGGAAGGCCGGGCAGAGCACGATCCGCCGGGTCATGGACTCCGGTGCACTCGGTTGTGAAGTCATCGTCGCCGGGAAGCTGACCGGCGCCCGGGCACGGACCCAGAAGTTCACCGAAGGGTATGTCAAGCACTCCGGCGAGCCCAGCGAGACGATCGTCGAGAAGGGTTACGCGATTGCGATCAAGAAACTCGGCACCATCGGTGTCCAGGTCAAGATCGTTCCGCCGGACGCGAAACTGCCCGACACCTTCGAGACCCTCGCACCCGAGCCGAAGAAGGCACCGGCCGAGATCCCGGAGCCCGAAGAGGTCGGCGAGGAAGAGCTCGAGATAGATCTCGAAGAGATCCCCGGCGAGGAATACGTGGAGGAGAGATAAATGGCAATCTTTCGTGCAAAGGAAGTGAAGCAACTCTCCGACACCGAACTTGTCGAGCAGGAGCAGAAGCTTTCCCTCGAACTCATCCAGGAGCGGGGGAAGGTCAGCGCCGGCGGTGCCACTGAGAACCCCGGGCGGATCCGCGAGGTCAGGAGAACGATCGCGCGCATCCGGACCGAGCAGAACGAGCGGAGGAACGCATGATCTCTCCCCAGAACGTCCTGAGGCACGAGTTGATCGGCCTGGACGTTCTGGTCGCCCGCGCGAGCAACCCGGGTCATGCCGGGGTGTCGGGTCGCATCATCGATGAGACCAGAAACACCCTGGTCATCCAGACCGGGTCGGGAGAGAAGCGGATACCAAAACGGTTCAGCGTGTTCCGCCTCCGGCTTCCGGACGGCACGACCGTCGATGTCGATGGTTCGAGTCTGGAGACGCAGCCGGAACGGCGGATCAACATGCGCATCAAATAAGTGAGGATGAATATGGCACGTAACATTGGGTTAGACGTCCCCATTCCGGAGACGGAATGCACGGACGCAAATTGTCCGTTTCACGGCACTTTGCCGGTACACGGCCAGGTGATTACCGGCAAAGTCGTGAGCGACCGTATGAACGGTTCCGTCGTCGTGGAGCGCGAATACCTCCACTACGTCAAGAAGTACAAGCGATACGAGAAGCGGAGATCCCGGTACCATGCCCACAGCACCCCCTGCCTCAATGCGGCCGTGGGTGATGTGGTCAAGATCGCAGAGTGCCGCCCGCTCTCGAAGACAAAGAGCTTTGTGGTGGTTGAGGTGATGAAGGAATGAGAGCGATGAAGGCGACCATACCGCGGGCTCTTGCCACCGGCTCCCGGATGGTCTGTTCCGACAACACCGGAGCACGGCTTGTCGAGATCCTCTCGGTCGACGGATACCACGGTGTCCGGCGGCGCCAGCCCTGCATGGGTATCGGCGACATCGCGACCGTGAGTGTCAAGAAGGGCACCCCCGACATGCGGAGGAAGCTCGAGAAGGCTGTGGTCATCCGGCAGAAGAAGGAGATCCGCCGCCCGAACGGTATCCGGCTCTCGTTCGAAGACAACGCCATGGTCCTCATCAATGATAATGGCGAGCCGAAGGGGACCGAGATCAAGGGCGCTGTCCCCCGTGAGATCGCGGAACGCTACCCCAAGATCGCCTCCATGGCGACGATCATCGTGTAAGGTGTGGTGAAGCAATGGTACGCATAGCAAGCAAGCAGCCAAGAAAACAGCGCAAGGCGCGCTACAACGCACCGAACCACACCCGGGGCCGGTTCCTCTCTGCACCGCTCTCCCCCGAACTCCGCGGCAAGTACAATGTCCGGAGGACCCGCGTGGTCAAGGGCGACACCGTGAAGGTGCTCCGTGGAGACTTTACCGGTGACGAAGGCGTCGTCGATGCAGTAGATATGAAGATGTGCCGGCTGATTGTGCACGGCGTGATGGTGACGAAGGCGGACGGAACCGAGGTTCCCCGGCCGGTCGACCCCTCGAACGTGCTGATCACGAAGCTCAACCTGAAAGACAAACTCCGTGAGGAGAGACTCGGAGGCGGAGCATAATGTCCAATCACCTCAAGCGGCTGGTAGCGCCAGGGTCCTGGCATATCCCGAAGAAAGTACAGAAATTCGTCATGAAGACCGCCCCCGGTCCTCACAACGCCGGCGCAATGCCGGTCGGTGTCTGGCTCCGCGAGCACATCAAGGTCGCCGAGAACGCGAGCGAGGTCCGGAAGATCCTGCACCAGCGCGACGTCATCGTCAACGGGCGGGCCTGCAGGAACCCGCAGATGGGTCTTGGCGTCTTTGATATCGTCTCGATCCCGAAGATCGGCAAGCACTACCGCATACAGCTCGACAAGCGGGGCAACCTCGTTGGTGTCGAGATCTCCCCGGAGTCCGCACAGACCCGGCTCTGCAAGGTCCGGAACAAGACCACGATCCGGGGCGGCAAGGTGCAGTTGAACCTCGCGTTCGGCGCTAACATCCTCGCCGACAACACCTACAAGGCGAGGGACTCCATCGTGGTGACGCTCGGAGCAGACGGCGGAGACCGGTTCCGGATCATCGATCACTTCCCCTTCGCGGAAGGCAACGTAGCCATGATCGTCGGCGGGAAACACTCCGGCAAAGTCGCCCGGATCGTCGAGATCATCAAGACCGCAAGTTCCGTCCCGAACCGTGTGATCCTCATGGACGACGCGGCTGGCGAGCGCTTCGAGACCATCGACGAATACGTCTTCATGGTCGGCCGCTCCGCGATTGCACCTGAACTGGAGGTCTCGGCATGAGCGCGATGCAGGAGATCTACATCGACAAGGTCGTCGTTCACATGGGTGTCGGCGAGAGCGGTGAGCGCCTGGTCAACGCAGAGGAACTTATGCGGCAGATCACCGGCCAGAAGCCTATCCGCACCATCGCAAAGCGGACCCAGCCGGCGTTCGGTATCCGGAAGGGCGCACCCATCGGGTGCAAGGTCACCCTGCGCCGGGAGAAGGCTGAGGAGTTCATCGAGACCGCGCTCAATATCATCGAGCGGCAGCTCGCGATCTCCCAGTTCGACCGGACCGGCAACGTCTCCTTCGGTATCGAGGAGCACACTGACTTCCCGGGTATGTCCTACGACCCGACGATCGGTATCTACGGCATGGACGTCAACGTAGTGCTCGAGTACAAGGGTGTGCGGATTGCACGCCGGAGCATCGAGCGCAGGAAACTGCCGGCAGACCAGAAAGTGAATAAAGAGGATGCAATCGCGTTCATGCGCGAGCACTACCAGGTGGAGGTGTAAAGCATGGCAGACGAGTCAGGAGCACCTTCTGCAGGCGAGAGCACAAAGAAGTTCGGCCGCGGCGCGAACGAATGCCGCATCTGCGGCAGGAAGCAGGGCCTTGTGCGGAAATACGGCATCTACTTCTGCCGCCAGTGCTTCCGCGAGTGGGCAGGGAAGATGGGCTTCAAGAAGATGAACTAGAGGTTACGAATATGGCACGACTGAATCCAATCGCTGATGCGATGAGCACGA
Source organism: Methanobacteriota archaeon (assembly GCA_023457135.1). GTDB lineage: Archaea > Halobacteriota > Methanomicrobia > Methanomicrobiales > Methanoculleaceae > Methanoculleus. The sequence goes on along the minus strand of JAEWMO010000043.1, from coordinate 10,716 downwards.
TCAAGAACGCCGGGGACGCCGGAAAGAGCGAGGTTATTGTAGAACCCGCCAGCAAGCTCCTCGGCGCGATGCTCCGCGTCATGCAGGAAAACGGCTTTATCGGCGGCTTCGAGTTCATCGACGACGGTCGCGGCGGCCAGTTCCGGGTCCAGCTCTCCGGAACGATCAATAAGTGTGGCGCCATCACCCCCCGGTTTGCGGTGGCGATGGCTGATATGGAATACTGGGAGTCGCAGTACCTCCCCGCAAAGAACTTCGGTATCCTGATCGTTTCGACCTCGAAGGGAGTCATCTCCCATGCCGAGGCCCGAAGCGCAGGTATCGGCGGGCAGCTGCTGGGATACGTCTACTAACGGAGGGAGAGAGCATGGGAATTACACGAAGAGTCGAGATCCCTCCCGGTGTGGACGCAAAACTCGAAGGCACCGTACTCACGATCTCAGGGCCGAAAGGCACGCTGACCCGTGACATGCGCTTCCCGCAGATCACGGTCACAATCGAGGGCGGCGAGATCGTCGTCGCCACGGCATCCGACAAGAAGCAGATCCTCGCCATGAGCGGCACGATCGAGGCCCTCTCGAAGGGCATGATCCGGGGTGTCGTTGAGGGCTATGAGTACCACATGAAGGTGGTCTACAGCCACTTCCCGATCCAGATCAAGCAGCAGGGCAACCGCCTTGAGATCAACAACTTCCTCGGCGAGAAGCAGCCGCGGGTGGCAAAGATCCTTGAGGGTGTCACGGTCAAGGTCGGCAACGACGAGGTGACTCTCACCGGTATCGACAAAGAGAAGGTGGGCAACACGGCCGCAAACATCGAGCACGCGACCAGGATCACGAAGCGTGACCCCCGGGTGTTCCAGGACGGCATCTACATCACCGAGAGGGCGTGAGCATAATGGATGAAACACGAAGACTGATCCGCGTCCGTGCCCGGCACAACAAGCCTGCTTTCAAGAGGCGGGGATTGCACCGCAAGTCGAGACTCGAGGATGTCTGGAGACGCCCGCGCGGTCTGCACAACAAGCAGCGGCGGCAGTTCAAGGCAAAGGGCGCTCTTCCCCGGCCGGGATACGGGAGCCCTGCTGCAATTCGCGGCATGCACCCGAGCGGCTACGAGGAAGTCCGGGTCTTTACGCCTGCAGAACTTGCGGGGCTGAACCCGGAGCTTCAGGCCGTCAGGATCGGCGGCTCCGTGGGCAACAGGAAGCGTGGAGAGATTCAGACCCGGGCCATGGAACTCGGGCTCAAGGTGCTGAATGCAAAGGACCTCACTCGTGCGGCTGCAACGCCTGCCGAAAACGAAGAAGAGGTGAACGAGAATGAGTGATCTCGCCGGCCAGAGGCGGATAGCAGCCGCCATCCTCAAGTGCGGTGCGAACCGCGTCTGGTTTGATCCCGAGCGCCAGACCGATATCGAAGCGGCGATCTCGAGAAGCGACCTGCGTGAGCTCATCACGGAGGGTGCGATCAAGGCGCACCCCGTCAAGGGAAACAGCCGCGGGAGAGCACGTGCCCGGATGGCAAAGCGCTCTTACGGCCACAGGAAAGGTCAGGGGCGGAGGAAAGGTGCCGCTGGAGCACGCGGTTCCAGCAAGCGGGCATGGATACGTAAGATCCGGGCGCAGCGCCGCGTTCTGCGCGAGATGCGTGCCGACGGCAGCATTGACCGGAGCCTGTACCGCGTAATGTACCGCAGGGCTTCCGGAGGCCAGTTCCGGAGCGTGTCGCACCTTACGTCTCACATGGATACAACGGCAGGGAGGATGAGATAATGGCAACCGGCCCACGATACTTCGTGCCGTTCCGGAGAAGGCACGAGGGCAGAACTGACTACTACAAGCGGATGGCGCTCCTGTCATCGGGAACCCCGAGGATGGTCGTCCGGAAGACGAACCGGCAGATCATCGCGCAGCTGGTCGTCCCCGAGCTTGAGGGAGACCGCACCCTGGTGGCTGCATACTCGGCTGAACTTGCCGACTTCGGCTACGAAGGTTCGACCTCCAGCACCCCGGCCGCTTACCTGACCGGGATGCTGTTTGCGGTCAAGGCGTTGAACGCAGGGTACGACGAGGCTATCCTGGACATCGGGCTGCACCGGGCAAAGCCTGGAGCACGCGTCTTTGCCGCCCTCAAGGGGGCAGTGGACGGCGGTCTCGATATACCCTACGGCGAGTCGATCCTCCCCGATGAGGACCGGCTCAAGGGTGCCCATATCGCCGGGTATGCGCCCGAGCGGGCGGGCAACCTGGTTGCGAATGTAGAGGCTGTGGCTCAGGCCATCAAGAAGGAGCTGGTGTGACATGGCATACGTACAGGAAGAATGGATTCCGCTCACCGGTCTCGGGCGCATGGTCGCTGCAGGCGAGATCACCAGTATCGATGAGGTGCTCGCAAGCGGCAGACCTATCAAGGAGCCCCAGATCGTTGATCTCCTCCTGCCTGACCTGGAGGACGAGGTGCTGGACATCAACATGGTCCAGCGGATGACGGACTCGGGTCGCCGTGTAAAGTTCCGCACCGTCGTGGTGGTCGGCAACAGGAACGGCTACGTCGGGTTCGGCCAGGGAAAAGACGCCCAGGTCGGCAACGCGATCCAGAAAGCAATAGCAGATGCAAAAGTGAATCTGATCAAGGTCTCCCGCGGATGCGGGAGCTGGGAGTGCGGCTGCGAGACCGCTCACTCGATCCCGATCGAAGTGACCGGGAAGGCAGGCAGTGTCCGTGTGACGCTGAAGCCCGCCCCCCAGGGCATCGGGCTCGTGACCGGGGATATCCCGAAGAAGGTCCTGCAGCTGGCAGGCATCAAGGATGTCTGGGCTCTCAACAAGGGGCAGACCCGGACGACCATCAACTACGCCAAGGCGACATTCGAGGCGCTCCGGCAGACGAATCTTGTCAGGATTGGGGGGACCGAGTAATGTACGCGGTAGTGCAGGTGCGCGGTGTGGTCAACACCAACCGTGAGATCAAGGATACCCTCAAGATGCTCCGTCTGCACCACATCAACCACTGCGTCCTCGTGCCCGATACGCCCGCGTATCTCGGCATGATCCGCAAGGTGAAGGACTTCGTGGCGTACGGCGAGGTGGACGCAGATACTCTGGCCATCCTCCTGCGCACCCGGGGCAGACTTACCGGTGACGGGCGGCTGACCGACGAATATGTCCGTGCGCATACCCCGTATGCCGACATCGACGAATTCGCCAAAGCACTCTGCAGCGGTGAGACGAGCCTCCGTGATCTGACTGAAGTCAAGCCGGTGCTCAGACTGCACCCTCCGCGAAAGGGCTATAAAACCATCAAGCGAACCTTTCAACAGAGCGGGGCTCTCGGCTACTATGGTCCTGAGATCAACGATCTCCTCTACAAGATGAGGTGAGACTGATGCCCGTAAACAAGCGATCAAAATACAGAGGTTCACGGACCTGTGGCGGCGGTACGCACAAGAACCGGCGTGGCGCCGGCAACAGGGGTGGACGGGGTAGAGCCGGGCAGCGGGACCACCGCTTCTCCCACTTCTACCTGAAGGGTGAGATTTCCAACGGCAAGCACGGTTTCGTCAGCAAGACCTCCGTGCCGGTATCCACCCTCGATATCGGAGAACTGGATCAGCTGGTCGAGGTGCTGCTTCGTGAGGGGCTTGCAACCCAGGAGGGCGATCTCATCGCTCTCAACGCCACGATGCTCGGCATCGATAAGGTGCTTGGTGGCGGACAAGTCACCCACAAGATGAGTATCTCCGCCCGGGAGTTCTCGGAACGAGCCCGGGCAAAAATCGAGGAGCTCGGCGGTCAGGCAATGACCGTCTGATCTTCTTTTTCAGGTGAAACTATGGGAGATCTGCTGGATAGATTTGAACCCATCCTTGCAGCGATGCCTGCAGTCCGAAGTCCGGAGGGGCACGTCCATTTTAAGAACAAACTCGTTTGGACGCTTGCTATTCTCCTCCTGTACTTCTCGTTGACCAACATTGATATCTTCGGGCTCTCTGCGCAGTCACAGGATATCTTTGGAATGTACCGTGCCCTGCTTGCTGGTGCAAGCGGCTCGCTTCTGCATCTCGGTATCGGGCCGATCGTCACCGCGTCGATCGTGCTGCAGCTGCTCAAGGGCGCCGGAATCCTGCAGATCGACACCAGTGAAGCACGCGGGCAGGTCATGTACATGGGCCTGCAGAAGATGCTCATCTTCGTGATGATCATCGTCGAGGGACTCCCCATGGTCGCGAGCGGGCTGATGATGCCCGACCCGTCGATAGCCATGCAGTTCTTCGGCGGGAATATGTTCGTGGTCTCGCTCCTGATCTTCCTCCAGCTCTGTCTTGGAGGCCTGCTGGTGGTGTTCATGGATGAGGTCGTCACCAAGTGGGGTATCGGATCGGGTGTGGGGCTCTTCATCGTTGCAGGAGTGTCCCAGGGCCTGGTGAACGGGTTCCTGAACTGGCAGACGGGCACCGATCCCTTCCCGATCGGGTTCTTCCCGCGGCTGTTCGCGATAGCGACGTCGGGGGCGAACTTCCTTGAATACTTCGGGACGGATATGCTCGCCCTCGTCACGACGCTCGTCATCTTCATGGTCATCGTCTATGTAGAGTCGACCCGTGTCGAGATCCCGCTCGCGCACACCGCTGTGCGCGGTGCCCGTGCGCGGTTCCCGGTCAAGCTCATCTATGCGAGCGTTCTGCCGATGATCCTCGTCCGGGTGCTGCAGGCGAACATCCAGATGATCGGGATGTTCCTCTCGAACGCCGGGATAACCATCTTCGGCGAGTTCCAGGGGCAGACCCCGATCAACGGCCTGATGTGGTTCATCGCACCGATCAACCAGCCGCAGGACTGGATGTGGTGGCTCTCTGATCTCGGACACGCTCCCTGGGAGATCCTTCTCCGGATGGGCATCGATATCACCGTCATGGTGGTCGGAGGCGCGATCTTCGCGCTCTTCTGGGTCAAGACCGCGGGCCTCGACTCAAAAGACGTGGCCCGGCAGATCCAGCGGAGCGGGATGCATATCCCCGGCTACCGCCGGAGCGAGCAGGTGCTTGAGAAGTACCTCGACCGCTACATCCCCCGGGTCACCATTATCGGCGGTGCGTTCATCGGGATCCTCTCGGTCGTGGCGAACCTCTTCGGTGTCATCGGCGCGGTCGGTGGGACCGGTCTGCTGCTTGCGGTGAGTATCACCTACCGCCTCTACGAGGAGGTCGCAAGCCAGCAGATCATGGAACTGTATCCGTTCATGCGGACGTTCTTTGGGAAAGAGTAAGTCCGAAGGCCCGACCCGCAGGTCGGGCCGGAGGAGTTACTCTTGGAGAAAATGGTGCATCAGCACCTTTTTCGACCGGGAGTGAGTCCGGAGGCTACGCCGGACCTCTTCCTTTTCTTGCAAAAATATATGGAGCCGTTTTTCACCCGGCATGCCCGCCGCGGCCTCCCGGGTCCGGGGTGATTCCGAAAGGCATTACTCTTCAAGGCACGGATTTATTTTACAGCGAATGATATCCTAACAGGAGTGATAGAGTTGGGAAAGAAAGTTGTCGTTACGGGGGTCCCCGGTGTCGGGAAGACCACCGTCATCAATGGTGCAATGGAGAAGCTGGCAGCCGAAGGCATCGCTTACGAGGCTGTTAACTTCGGCACGTTTATGTTCGACGTAGCCAGGAAAGAGAACCTGGTTGCAAACCGCGACGAGATGCGGAAACTCGGAAAAGATGTGCAGAAGCGCCTCCAGCAGGCCGCGGCGTCAGAGATCGCCGCAAAGAGCGCTGATGCAAATATTATCATCGATACCCACAGCAGTGTCAAGACCCCGACAGGGTTCCTCGCGGGGCTGCCTGAATGGGTTCTCCGCGAACTGATGCCGGATATCGTTGTTCTGGTTGAGACCGATCCTGACCAGATCCTGATGCGCCGGCTTGGTGACGAGTCGAGAGTCCGGGACATGGAAGGAGCCCGCGCGATCGCCGAGCACCAGGAGTTCAACCGCTCGGTCAGTTCGGCGTACGCGATGTACACCGGCTGCACCATCAAGATCGTCAGAAACGAAAACTTCCTGCTCGAGAAAGGTATCGAAGACCTGGTGAGCGTACTGAGGTAACCCGGCATGGTGGACCTGAAGAAGCACGGCCCGACGATCGCCCTTGTCTTTGTGATGCTCGTGATGCTCTCATACAGCGTCGAGTGGATACGGGTGACGGTTGGTTTGGGAATGGACGTACTGCTGGGTCCCTTCATAGATACTTTCGGTGTACCGTTTTTCGTCATGATTATGATCCTCTCAAGCATCACGGGTCTCTACTCGTCGCTGGTCCAGAAGTATACCATCGACTACGAGAAGATGCAGGAGACACAGGCGAAGATGCGGGAGTTCCAGAAGGAGTTCCGGGAGGCGCAGCTCTCCGGGGACGAAAAGAGGATCAAGAAACTCCAGGGGAAGCAGGAACGGATGATGCAGGACCAGCTTGACATCTCGCGGCAGCAGTTCACCCCGATGGCGATCATCCTCATACTGTCCGTGCCGATCTTCTTCTGGCTTCTCCTGAGGCTCCCGCCGATCGGGACGGATATCGTACTCGCCACCGGCATCGTGCTGCCCTTTATCGGGGTCATCGGCCTCTCGGACTTTGCGTTCTGGATCGTGCCGGCCTGGATCCTCTGGTACATGCTCTGCTCGCTGACCATCAGCCAGGTGATCCGCAAATCGCTCAACATCGGAGGGATCTGATGCGGATCACCATCAGCGGCCCGCCGGGGAGCGGCACCACGTCGCTCGCCCGGCACCTCGCGGGGAAACACGGGCTTGCATTCATCTCAGCGGGAGAGGTCTTCCGCCAGCTTGCCCGTGAGCACGGGATGGAACTTGCTGAGTTCGGCAGGTTCGCAGAGAGCGATCCTTCCGTCGACAGGATGATTGACGCCCGGCAGAAGGAGATCGGGGAGAGCACCGAGAACATCATCGTCGAGGGGAGGCTATCGGGCCGGATGGTCGAGAACGCCGACCTCCGGATCTGGCTCACCGCATCGCTTGCCTGCCGGGCAAAGCGGATTGCGGGGCGTGACGGGATGGACGAAGAGGGTGCCAGGGCCTACACCGAGAACCGGCAGCATTCGGAAGCCACCCGCTACCGGAACTACTACGGCATCGAGATCACCGACCTCTCGCAGTATGATCTCGTCCTCTCGTCCGAGACCTTCGGCGTGGACGCCCTTGCCGCGATTGTGGACACTGCAATCGCATGCCTTTCGCGTCAGATGGGGACCCTTTAACGGCTCCCCGGCCTCATCGCCTTTAATTTTTTAATGCGCCGGAGCCGCACCAGTTCCTGCCGCTCCATCTCGTCGCGCTGATCTTCGATGAACCGGCGCAGTTCTTTCAGTTCGGGAATCACCTTGAACTCCAGCGCGTTCACTCTCCGGCGGGTGCGCTCGATGTCGTTGAGCAGCTGCTTGATCCCTCCTTCGAGTTCGGCGCTTGCGATGACCTCGGCGAGAAGTTCCTCGTAGGCGTCGGCGGCGTCGTCGATGACCGATGAGGTTCCGATGACGCTGTAGCCACGCTGGTCAAGCGTCTTCTTCACCATCGCCGGTTCGAGAGCCGGCAGCTGCACCCCGAAGATGTTCCGGTGCCCGGCCGTATAGGTCGGGACGCCCTCCACCGAGAGTGCTGCAAGGAGTACCCCGGTCTCTCCTTCCATCATGGCAGCGACCGCTGCCATCTCCCGGGCGCCCGTGTACTGTTCTTCAAGTCTCCTGCGTTGCAGGACGGCCTGCTCGGTGATCCTGATCAGTTCGAGCATCATCCCATCGAGTTTCATCGATAACAGCCGGTGTATTCGCTCTGCAAGTGTAAGACGCTGCCTGACGAGAAGGAGGCCTGAACGGGTGGGTTTAATACTGTCTACCGGCATGCTGCTTGCCTACAGGACGATATACTGCCATATCCGTTCGGACGGGAGCCCGAATGCTTTTCCACGCGCGATTGCCCGGAGGTTGAAGACCTCGTACTTCTTCCGCTCCAGGTACGCGAGCACCGGCAGGACCGAGAACGGATGGCGCCTGGAGAGGGCCTCCATCTGGTGGAGCCTGATGCGGGTGACCGCCATCTCGACCTCGTGGACGGGCCGTCGGCGCTGGTGCCAGCGGCGCCAGACCAGTTCTGCGGCGTCTATGCTCGAGAAGTCCGGGTCCTGCCGGAGTTCGCGCACCGCGCGGGCGAGGACGGGAACGATATCGGTCTCCAGGAAGAGGTTGACGAACTCCCCCTCTGTCTCGATACCGTACAGCCGCCGGAAGAGGGAGATGGGGATGTATCCTCCCGGGATCATGGTCCGGTCGATGACCGTGAGGTCGCATGCCTCCTCAGCGCAGTGGAGCCGGATGAGGTTCTTCATGTTGGCGATGTCGATCTCAAACCGGAGATAGGCGGCCATCTCCGGGCACCCCCTGCACCCGGACGGGGCCGGGCCGAGCAGCCCTGCGTAGTACTGCCGGTATAGTTCGCCTTCGATCCGGGCAGAGATGCCCTGCTCTCCGCAGACCCGGTAGTATTCTGCAAGGACCGGGTGAAATCGCCAATCAAGGAGCGCGTCGAGGATCTCGTCACAGGACTTCAGGTCCAGGAGATGGTCGAGGAGTACGCTGTCGACCTCCCCCGCAGGGATGAGGAGGTCGCGGACCTGTTGCCGGGGGACGTTGTGAAGCGTGCCGCGCAGGACTGCCATGACGTTGGCGATGTCCCACCGGGCGAGGTATTCTCCGGTCAGGGTATGCAGGCCTCCCGGGGCGATCGCCAGGGCCTGCCGGAACGCCCGGGCCAGGCTACGGTTTACTGCCTCTTCGATGAGCTGGGCGCCGGCGAAGTCGTGCATGCAGTCATCAATATCCTGCCCGTACTCCTCGCTCCGGCCAAGATAGGTGACGATCTCCGGTATGCTCATCTGCATGATCCGCAGGTACTCCTCACGCGGGAGAAGGCCGGTCCTCCGGACCCGGAACCGGGTGCAGGCGTAGATACACGACGGGGAGATCACGCCGGGCAGGGGCATGCACCCCCATTGCCGCTGCTTCTTATAAATACGCACCCGGCCGGCCGGGCATGACGTGAGGTCCGGCCGCAGGGGCTGTGGGCAGCGATCACCGGCACACCTCTACCTCCTGAAGGGACAGGAGAGCCGGGACTGAAGCCACGGCTCGATCTGAGTGCGCTGAGATGGCGCATGCAGGTTCATCCTGCTGGAGAGGCATGGTTGAGGGTTATATCACCGGCATGACAATCATCGTCAACAGTTCGCTCTCCGGATAATCCGGCCCGTTGTAGTAACACTCATACACGGTGCCGGCAGGTTGAAGCCCGTTCTTCTCTATCCAGTCCGCCATCTCGGTATACGTCGAGACCATCTCCCTGTATGCGCCGCGGTACATGCAGAAGACAACCCTGCCTTCCGGGATAGAGCCCGATCGAATCTCTCCCTTCTCCGGCAATGCCTTCGGTACGGGGAACCCTATCTCCACGTCAAGATTTTGCATATCCATGTTGTGATAGGCAACGTATGGGACATCTGAAGGGTATTCGCCCAGTTCTCCCAGATATGTGCCTATTTTGCCGTAACCTGCACCGATCAGCAGGGGTAACTCTTCGACTCGGGCTCTGGTGCGGATCGATACGGTGGGCTGTTCTCTTTTGTGCAGTATACTGATATCTGATACTCTCGGCATCGTAATCCTCCCTGGTGAGCGGCATCGTCAGATCCCCGAAATTATCTCTCTGTTTCCAGTACAGAGGTCTGAGATCTCTTCTCCAGTTTGATGATTCCTTCTCTCTCCTCAAATACTTTCTGCCGGCAGGTCCGGTGCACGGTCGGCAGGTAAGGTTATCTCCGGTGCCGCCCACCCCCCTCCGATCGCCATGCCTTACTCGGTCGTCACGGGGAACGTCTTTGCCGGCCACGACGCTCCCGGTCATCCTGAGTGCCAGGCACGCCTCGATGCCGCTCTTGCCGGGCTCCCGCCGGGCACCCGCCTCATCGCCCCGGTGCAGGCGACACCCGGAGACCTCGCGCAGGTGCATACCACGCGGCATATCGAAGCCATCCGTTCGTTCTGTGCGGAATGCCCGCCGGGCCGGGCCTGTTACCTCGACCCTGATACGTATGTTACCCGCCGGTCGTTTGATGCTGCGCTCTATGCGGCGGGAGCCGCGCTTCAGGCGGTGGAGCGGGCGCTTGAGGGTGAGCACTGCTTTGCCCTGGTCCGCCCGCCGGGGCACCATGCCGTGCCGGACCGGGGGATGGGGTTCTGCCTCTTCAACAACGTCGCCGTCGCCGTGGCGAAAGCACTTCTATCGGTCGACCGGGTCGCCGTCCTCGACTGGGACCTGCACCATGGCAACGGGACCGAGCAGATGTTCTACACCTCGGACCGGGTGCTCTACTGCTCGGTCCACCAGGCCGGGGTCTTCCCCGGCACCGGGTGGCCGGATGAGCGGGGTGCCGGGCCGGGGGCCGGGTACACCGTCAACGCGCCTCTCGAAGCAGGCTCGACCGGCGCCGACTATGCCCTGGTCTTTAACGAGGTCTTCATCCCGGTGCTCCGGTGGTTCGGACCGGACCTTGTGGTGGTCTCGGCGGGCCAGGACGCGCTCTTCGACGACCCGCTCAGCTCGATGCGCCTCTACCCGGACGACTTCGGGGCTCTCGCCGGGATGGTGGCGGATGCGG
>JAEWMO010000042.1 GCA_023457135.1 Methanobacteriota archaeon | reverse complement strand
CTCGATGCCGAACCACTGCGGGGCCCGGACACCGAGGTCCTGGTAGTCCCGCGTGAACTCGATCTGGGACTGGATCATCCGGATGGCCGTCCGCTGCTTCTCGAGAGCGGTGGCGACGACCGGATCGAGCGGCATCTCCTGGAGGAGACCGATGTGGCCGAGCACTACCGTGACCTGGTTTAAGATGTCGTGCCGTGCGATGCTGTTCATCAGGGAGAGTTTCCGGTTGGCCAGAAGGAGCGCCGCCTCAGCCTCTTTCCAGGCATTGATGTCGTGGACGGCATACTCAATCGCAACCAGGTGCCCGTCGTCCGCGTGGACCGGGATCGAGCAGACCTCCAGCCAGGCGTACCGCCCGTCCTTCCGGCGGACCCGGAGGACGACCTGCCGGTCGGCAGGCGGTGCCGGGACCTTCGTCAGGGCCAGGTACATCTCCCGGTCATCGGGGTGGACAAGGCTTTTGATGAAGTTCGGATCGCCCGTACACTCCCCGGGAAGATAGCCGGTCAGGCGCTCCCAGGACGGGCTGATATACTCGATCGTCCGTGACGATGCCGCTACACGGATGTAGCAGTCGTGCGACCGCTCGACAAGGGTCCTGAACCGCTCCTCGCTCTCACGGAGCCGTTCCTGCGCGCAAATCCGTGAGAAGAGGTCCGAGAAGAGATTGCCGACGATCTCAAGCAGCGCGATATCGTCATCCGACCAGATCCGTTTCTGGAGGACGGTCTCAAACCCGACAACCCCCAGGACCTCATCGGCGGTCGCGATCGGCACGAGGATGATCGAACGGACTCCATACGCCCGGAAAAATTCACGCTCAGCCGCCCCTTCCGGGAGATCGGCCACATCGGGGATGCAGACTGTTCTCCGGGCCATGACCCGGCCCATGCCCCAGGCGATCACGTCGGCCGGCAGATTCTGCAAGACGTCAATCTGGGACTCGATCCCTTCCGCGCACCATTCGTGGATGTTCTCGACGCAGGCAAGGTCACCGTTAAAGCGGAAGACGTAACTCCGGTCGACATTGAGGAACGACCCGATCTCACGGATTGTCTCCTCCAGGGCATCTTCGAGGTCGGCCGGATCGAGAGCGATGAACCGCGCGGAGATCGAACCCACCACCTGTTCCAGGTCGACCCGGTGCCGGATCTGCGCCTCCATCCGTTTCACCCCGGTGATATCCCGGAGCGACTCGATCGCGCCGGCGAGTCTCCCCTGTGCGTCGTAGAGCGGTGCCGCCTTCGCCCAGAGGCAGGCCTCCTCACCGTTGTCGGGCGAAGGGATGTGGACCTCGCGGGCGACACTCTCCCCTGCCGTCCGGGAGAGGATGGCCGTCGCGAGCAGCGGGGTGCTCAACCCGGCCACCGCCTCGACGATGGAATCCGCGCCGGACCCGATGATCCGGCTCTTCTGGATTCCGGTCACCGACTCGATCGCCCGGTTCCAGATGACCACTCTCCCCTCGTGATCGAGAACAAACGTCGGGTCGGGGAGGAAGTCGATGATCCCCTGGAGGGTTGCCTGGTGGTCCTCCATCATCCTGCACTGCATCGCAAGCGACTCCTGGCTCGCCATCGCTTCTTCAAACGCAACGGTCATCTCTTCGTGCGCCGCACTCAACTCGTTCTCGTAACGTTTCCGATCAGATATGTCAATCATCGACGCAACGGTGCGGTCCGTCCCCGGAATCGACCCGACCGTCATATGTATATCCTTCTCTCTGCCGTCCCGGCCGACCAGCCGGAACTCGTAGGTCCCCGGCGCCGAACCCGGGTTCACCCGCCGCTGCCGGTGGTAGCCGGTGAGGCGCTCGATCTCTTCTGCAGCGACAAAGATCGTCCAGGGAAGTTTCCCTTCCGCTTCTTCGCGGGTGTATCCGGTAAGACGGGTAAACTCGCTGTTTGCGAGGGCGATCGTCATATCGTTCTCGATGATGATGGTGGCGGCGCTGGTATGCTCGAAGATGCTCTGGTAGAGGTCCCTCGCCCGTTGCACCTCCGTCTCGGCCTGCCGCCGCCGGACTCCCTGGAGGATCATGTTCCGGAGCTCGGCAAACTGGGCGGAGGGGTTGCCGCCTTTCTGGAGGTAGAAGTCCGCACCGTTGTTGATCGCCTCGATGACGACCTCTTCCCGTCCACGGCCGGAGAAGATGATGAACGGTGTTTCCATACCCCGCTTACGCACCTCTTTTAAGAGGGCGATCCCGTTCATCTCCGGCATCTCGAAGTCGGCAACGACGGCGTCGTATGGGGTTGCCGCAAGCAGGTCAAGCGCCTGCAACGGTGACGGCGTCGTCTCAACCTGCAGATCCCCCGACAGCTCCAGGTAGATCCGGGTCAGCTCGAGGAGAGCCGGCTCATCATCGACGACGAGAATACAGAACATGTGCCTACCCTGTTCTGGAAAGTTGAGCGATATGCACCTTAAATTCTTCTGATCCGGGCCCGGGGCATGTCTCACGAAGATCAACGCTCATATGTCCGGTTTTTCAGTAATCAGGCTCTCCGGAGGTCTCTGAACCATTGCAGGAGGCCGCCCGGGAAATCATTATCCCGCCCTGTCGCCATCATCCGCCAGCATGACCGTCGTCTGCATTGATACGAACCTCTTCCTCGAACTTTATGAGTCAAACGAGAAACCTGAGGAGATATTTTCTGATATCGGGGCGCTTGCGGACCACCTCGTCTTTCCCGACATCATCCTCGACGAGTTCCTTCGCAACCGCGCGCGAGTCCTCGATCGGGTCGCGGATGACATCCGGAAGCGGGAGACCGGTGAGATCCGCCTGCCGGCTCTCATCCGGCAAAACCCGAACGTTGCAGCGCTGCAGCGTGCTGGAGAAGAGTATAATCGGGTGGCCGGAGCCCTCTACAACGATATCCTGAACATGATCGCGGAGCCTTCCGCCGACCCGGTCGCCCGGGCGTTCACCGGCCTCTCCCGTGACCCCGCCGTCCGGGTCTTCCACCGGACGGAAGAGCTCATCACGCGGGCTCACCGCCGGAAACTCCTCGGCAACCCCCCAAAAAGCACGGGCACGGATACCCTCGGTGACGAGCTCGTCTGGGAGACGCTCCTTGCAAACCTTGCAGAGGACCTGATCTTCGTCACCCG
>JAEWMO010000041.1 GCA_023457135.1 Methanobacteriota archaeon | reverse complement strand
GTCACGGCCTGAAACTCGTCACCAGGGACGGTCTTGCCACCCAGGCGATGGTGACGCTGACCGGCGGCATCTTCCTCGTAGCCTTTGCTCTCCAGCTCGGTGCGTCGAACACCGTCATCGGCCTCCTTGCCGCCATCCCGCCGCTCGCCGAGCTCCTGCAGATGCCCGCGATCTACGTCGTCGACCGGGTGCGGAACAGGAGGCTGGTGGTCGTGACAGCATCGCTCGCCGCCCGCCTCTGCTGGATCCCCATCATCCTGATACCGTTCTTCCTCTCGCCGGGTCAGGGGATCGTCGTACTCGTGGCGTCGATCGCCCTCTACGCGTCGTTCTCGGCAGTCTCCCACTGCGGCTGGAACTCCTGGATGCGGGACCTGATACCGCAGGACCGGCTCGGTGCCTTCTTCTCCCATCGGCTGACGCTCTCGACAGCGATTGCGCTCGTCGTCAGCCTGGTCGCCGGTTTCTTCATCGACTGGTGGGATATCACCCTCCCGGACCTTGCGGCATACGGCTACTCGGTCCTTTTCCTCTTCGGGCTCATCGCCGGACTTTTCGGGATCACGCTCCTCGCCCGCACGCCCGAACCCCGGATGACCGTCGAAGGCGATGAAGACGGCCTGCTCTCCGCAATAAGGAAACCGTTTGCGGACTTCAACTTCAGAAACCTCATTATCTTCCTCGGCTCGTGGAACTTCGCCGTCAACCTGGCGGCGCCGTTCTTTACGGTCTACATGCTGCAGAGGATCGGCCTCGACGTCTCGATCGTCGTCGTGCTCGGTGTTCTCAGCCAGATCATGAACATCATCTTTTACCGGTCGTGGGGCAGCGTCTCGGACCGGTTCTCCAACAAGTCGGTCCTCGCCGTGAGCGGCCCGCTCTTCATGCTCGCGATCTTTGCGTGGATGTTCGTCACGCTCCCCGACGTCTACGTCCTGACCTACCCGCTGCTCATCCTCATCCACATCCTGATGGGGATCTCGCTTGCCGGGGTCTCGCTCGCCTCGGGCAACATCAGCCTGAAGATGGCTCCCCAGGGCCAGGCGACCAGTTACCTTGCGGCGAGCACGTTCGCGAACTCGGTCGCCGCCGGCGTCGCTCCGATCCTCGGCGGGCTCTTCGTGGACTTCTTCGCCGAGCGCGAGCTCATCTGGACACTCATCTGGAAAGACCCGGTTCAGGAACTCGTCTTCGTCACCCTCGACATCCAGCAATGGGAGTTCTTCTTCCTCTTCGCCTTCATCCTCGGCCTCTACTCCCTTCACCGCCTGGCGATGGTGCAGGAGGAGGGAGAGGCGAAGGAGCAGGAGGTCGTCGACGAACTGATCGCGGGGGTCCGGCGGGATATGCGGAACTTCTCCCCGGCAGGGGGTCTCCGTGACCTGGTGAAGTTCCCGTTCTCGGCGATCAGGAGCCAGCGGAAGAAGAGCGGCCAGGAGCCGGGGGAAGGGGAGGCAGAGGGGGAGGAGAGTTCGGGACCCCCGCTGCCACGGCACCCATAATTCCACTCCGGCGAATGGTTCAAGCCACAACCCGTTCATAGGGGGTACGATGGATGCCCTCGAAGCGATCATGACCCGGCGGAGCGTGCGGGAGTATGCCCGCCGCCCGGTTCCGGCCGGGACAGCGGAGCAACTCATCGCTGCTGCAATGCAGGCGCCCTATGCCGGGAGCGAGATGCCCTGGCACTTCATCCTCATCGACGACCCCCATATCCTCGAGAGCATCCCGGCGGTCAGCCCCTACGCGGAGGTCCGCACCCCCCCGCCGCTCGCGGTCCTCGTCTGCGCCGACCTGGATGCCGCAGAGAGCCGCGATCTATCGGTACAAGCCTGCGCCGCGGCGACGGAGAACCTCCTTCTTGCCGCGCACGCGCTCGGTCTCGGTGCCGTCTGGACTGCCGTCTACCCGGACCCCGACTGGATGCTCGGGTTTGCGAACCTCTTCTCGCTCCCGGACACCATATTCCCCTTTGCCCTCGTCACCGCCGGCTACCCGGCAGCGCACCCTCCCCCCGAGAACCGTTACCGCGAGGACCGGGTCCACCGGAACGCCTGGTGAGCACCTCGCCGGACGCAGATCCTCATCCCTTATCAGGCCAGCCTTCCCAGATGAGATCGGGAGCATGGAGCAGGGAGACGACGCGGAGAAGGAAGCAGGGATCCCGCAGGACGTCCCGAAGGACAGGCTCGCACCTGACGGTGCTCACGCTCACTTCTCGCGCTCGCGAATGGAAGCACTCAGCGACGGCATATTCGCCTTCGCCATGACACTCCTGGTCCTCACCCTCGACGTCCCCGAGGGCGCCGGGGACCTCTCGAACCCCGCTCTCGTGGCGATGCTTGCCGGTTACCTCCCCGACCTCTACCACTACTTCCTCGCCTTCTTCATCCTCGCTTCCTTCTGGGTAGCCCATCACGCCCAGGCGGACCGGCTCCGGCATATCGACCGCCGCTTCCTCTGGATGAACATCGCCACGCTCATGTTCGTCACGCTGGTCCCCTTCTCCGTCAACCTCATCGGCGATTATCCTGGCGAGACCTTCGCGGCAGTCGTCTTCGAGATAAACCTCCTCCTCATCGGCCTGCTCTTCGCCGCGCAGTGGTGGTATGCCGCGCACAGTGGCCGGCTCATCCACCCCGGCATCGACGTTCGGCGCGCAAACCAGCGGGTGATGGTGGTCCCGGCCGTCTCCGCCCTCGCGATCCTGCTTGCCCTTGCCGGCTGGACCTGGAGCACGGTGATCTACGCGTTCATCCCTCTCGTGATGCGCTTTCTTCCTCCGGGCAGGTGAGGCCCGGCACGGGTGACGGCTGCTGCTGGCTGATGCAGTGGATCGCGCCGAACCCCTCCACCATCGCCGTGCAGTCGATCCCGACGACCTCGCGGTCCGGGAAGAACCCCCGGATCCGGGTGAGCGCGACCTCGTCGTTCGGGTGCCCGAAGACCGGCACCAGCACGACGGTATTCCCGATATAGAAGTTCGCGTAACTCGCCGGCAACCGGTCCTCGCCGCCGATCCTCCCCGGCATCGGAAGCGGGACGACCCGGAGGGGGTTGCCGTCCTGGTCGGTCGATGAACGGAGGGTCGCGAGGTTCTCCTGCAGGACGGCGTAGTTCTCGTCGTCCTCGTTCTCTTCGACGGCGCAGAGGACGGTTTTTGCGTCCACAAACCGGGCGATATCGTCGATGTGGCCGTCAGTATCGTCGCCGGCGATCCCATGCTTCAGCCAGATGACGTGATCGGCACCGAGGTAGGCCTCCAGGTAGCCCTCGATCTCCGACCGCGAGAGGTGCGGGTTCCGGTTCGGGTTCAGGAGGCACGCCTCCGTCACCAGCACCGTGCCGCAACCGTTCACCTCGACCGAGCCGCCCTCAAGGACAATCTCCGGCGTGAAGACGGGAAGGGCCATTTCAAGGTTCATCACGAGCGGTATCCCGGTATCCTCCATCAGCTCCGGGTACTTCTCCCCCCAGGCATTGAACGTCCAGTGCACCATCGCGAGGTTCCCGGTCTTTTCATCGACCACGAACGTCGGCCCGTAGTCGCGGAACCAGACATCGGCATAATCGGCGATGTGGAACCTGATGCCCTCCGTATCGATGCCCTCCTCCTCCAGCATCGCCTCGACCCGGGTGCGCATCGCATCACCGGTTACGAGGAGGTTGACGGTCTCGGAGCCCCGGAGCGCCGCGATGATCTCGATATAGGCCCGCTCCACCGCGGCGAGGTCCGGGAACGTCTCCCGGTCGTGGGGCCAGGAGAGCCAGACGGCATCGTGCGGTTCCCACTCCGCCGGCATGCGGTAGCCGGACCCCGCGGGGGTCTTTCCCGCCGGGAGCCTCCGGGTGAGCACCCCGTAGGTCTCCGGTCGCCGGTTCCGGAAGAAGCCCCAGCCTTCCCGGACGGCCTCGTTCATCGAGAGGTCGACCTCGACGACGAGAATCTCCTCATTGGTCTCGCCGGCCCGGGCGAGGACGTTGCCGAAGGCGTCGGCGACGAACGAACTCCCGAAGAACCGGATATCCCCCTCGTCGCCGACGCGGTTGACGGCGGCGACGTGGACGCTGTTTGCTATCGCGTGGCCCCGCTGCATCGTCTCCCACGCCTCGCGCCAGTCGCCTTCGGGAGGCTCTTCCCCGGCGATCCGGCCGATGGCGGTCGGGTAGAAGATGATCTCCGCACCCTTCAGCGCGACCGCCCGTGCGGCCTCCGGGAACCACTGGTCGTAGCAGATGAGCACGGCGATCCGGGCGTAACGGGTGTCGTAGACGCGGTATCGGTCACCCGGCCGGAAGTAGGACTTCTCGTAGAAGAGCGGGTCGTAGGGGACGTGCACCTTCCGGTAGGGAGGGAGCAGCCGCCCGTCCGCATCGATCACCACCGCCGTGTTGTAATATTCGCCCGATTCGGTCCGCTCGTAGAGCGGCACGATGATCACCACGCCGTGCTCCCGTGCGAGCGCCGCGAAGGCGTCGGTCGAGGGGCCGGGGATCGTCTCGGCAAATGCGGAGGCGTCCGTCTTCTCGTACTGCGGGAAGTAAGGGGTCCGGTAGAGTTCCTGCAGGCAGAGGATCCGGGCACCCCCGGCGATGGCCTGTCGCGCGAGTTCCAGGGTGCGGGCCAGGTTGCGGTCGGGGTCGCCGCCGACCGCCGTCTGGATGAGGCCGATCTTCTGTGTGCTCATCTCCATCATCACTCCGTATCGATAGGGCACTCCAGCGTCTTATATCAACCCCCGGGATACCGTTATCCCGCGCCGTCTCCAATATTCATGAGCAATGGAGTTCGCAACGACCCTCCTCCTCGCCGTCGGGCTTGCGATGGACGCATTTGCCGTCTCGATCAGCGGCGGTGCCGCCCTGCGGGAGGGGCGGGCCCGGTGGGCGCTCATCATCGGAGCGCTCTTCGGCGGGTTCCAGGCCGGGATGCCGGTGCTCGGCTGGCTCGGCGGGGTGAGCCTCGCCTCGTTCACCGCGGCCTATGCTCCCTGGATCGCCTTCCTCCTCCTTGCCCTGATCGGCGGGAAGATGATCCTCGAGGCGGTGCGGGGAGAGGGCGAGAGCGTGCAGTTTTCAAACGGAGGCGTTGCAATGCTCCTCCTGCTTGCCGTCGCGACCAGCATTGACGCGCTCGCCGTCGGCATCACCTTCGCCGTCCTGGATACCCCGATCCTCCTCCCGGTGCTCACGATCGGCGCCGTAACGTTTGCCTTCTCGGCAGCCGGCGTCTTCATCGGAAGTTCGTTCGGCCATATTATCGGGGAGAAGGCAGGAATCCTCGGCGGCGTCATCCTGATCGGGATCGGCCTCCGGATCCTGCTAGAGCATCTCTTCTTCTGAAGCCCTCTGCAGTCCCGTCGAGAATCCGCCGCATATCGAGGACGAGGTCTTTGCTCCCGGAGTCGAGCGCGACCAGCCTGAGGTCCACCGCCGACTTAACGCCGATGCCGAGCTCCGTAGCCCGGGCGATCTGGTCCATCTCAAAGATCCGGCCCCGCATCACCTCCGGCGTCGAGCCGTAGAGCCGCAGGAGGGCGATCCCGGCAGCGTCGAGGGCGACCCGGTCGGTGCTCGCGAGGATGACGTTCGGGGCAATCCGGGTGCCCTGCTCGGGACCGCCCTTCGAGAACCCCTCCGTCGCGTCCATGACGGCGAGGTCGCAGGGGACGGATCGGTTGATCTCGGCGATCATCCTCCGCTGGTGCGGCGAAGAGTGCAGCTCCGCCATGTAGTTGTAGCCGCCTCCCGGGTCCCTCGCCGCCACGGCCCCGACCATATTCTTCAGGGAGAGGGAGACATGCCCGCCGAACCGGTGGGTCTTCAGGCAGCAGGTCTGGATGACCGCCTCCGCCTCCCTGAACGGGCGGGCGACCAGGAACCCCCGCTCCCAGGAGAGACCGTCGGGCGGGATCGCCTCCCAGTCCCGGGGGCCGAGCTCGTCGAGCACCGCCACCTCCACCCCGGCCCGGGCCGCGACCCCGGCAGCTCCCCGATTCTCCAGCACCACGCGCGTCTTTCCCATTCCGCTCCTCTCCCCGAGCACGATCGACCGGGCGCCGGCATCACGAACCCGGCCGAGGAGCGCCTCCAGCATAGCGGGGTGGGTCGTCGCCGGGAAGGGGTCGTCGCTGTTGAAGTTCGCCTTGACCGCGACGCTCTTCCCGTCGAGGGAGGCCGGGCCGGCCTCGCTCCAGAGCGTTCTTACGGCGTGATCGCGATCCGATGCGTCGATGATGTAGACTTCCGATGCCGCTGGAGATGCCATGCGCGCAGAGTGCCTGCCCAACATAAAAAACCTGCCGCCCGGCCCGGATGGCGCCCCGATACGGCGGAGAGGAGAGATTCTGGCCGGCTGCAGTCCGGCAGGAGCAGGGGAGGAGGCCGGAAGTCCCGCCGGGGAGGGAGCTCGCACACCGGCACCGGCCCGCGGACCGCCCCGGGCGTCCCGATACCCGGAGGCTGCAGGGCAACGCAATCCGGGCGCCCCATTCGACACGTATAAGAGCACCACGAGCGCAATACGTAGTAAAACCTCAGGACATCGTAGAGACCGCGCATCCTTGCGTGGAATGCTTTCAAGGGCATGGGGCGTCAGCCCTGTGTCCCTGAAAGGTAGAAGGTTATGAGGCCAGTACAACCATGACTTCCAGAATGCATACCCCCCACACCACCTGTCCGAGCTGCCATGAAGAGGTCTTCCTGGACGAACTCGTGGGCGGGCGCTGCCCCCTCTGTGGGTATTCCCTCGATGAAGATGACGGGACGTGCAGCGAATATGAGGAGACCCTCGAACGCTCCGACCTGGGATGGATGATCTTCCAGCTCTTCGTCTTCAGGCAGTTCTGCAACAGAGGAGCAAACCCGTTTCAGGTCATGCAGGTCCTTTCCCGGTACGAGGAGCTCGCCGAGTGCAACCCCGCCGACGCGGAGAAGATGCAATTTTCTCTGGAAGTTCCGATGAGCCGCTGGGAGCGGCTGGTCCCCAAACGGTGCGCAACATGCGGCCGGATATTCATCTCCGGCGGAAAAGCGGTGATCTCCGGGGACATCTCGTCCCCCGAGCACCCGAAAACGTATATCTGCCCGTCCTGCTGAATCAGTAGGTCCGGGCAACAAGAGCCGACGTGCCCTTCCCGCCACAGGCGATACACGGGCCGTCAGAGACGGTGATCAGGTCCGAACGGATTTCGGACCCGAGGATGCTCGCATCCACCGCCGCCTCGATCTTTTCTGCACATTCCTGCGATCCGCACCAGTGAACGACCGCGACCCCCGTCTTCACGGCTTCGGCGGTCGCCTCGAGCGTCTCGGTCAGGGCAATCTTATCTGCCATCGTCTGCCGTGCCGCCTGCCAGATCTCCCGGCCGAACTCTGCAAGGACGGAGTTGACCCCCTCGACGACGCCGCGCCGGTCCAGTGTGGTCTTTTTGCCCGTCCGGGTGACGGCGACGACCGTGTTCGCGTCGATGTCGCGGGGCCCGATCTCGACCCGCAGCGGGACACCGCGCATCTCCCAGTGGTAGTACTTCGCGCCCGGCCGCATATCCCGGGTGTCCAGTTTCACGACGAAGCCGGCGTTGCGGAGATCCTTCTCAAGTTCCGCGGCCGCTGCAAGCACCTCGTCGCGCCGCTTCCCGACGATGATCGGGACGATGACGATCTCTATCGGCGCAACCTCCGGCGGCAGGACGAGCCCTTTGTCGTCGCCGTGGACGCTGATCGTGGCCGCGATCGACCGCTCGGAGATACCGTAGCAGGTCTGGTAGGCATACTGCCGCTCCCCGTTCGCGTCCTCGTAGGTGATGTCGTAGGTGCGTGAGAAGTGGTCGCCGAGCATATGCGCCGTCCCGATCTGGAGCGTCTTCCCATCAGGCATGATGGTATCGACTGCGATGGTGTAGTCGGCGCCGGGGAACTTGTCCCAGTTCGGCCGGCGGGATATGATCACGGGCACCCGGAGGCTGTCGTAGAACTCCTTGTAGAGGTCGAGCGCGACCTCGACCTGCTCCGCCGCTTCCTCCCACGTCGCGTGCACGGTGTGCGCCTCTTTAAACGACGTAATCTCGCGGAGGCGGATGAGCGGGCGGGTGTGCTTCGTCTCGTAGCGGAACGTATTGACGATCTGGTAGAGTTTCAGGGGCAGGTCCGTGTGGGACCGGATCCAGAGCGAGTACATCGGGTAGATGGCGGTCTCGCTCGTGGGCCGGAGAGCGAGCGGCACATCGAGTTCGCTCGTCCCCCCGTGGGTGACCCAGTAGACCTCGTCCTCGAAGCCCTTGATGTGCTCGGCCTCTTTCATGAACTCGGTCCTGGGGATCAGGAGGGGGAACATCGTCTCGGCATGGTCGCGGTCCATCAGGTCCCGGAGTATCCCGTATGCACGCTTCCGGATGCCGAACCCGTGGGGGTACCAGACGTAGAGCCCCTTGACCGGGTAGCGGACGTCCATGATCTCGGCTCGCCAGAGTATCTCATTATACCACTCGGAAAAACTCTCTTTCCGGGGGAGTGCGCCTGTATCGTCTTCCATCCGTCTCGTACCTCAAAAATTTGACTGTAGCCCTAAGCTATCATACTTAGGATTGCCGGCGTAATAAATGCCTCCACGGCCGCCGCAGCCACGAGGAGCGGGACGACGATACGGAGAAAGAGGCCGGCGAGAGGCACCGCACGGGCGGCGGCATCGCCTCTTCCGTACCACTCGGCGATGAGTTCCCGGCCGAGGAGGAGGCCGAGGCCGCCCGCGAC
>JAEWMO010000040.1 GCA_023457135.1 Methanobacteriota archaeon | reverse complement strand
GGCGAAGGGCGCGAAGAAGGGCAAGGGCTTCTTTCAGGACGTCGTCGACAAGATGAAAGAGACGGTGAAGTGAGGGGGGTTCCCTCTCGCTATATCAATTTTATTTTTGAACCTGTTTTGCCTGAGCCCCGGCGCGGGATCTGAACCGGGTCGTCCTGCAGGGCGACTGCTCGATTACCATCAAGCCTTCTTCTTCAGTTCAACAAACTGTCGGACGATTCTGGCATTCTCCTCCCGGATTCTGCTGTTGCTGCCGGAGAGTTTCTGCCTGACCTCTTCTGCGATACGCCCGTGCTGTTCCCTGTAGATGGCATAGAGCGTCTCGATGATCGGCGCATAGTCCCCGTCATCCGCCTTTGTGAGCGCGTTCAGGTAGGCCGACCGGTGCTCCAATCCCAGGTAGAGTGTTGGATAACCGGCCCGCTCCAGGACCAGGTTCATCAACGCCCGTCCGACCCGCCCGTTTCCATCGACAAACGGATGGATCATCTCGAATCTTGTGTGGAGTAATACGGCGAGTTCAAACGGGTTCAGGCGGCCTTTATTCTGCCGGTACCAGCCGATGAGAGCACGCATCTCTTCAGGGACGAGGATTGCAGGGGGGGGCGCGTAGTCTACCTGTTCGATGCCGACCTGAATGTTCCGATACTCTCCCGGGTTCCGGAGGACCTCACTCATCAGTATTGCGTGGATCTTCCTGACGAGTTTCTCAGTTATATCTCCGGAATACCCTTCGAGGTATCTTCGGAGATTGATGAAGTTGAGAATCTCATACACCTCATCCATCTTCTTCCCCGCCGGGGAGATGTTATGTTCCAGGAGTTCCTGCGCTTCCCGGAGACTGATGGTGTTTCCTTCGATCGCTGTCGTGCCCTGGACATACCTGAGATACATTGCATCAATGTACCGCTCGCTCTCATCAGGGTAGAGTTCCTTGAAAAGCCCGTGGAAGTAACGAATTTTCTCAAGCTCGATCGCCCGGGTTGTGTTGAGGGCCGTGAATGAGTAATGCTCCAGCCGGTAGTCGAGGTAGGTCTTTAACCTCAGATCACGAAGTTCAGGGAGTTTTGATAAAAGGTCCTCCGGGGTTACTCTTTCGAGCCTTCCGATGTATACCTGGAGAGGCAGCGATTTTGAGTTAACTCTGACCTTATCCCGGAGGTAGAGGTATCTATTGCCCTTGATTGTCTTTATTGTCAGATCCGGCATGGTTTTATCTACCTCAGTCTTGATGGATGAAAAGGCTATTCCCTGGTTAACCGGGTTGACCTTCATGAGGGTGGAGTGGGGTTCCGGCTGGAGGTTCCGCGGGCTTCACGTGACAGGGCTGCGATTGGGATGATGAGACCGGTGGGAGCGAGGGGATATCCCGGCACACTGGACTGTGAGATATCGCCATGCACTGCCCCCGCCCCTTGGGGCTGGGAACGACTGCCGGAACGGCAGGAGTTTGAGCACCGCAGGTGAGACTGAGGAGGCCGGAGGCCGGGCGGGGTGGGGGTTACATGTCTCCTTACGGATGGAGGCAGGGGAGGGGGACAGGCCCCCCTCGCACCTATCGGTGCTCAAGCTCGCTACGCTCGCACTCCGCACCCTTCGGGTGCTCGAGCTCCGGTTCTACGAACCATCGCACTCCCCGTCAGCCCCTCCCCCCAATGGCGATATCCCCACGGTCCACTATATCGGGCTTCACCCTCGTTTTACTGTATCTGGGAATCGACTGGCCGAAGGGCAGGAGTTCGAGCACCGAAGAACGGCGTTTCTGAAGGAACGGAGTATGAGCACCGCAGGTGCGAAGGTGCGCAGTCCTCACGGTCCACTGTATTGGGCTTCTTCCTCGTTTCTACTATATCTGGGGGTCTGAGATCTAACCCGGCTTCGAGCCCGATCGGGTGGAGGTGCATGGTTCACGATCCCCACGACAGCCAGCCCTGCTTTCGGTCGCTCCCCTCCATCCCCCCGCTTTATCGCCCCGCGGGCCCAATATCATACGAATGAAACTGCTCTTCGAACTCTCCGGCGAGCACCCCGACCTCCCGGCTGCTGAACTGGAGTGCGTGGGCACCGTCCTCGACCGGCGGACCCAGGTCGCGGTCGCGGAGTGCCCGGACCCGGAGGCCGTCGGGCGGCTTGCCCTGACGCACGTGGTGATGGAGTACCTCGGCGAGTGCGAGCCCTCGAAGGAGGGGCTCACAGGCCTCCTCCGCGACCTCGCCATCCGGACCGAGAAGCCGTTTGCCGGCCGGGTGAAGCTGATCCAGGGGGCCCACATGGACGCGGCCCGTCTTGAGGTCGAGAAGCTGATCGGTGGCCTCATCGCCGGCCCTGTCTCGCTCCGTGACCCCGTCGAAGAGTACCGCGCCGTCGTCTCGGATGACCGCTGCTACTTCGGCCGCGTGATTGCGCGGATCGACCGGGGCGGGTTCGAGTTCCGGAACCCCATGCGCCGGCCGTTCTTCCACCCCGGCGTGATGATGCCCCGGATGGGCCGGGCGCTCGTCAACATCTCCCTGGTCCGGCCGGGGGAGCTGATCTTCGACCCCTTCTGCGGCACCGGCGGAATCCTCCTTGAGGCTCGCGAGATCGGCGTCCGGGTGCTCGGCAGCGACTTCGACCCCGTGATGGTCGCGGGCTACCGGCAGAACCTCCCCGGCTCGGACGTGATGATCGCCGACGCCACGGCGGTCCCGGTCTGCGACGGCGCCCTCGACTCGGTCGTGACCGACCTCCCCTACGGCCAGTCGGTCAGGATCCACGGGGAGAGCATGGACCGGCTCTACGACGGCTCGCTCGCCGAGATCCGGCGGATCCTCAAGCCGGGGAGGCGCGCGGTCGTCGTCACGCACCGCGACATCACGCCGATCGCCGCCCGGCACTTCACCATCCTGCAGGAGCACGAGCAGCGGGTGCATAAGAGCCTGACGCGCCGGATCCTTGTGCTCGGGTAACCACACAAAAAAAGAGGCTTCTTATACCGCCTTTTCCTCACCCGGCGCGGCCTCCCGCCGGGTGCCGGCCCCGGTTTTAAGAGGTTCCCGGGCGAATTTTATAGGTGGAAGTAAATTTTAAGCGATACGGCCTTTATCTCGTCCGGTGGCAGCTCTCGACGCCGCTCCTTGCCGGCGTCCTCTACCTGCTCGCGGGCCTCGGAGCACTGGCCGCCACCATCGTCGCAAACCTCATCGGCGGGCTCATCTTCTTCTGGGTCGACCGGTTCATCTTCACGTCTGAGACGCTCGCCGCCCAGTGGGAGGTCAAAGAGGAGGTGCGCTGCGTGGACTGCGGGAAGATAGCGCGTGGCTACCGCCTTGTCCGGGCGGAGAACTATGACAAGTCCAACGACCCGGCGCCCGAGTTCCGGTGCGAGGAGTGCTCGAAGCGGAAGTCCGAGGAACTCAAAAAGCGGGGCGTCAGGCACTGAAAGGGGGCTGATTCTCCCTTCTCTCGCGGGGAACAGGTCCCTGGCGGCTGAGAGGAGGGGAGCAGGGCACAGACCGGTTGTGCTCCTCCTTCCACCTTGAGGCTGTGCCGCCTGACGAGCACGATCCCGCCAATGCAAAACGTTCACCGTCGAAAAGACCTGTGGGGCCGTAGTTCAGAACTTCTCCTGTCCGGTTCCCGTCAATCCGGGGATGTCCGGGCCTGAAACCCTGTCGGTATCGTGGGGGCTGAATTTTTCCAGTACCATTGGATTTGGGCAACACGATTGACATATATCCTTGACAGGTGAATTTTGTTCATCAGTTGGACTGTTTACAGCAGTCCGGTATCTGATATCTCTAAGAGAGATGAGTGATGTTCACCCCACTCGCGACAGTTCGATGAACATCACAGCAGCCCGTGGGCAGGACGCAATTAGTTCTCTTCGTACTTAAGAGTGCTCGTCCGGGCCTCCGGTTTGATGGTGATTGTCGATGAGCATGAATTGTTTGAAGAGAGCCACTCCTCTTCTCGTAATGGCGCTGATGGCGGCGAAGGTATTCAGTCCTGCTATGAGCACTTTAAAGTTGAATATAACCACACCCGGCATGGATTCCCCTGGCGGTTCGTTCCCCGGCAAGATGGCCTCTGCTGCAGGCTCGACCGGGGCGGCAGCCGGGACCGGACCACGGCGGCGGCCCGTATCTCCGGTGCATGCCTCACCGGCGGCGGGCGCCGGGCCCGGGATCCGTCATTCCGGACTCCCGGCCACCTCGACTGGGGATGACGACGAATCTGTTCCCTTCGGGGGCGGCAGCGGACCCCGGGCCCGGCGGGTGAGTGCCGTGTCGGGTCCTGACACCTTCACCGAGATCTTTGAGATCACGGCCCCGCGATCTCTCGCCCTTGACGGGGCTGAGAGTTTCCTGGCCGCGTGGACACTCCAGGGTGAAACCTGGAGCGCCACCCGGTCCGGGTGGTTTGTCCGGGAGGAGCAATCGCAGAGCGTCAGGCTCCCTGTCATCGGACACCGGAGCGTAACCCTCAAAGACGCCATCGCCATGGGTGCTATCCCGGAAGGCACCACCCCGGAGAACGTTGCCCCGGAGGATCGCGTCCGGGATGAAACCGTTCCCGGAACCGCCATCAGGGTTCCCTGCATTGTCGGAATGAGGACGGTGGAGCAATCCCGGCCTGAGTGGGTGCCGTTAACCTCCTCCGGGCTGACGCTCAGCGCCGGGGAGACCCGGTTGTTCAAGGTCGTCCACCGGGCCCGCTGAGACGGGAGAGGTCGATACCGGTGCCCTCTTCCGGCGAATGGGGGGCAGACCTCAAACTACCCCCGCTGTGATAACCCCCACCGCCGCGAGCGTCACGCATGCCCCGATCTGGATTGCCATGTTGTCGTCGAGCGGGAAGTATGCCTCGATGATCCCGGCGACCCCCGCCACCACCACCGCCGCCCACCAGGGGAGAAGGAGGGTGAGCGCGAGCGCGGCCGCCGCCGCTCCGGCAACCGTCCCTTCAAGCGACTTCTTACCTCTGAGGACATGCCGGCCGAACCGGAGCCCGATGAGCGTAGAGACGCTGTCGAGCACCCCGACCGTGACGAGCCCGACCGCGGCGTACTCCCTCCCGAAGACCGCGAGACAGAAGAGGGCGCCGGCGGAGTAGGCGATGGCGCCCTTGAGCGGGATCTTCCCCTGCCGTTCGGTCTCGTCGAATACCTGCGAGAAGACCGGGACGTCGTAGCCGCGGGTGAAGGCGTCGCAGAGGAGGAAGACGGCGACGAGCACGGTGCTCAAAAAGACAAACGCCCATCGGTCATTGAGAAGGAGGATGATCCCGGCGCCGATGACCCCCATCAGGAGATGGACTATCTGGCGGACTGTCTCGCCCATTGCATCCGGATGGGCGCCCCGGATGATAAAGTACGGGTGCTCACCGCCGCGGTCCGGTCGCTCTCCCGGCAGCAGTCACCTTAAAGTAGTCTCCTTCTATCCTACACCCCTTGAGGAGAAGATCATGGCAGAGGTACGAAAATACGTAAACCCGCCTGCGGCCGAAGTGATATGCGAGTTCCGGTTCCCCCAGGAGACCCCCTGGGACATGACCTACCCCGGCGTGCTGTATGGCAGCCTGAAAGAGGCCTACCCGAAGCGTGACCAGCGCTATGTCCGCGAGGTGGTGATGCTCGTCGGCCCCGAAGGGCTCCGCGAGGAACTGCTCGTCACCGAACGGTCGATATTCCTTGCCGAGGACGAGGGCTGCGCCGTCCAGGTCGGCCCCCGCCTTCTCACGGTGAGTTGCCAGAAGCCCTACGTCCACTGGGAGGCCTTCTCGGAGCGGATCATGAGTGTCTTTGACCGGTTCCGGGACGTCATCGGGATCGACGCCATCGGGACCATGAACCTCCGCTACGTCAACCTCATCGAGATACCGGAGCGGGAGGTGACGCTCTCGGACTACTTCGCCTTCTACCCGACCCTCCCGCCGGAGCTCCCGCGGGTTCCTGAAGGGTTCATCACCGGGTGCGAGTTCGCGTTCCACGACAACCGGGACAACTGCCGGGTGGAACTGACCGACGCCGTGCCGGAGTCGACGGAGAACAACGCGTTCCTCCTGAACATAGACTACTTCCTCGCCGAAGGCCAGAGCGTCCCGCCGGACGGGGTCGCGGACTGGCTCGAGATCGCCCACACCCATGTCCGGGATATCTTCGAGGCCTGCATCAGGGACACGCTCCGCGACCTCTTCACCCTGCGGGAGGAGGTGCCCGCGGCGGCACGGTGAGGGTCTATGGGCGATATCGTGCGCCGGAAGTGGATGACGATGATGGATGTCCACGCAGGCGTGATCGAGCGGGTCTACGGGGGGCCGGTCGGGCTCATCTGGGAGATGCTCGCGGGCGAGGAGACGGAACGCGAGACCGGAGACCTCGCGGAGAGGGCGGGGATAGGATCGGGGAGCCGGGTGCTCGCCCTCCTCCCCGGGACCGGAGGAGCGGCCCGGCGGCTTAGCCGGGACTACGGCGCGACGGTGATCGGGCTCGTTCCGGTGCCGCAGATGGTCGAGGAGGCGGTCAGGATGACGGAGGCGGCCGGCCTCGTTGCCAGGGTCGACTTCCAGCAGGGGAACGCCATCGAGATGTCGTTTCACGACGGGATCTTCGATGCCGTCTGGGGCGAGGACGCCTGGTGCTACGTCGTCGACAGAGACCGGATGGTCAGCGAAGTTTACCGGGTCTTGAAGCCCGGGGGCGCCCTCGCCTTCACCGACTGGGTCCAGACCGGACCGATGAGCGAAGATGAGTGGCACACCCCGGAGACCTTCGGGATATTCCCGCACCTTGAGACGGTCGAGAGCTATGCTAACGTCCTCGAGCGGAACGGATTTGCTGTCACCGGGCGGGGGGAGGTTCCGGGCGACCCGGCCCGGCGGGTCCGGGGGCTCCGCGAATCGTTGCGGCAGGGCCGGGACAGCATTATCGGGCTCATCGGGGAGGAGGCCTGCGACGACGCCCGTGCGGGGCTTGCCCTCTGGGAGAAGGCCGCCGGCCGGGGGCTGGTCGGGCGCGGGTGGCTGCTCGCAAGGAAACCGTAGGGCCGGAGCGGATACAGTGGTTCTGAGGACTTCCGGCAGGGCTGAGCGATGGACGCTGCCCGACCTCGATGCGGCGGTCCAGCGGTGCAGGGCGCAGAACGCCCGGGGCATCAGGTGTATCCTCGACGTTCTCGGCGAATATGCCCGGAGCGAGGAGCAGGCCCGGGAGAACCGGGAGTGCTCTTCGGCCGCGATAGCCGCGATCGGCGAGCACCACCTGGACGCGTCGCTCACGGTGAAGATGACTGCATTTGGTGCGTCGTTCGACCGGGAGGCCGCCCGCGACGCCCTGCTCCGGCTCTGCGAGGAGGCCCGTGCGCACGGCGTCGGGTTTGAGGTGGATATGGAGGGGCGGGGGCTTGTGGAGACGACGGTGGAGGCCGCCGTCGCCTGCGCCCGGCAGGGGTTACCTGTGACCCTCGCACTCCAGACCTCCCTTGACCGCACCCCCGGCGACCTCGACCGCATCGTCCGCCACAGGATCAAGCCCCGCCTGGTGAAGGGCGCCTACCCGGCGGATACGGACGACCTTACCGATATCCGGCGCCGGTTCCGGACGCTTGCATCGGACCTCCTCGACCGGGGCGTGCCGTTCTCGGCCGCCACCCACGACCCCGACCTGGTCGCGTGGCTGGTGGAGCATCCGGCAGGGACGGTCGAGTTCGCGTTCCTGATGGGGATTGCGGACGAGACAAAGCGCCGGCTCGCAGAAGAAGGGCGGGCTGTCGCCGAGTACGTGCCCTTCGGGAAGCAGACGGGCATCTACGTGGCACGGCGCGAGGCGTATCTCGCGAAGATGGCGGCGGAGGGGCGGACGCCGGTGCCCTGACCCTACATCACCATTCCTATCGTCTCGGTCACAACCTCGGGGCTCGCGTAACGCCGTTCAGGCAACCGTTCGAGCGCCTCGACGATCTCGTCGGGGGCGTTGGCCCCCCGGGCGTAGTCGATCAGGTCCTCCCGCGATGCGGGATAGGCGACGTCGCTGAGGTACTCCAGGACGCGGGATGCGGTCACGCCGGCTGGTATTGCCGTCTCATCACCTCCTCTCGGCCCCCGGTACGCGGGGAACCTATTTGACCCTGCCCCTCCCGGACGGGCCGGAGGGGCGCAGACCCCTGACGCGAGAGTATATGAGGATGCGCCCCAAAGGTTCGGGCCGTTCATAGGGGGAGATGGGAGATGATCCAGACACGGGGAAGCGGCATACTCCTGCACGTCACCTCGCTGCCGTCGGCGTACGGCATCGGGGACTTCGGCCCGCCGGCATACCGGTTCGTCGAGGCGCT
>JAEWMO010000039.1 GCA_023457135.1 Methanobacteriota archaeon | reverse complement strand
GATCAAGGGCGACCTCGATGGGATGGGAGGCGAGGTCCCGGACGAGGCTCTCACCCGCCTCATCGTAAGCATGCTCTCCCACTACCGCGACAACCGCGCGACCATCCGCACCATGATCCTGGTCTGCACGCTCGGCGGCATCTGCTCGTTTCTTCTCGGGCTCGCTGTCAGCCTGGAGCATTTATCCGTCTCAGCGGACGGCATCTCCTTCACCATCAACAACTACCTGGTCATCCCGTCGCTCCTCACGCTCTGTGTCGCCCTCGTCAGCCTTGCCTCTTCATACTACTTCTTCCGGTTTGCAAAAGTCTGGGACGAACGGCTTGGCGAGATCGAAGAATCCGAAGCTCTCCTGAAAGAGACGCTGGAGCGGGGTCGGAGATGAGCGGACGCAGGACGGCGTTTGAGATCTACTGGGAGATCCTGGTCTTCTGCAGAACGCCCCAGTCGTTTACCGGCATCATTAACCGATGCGACCTGAACTCAAAGACCGGCCAGGATTACGTCGCGTTTCTCGTGGAAAAAGAGTATCTCGCCGGAGTGACCGAGGGGGATAAGACCCGGTACGTCTCCACGGAGAAGGCCGGGGAGTACATCGAGCTCTTCAACTCGCTGTACCGGAAGCTCTTCGATACCGCTCCCCGGTTCAAGTTGTGAGGGCCACCGGGCGGGATGCGGCGGCACGTCCCGCCCTGAACCTCGTTACGGACAGAGGGGTTTGAGTTTCTCGATCAGGCGGTCCACCTGCAGGACCGCCGTCCCGATGTAGGCGTCGGGGTCGAGGAGGGCATCGAGCTCCTCGCGGGTGACGAACGCCGTGACCTCCGGCCGTTCTCCGAGCACCGCGGCGAGGTCCCGGCCTTCACCGAGGGCCTGCATGCTCGCCGTCCGCATCACTTCGTGGGCCTCCTGCCGGTTCATGCCCCGCTTCGTCAGTTCGATCATGACTGACTCGGCGAGGTTCACCCCGCGGAGGAGCATCAGGTTCTTCTGGATATTCTCCCTGTCAAACTCGAGGCCTTCCATCACGCCGATCATCACCTTGAGGATGTGGTCGGCGAGGACCGAGGCTTCGGGGAAGAGCACCCGTTCGGGCGAGGAGTTCGTCAGGTCGCGCTCGTCCCAGAGGACGTTGTTCTGCAATGCCGGCTCGACTGCGGACCGGACGATCCGGGCAAGCCCGCAGACCTGCTCGCTTTTTATCGGGTTTCTCTTGTGGGGCATCGTGCTCGACCCCACCTGCTTCTTCCCGAACGCCTCCGCGAGCTCCCCGATCTCCGAGCGCTGCATCAGCCGGAGTTCAAGCCCGATCTTATCGAGTGTGGTCGCGACGTTTGCGAGGAACATGAAGTACTCCGCGTAGCGGTCCCTTGAGATGATCTGGTTAGAGACGTCCACCGACTGGATCCCGAGGAACTCCATCATCGTCTCCTGGATATCGATCCCGGCTTCGCCGAGCGCCGCCTGGGTGCCTACGGCACCGGTGAGCTGCCCGACGACGACCCGCGGGCGCAGTTGCCGGAGCCGCTCGATGTGGCGGGAGACCTCGCTTGCCCAGATGGCGAACCGGAGGCCATAGGTGGTGGGGACGCCGATCTGCCCGTGGGTGCGGCCGGCGCAGACGAGCGTCTTCGTCTCGGCACTCCGCGTGAGGAGGACGCAGAGGAGTTTGCCGAGTTTCTCCTCGATGAGCGCGAGGCTCTCGCGGACCTGCAGGGCGGTCGCCGTGTCCAGGATGTCGTTCGAGGTCGCCCCGTAGTGGATCCATCTGCCGGCATCCCCGCAGACCTCGGTGACGGCCTTGACGACCGCCATCATGTCGTGGTTGATCTCGGCCTCGATCTCCTTTGCCCGTTCGAGACGGGCCCCCGGCGCGCATGCCGCGATCGTCTCCGCATCCTCGCGGGGGATCATCCCGTGCGCCGCTTCAGCCCGGGCCAGCGCCACTTCGGCCGTGACGATCGCCCGGAACCTGTTCTCCTCGCTCCAGACGGCGCGCATCTCCGGTGTGCCGTACCGGTAGTCAATGGGATGGATTGCCATAGTGGAGAAGTGTTGGCATTCTCGCTACAAAAAAGGGGTTGCCGCCCCTCTCCCCGCGCCGCAGGCTCGCCGTCATATCCACTCCTTCCTCTTGAAGTAGAGGAGCATCGCGAACGCGACGCCCAGCATGAGGAGGAGAACGAGCGGGTAGCCCCAGGGCGAGTCTTCGAGCGGTATGTTCCTGAGGTTCATCCCGTAAAACCCGGTGATGAAACTCAAGGGGATGAAGATGCTCGCGACGATGGTGAGGATCGTTGTGATCTCGGCGAGCCTGTTGTTCTGGTTCGAGGTATGGAGGTCCATCACGCCGGAGAGGGTATCCCTGGTGTACTCCGCGACCTCTGCCGCCTGGATGCACCGGTCGTATATGTCGCGGAAGTACGGGATCGTCTCCTTCCGGACAAGGCTCAACTCCCGGCTTGCGAGCGACCCGAGAACCTCGCGTGCCGGCACGGCCGCTCTCCGGATGGTCAGGAGATCCTCTTTGAGTTCGTAGATCTGCTTTAAGGCAAGCGGATCTGCGGAGGCCAGAACCCTGCCCTGGAGGTCTTCCACCTTGTCGTCGACCGCGTCGAGGATAGTGAGATAGACGCCCACGATGGCATCAAGGAGCGTGTAGGCCAGGAAATCCGGCCCCGTGCCCCGGATGACGCTCAGCTCGTTCCTGAGCCGCTCCCTGACCTGTTCAAAGACATGGAAAGGCTGTTCCCTGAACGTTATGACGTAATTCTCCCCGAAGATCAGGCTGATCTGCTCGCTTACGACCCTGCCGTTCCTCTCTGAGAGTACCCTTGCGATGACGGCGACGTAACTCCCGAACTCCTCCACCTTCGGCCGCTGGTCCGGGGCCGTGATATCCTCCATCGTGAGCGGATGGATGCCGGCCTGTTTACCGAGCACCACGAGTTCGTCGTGCACCGGCACCCCGACGACGTCGATCCAGGTGACCGTCTTGCGGCCGATCCATGACCAGGCCTCGGTGAGTTCGATGCATTCGCGCTCCTCAAGGTGCTCGCCCGTGTAGTCGATGACCCGGATCGAGAGTATTGGACAGGTCTTCTCCTGCTGCATCTTCGCCTCCCGGGCTGCCGGCCCCCGCGACGGGACGGAAGCATCTCCCCGGCGCGCCGCCCGATGGGTGCCATATCCTCGTGTGAAGGCAGGTACTTACGCCTTCATGCGCCTG
Source organism: Methanobacteriota archaeon (assembly GCA_023457135.1). Classification (GTDB taxonomy): domain Archaea; phylum Halobacteriota; class Methanomicrobia; order Methanomicrobiales; family Methanoculleaceae; genus Methanoculleus. Next base: position 5,333 of record JAEWMO010000039.1, on the reverse strand, counting down.
CCAGGCAGGGTTATGGGCGCCTTCCCGGCAGAAGCAATCACGACATATAAACAATTGTTGCCCATCGTGCATCCCTTCGGATCGCCCTGCCATCCAGGACGAGGATGTTTCCGGCTGCGATGGTGACAACGCCAGGCGCCCTTCTCTCCCTGGAGATCAGATCCACCCCCTCCTTTTGAAGTAGAGGATCATGATGACCGCGACGGCCACCATCGAAGCGAGGGCTGCCGGGTAGCCCCAGGGGTGCGCGATCCCCGGCATGTGCGCAAAATTCATACCGTACACCCCGGCGATGAAGGTGAGCGGGATGAAGATGGTGGCGATGATGGTGAGCACCTTCATGATCTCGTTCATCCTGCTGCTCTGGCTTGAGAGGTAGACGTCGAGGGTTCCCGACATCGTATCCCGGTAGGTCTCCACGGTCTCGGCGACCTCTATCGTATGATCATAGACGTCGCGGAGATAGGCGAGTGTCGGTTCCCGGATCAGGGCCGACTCGCCCCGTTCGAGTTCCGCCACCACGTCGCGGAGCGGCCACACAGCTCGCCGGAGGGCGACAAGAGATCGTTTTAAGGCATAGATCGCCTGCAGGGTCTCGCGGTCGGGGTCAGCCACTACCTCCTCTTCGACGGCCTCGATACGCTCCCCGAAGACCTCGATGACGCCAAAATACTCATCGACGATCGCGTCCAGCAGGGCGTGGAAGAGGTAGTCCGCTCCTTCGCCCCGGAGCCTTCCTGCCCCGGCACGCAGGTGCTCCCGGACGCGATCGAAGGCGGTGCCCGGGTGCTCCAGGAACGATACGACGTAGTTCTCTCCGAGGACAAGGCTGACCTGCTCGCTCCGGAACCCCCTGTCATCTCCCGGAGCGAGCATCCGGACTGCAACATAAAGGTAGTCGCCGTAATCTTCGATCTTCGGGCGCTGGTGGATGTTCGCGATATCCTCCAGGGTCAGCGGGTGGAGCCCGACGGCATCCCCGACGGCCTGGACCATCCCGGCGTCATGAACCCCGTCGACGTCGATCCAGGTGATCGCCGGGGGGAGGGTGGGGGTCTGGATCTCTTCGGGCCGGGTAACGCTTCGCTCTTCTACGTGTGAGGCGTCGTATTCGAGGATCGTGACGGTGACCGGCCGTAGACCGGGAGCGCCGGACCGCATCAGCGCCTCCCCGTATCGGTATCCCGTCCCACCGTCAGGTTGTCGCGCCGGCTCATCAGGGATCAGAATCGGTCTGGTTCAGAAGAATCGGTCAAAAATGAGGATGGTTATGCAGGCTCACCGCGCTGCTATCTCGTCCTCTCTCTTTGCCTTTGCTGCGGCGCGGCCGATCAGGATCACCGCGATCACCGCGATGATCGTCACGACGATCGCATACACGAGCATCGCGACGAGCGTGCTCTGTTCGCCGAAGATGAGCGCGAAAAGTTCCTGGATGGCACCGTTCCATGCGAGAGCGGCGACCAGGCCGAATGCGGCCGTGATAAGGGCCGCAATCTTATCTATGACCTCAGACTTGAGCGACATATGATCTCCTCGTGCGGGAGGTGTACCGAAGATATCATAATACTTTCGGCTGTCGTCGTTCTCCGGCCCCTATCGGGAGAAAGGCCGGCGGATATCCGCCTCGTAGCGGATCAGATGATTATACTGCGACATCCGGCACCCGCGGCGCCCGGGACCTCGCTTCCGCCCTGCTCGTTCGCGGCAGACCGCTTCCTTCACTTTCGCCCCGGGCACCCAAACTACATTGATGTCAGCCGTCGATCTGTATGTAATGGATACCCTCGACGGCTGGTTCCCATACCGGGAGTACCGGCCTCACCAGCGGGAGATGCTCGATCTTGCCGCATCTGTTGCGCGCGACGGCGGCATCGCCATGATCGATGCGCCGACCGGGAGCGGCAAGTCGAGCGTGGTCTCTGCGCTCCTTGCGGAGAGCCGGGGACGTAAAGTGCTCGTCGCAGTCCGCACCATCAGCCAGCTCGCCACGTTCATGCGCGAGCTCGAGCTCATCCGAAAGAAGCGCGGCGGCCTGAAGTTCGCCTACCTCATCGGCAAATCCAGCATGTGCCCGCTCGGCGGCGAGGGGGATGTCTACCGGCGGTGCGAGGGCGTCAAGGCCTTCTCGACGGCGCTGATGCGGGAGCGGGCGCAGAAGGGAGCGCTCGTCCCGGCAAACGACCGCCACATCCGGCAGCAGATCCGGAAGATGGACCCGGAGCACCCGCTCATCTGCCCCTACTTCATCCACGGCAAGTCCTTCGTGGAGCCCGAGGACGCCGGGCTGAAGATGATCCCCTCCGCGGCCCTGCGTGTCCGGGCCGAGCGGGTGAGCACCGAGATGATCTGGCCCGACCAGCTCGCCGGGTTCTGCGGCGACATCTGCCCCTACGACACGATGATGCACGCCGCCCGCGACGCCGACGTCATCCTGGTGAACTTCTACCACCTCTTTGACGACATCATCCGCGAGCAGCTCTACCAGTCCCTCGGCATCGAAGGGCACGACGCCCTCCTCCTCATCGACGAGGCCCACAACTGCGGCGACGTCGTCCAGAGCATCGAGAGCGTGACGATCGAGGAGCGCGACATCGTGCAGGCCGGGCACGAACTTGCCGGCCGGCGGCGGTCCCAGCACCAGGCAGAGGCCGTCGCCCAGGTACTGCCGCAGATCACCCGGTTCATGGAGGCGCTCAAGGCCTCGCACGAGACCGAGGACTGGTTCGAACCCGCCATCTTCCAGAAGATGATCCTCGCCGGCACGCTCTACCGGAGCATGGAAGAGGTTGTGGACGACCTCCTCAAGATCAGCGAGGGCATCCGCGAGAAGAATATGCAGGCGGGGGAGTTCCGGGAGAGCGCGATCGAGCGGCTGACCGAGTTCTTCTACCGGATCTTCCGGTCGGCGGCCGATCCTGCCTATCTCACGGTATACCGCAAGGGGGACGACGGGAGCGTGGCGCTCGAAGTCCGGAACATCGACCCGAGCAACAAACTCCAGGAGATCGCCCAGGCGCACGCCTGCTGTGTCCTGATCTCCGGGACGCTCTCGCCCATCGAGAGTTACCGGCGCTACTACTTCGGCGACCTCCCCGTCACGACGATCTCGCTCCCAAACTCCTTCCCGCCGGAGAACCGCCGCGTCCTCTGCGCAAACGACATCACCACCGCCTACTCGATGCGCCGGGACCGGGAGAACCTCGCCCGGACCGAGGACTACATCACCACGTTCGCCGCCCTTCCCGGGAACCTCGCGATCTACTTCCCGTCCTACGACCTCCTGAACACCTTTGCCGAGCGGTGTGCCCCCCGTATCCGGAAGAAGCAGGTCTACATTGAGCCCAAGGAGACAGGCACTGCCGCCGCGATGCTCCGTGAGTTCATGGCTCTTCCAGGGACCGGCCGGTCGGGCGTCCTCTTTGCGGTCTGCGGGGGCAAGTGGAGCGAGGGTCTGGACTACCGGGGCGAGATGCTCTCGGGAGCGCTCGTCATCGGCCTCCCGCTCGCGCCGTTCAACCGCGTCCGCAAGATGGTGATCGATTACTTCCGGATGAAGTTCGGCGAGGAGGGGGAGTTCATCAGTTACACCCTCCCCGCGATCAACCGCGCCCTGCAGGCCCTCGGCCGGGTGCTCCGGACGCCTGAGGACCGGGGAATGCTCGTCATCGGGGAGCGGCGGTTCCTGGAACCCCGGGTCCACGCCGGGCTGCCGCCGTGGATGCAGGCGGAGATGACCGTCTGCACCGTCGATCAGTTCGGGAAGGAGGCCGGCCGATGGCGATCCTGATCGGGTCATGCCGGTTCGGCCTCTGGCACGTCCACGTTGCCTGGCAGGACGATCTGGTCTACCAGGTGCGGTTCGCCCGCGAAGGTCTCGACGGTCCTGTCCCTGAAGAGATCCTGCGCTACTGTGCCGGCCGGCCGGCAGACCTCTCATCCCTCGAAAGCGTCGCGACCGGGGGGGATTCGACGTTCGCGAGGATCTACCGCGCCGTCCGTGCCATCCCCTGCGGGGAGACCGCCACCTATGGCGAGATCGCACGAATGATCGGGACTGCGCCCCGTGCGGTCGGGTCGGCGATGGCAAAGAACCCGACCCCGATCGTGGTGCCGTGCCACCGCGTCGTCGCAAAGACCGGCCTCGGCGGTTTTTCCCCTGACCTGGCCATCAAAGAGGCGCTCCTTGCCATGGAGCGGCGCGGGAGGGTCTGCACGCCGGGAGATGGGAGGAGTTAACAGGTAACTCCGCCATATAGTACTCCGGAATGAGGATCGTGGTCCTGGGTGCGGGGGCGGTTGGCCTGACCGTCGCCGCAAAGTTGTCCCGCGTCGCGGACGTCCATGCTGTCGCGAGGAAGCGGCATGCAGACGCGGTGCGGGAACGGGGTTTCCTGATGACCGGCATCTGGGGAGAAGGAGCCTACCGCTTCAGCTGCTCCGAAGACCTCCCCGATGCGTGGCGGGACGCCGACTATTACATCATTGCCGCGAAGTCTACCGACACCGGGGCCGTCTGCCGCCAGTTTTCCGACGCAATCAGGGGACGCGAGGTGATGAGCCTCCAGAACGGGGTCGGGAACGAGGAGATCATCGGGCAGTTCACCGACCGGGTCATCGGCGGCATGATCATCACCGGGTTTGAGTGGCGGGGCGACGCCTCGGTCCACGTCTCGGTTGAGGCGGCACCCATGAAACTCGGGCGATATCCGTCCGGGACGGACGACGCGGTCGAGGCTCTCGCGGCACTCCTCCGGGAGGCCGGCATCCGGGCGGAGGCGACCACGGAGGTCAGGACCGATATCTGGAGTAAGACCCTCTACAACTGTGCGTTGAACCCGCTCGGCGCCATCGCGAACGTCCCCTACGGCGCTCTCACGGACCCGCACGCCTGGACGATCGTCACCGCCATAGTCCGGGAGGCCTTCCGGGTGGCGGAGGCCGAGGGGGTCCCTCTCCCCTGGAAAATTCCGGAAGACTACCTGACGTATCTCCGCTCCACCCAGCTCCCGGCGACGGCCGCCCATCACTCGTCGATGCTCCAGGACCTCACCCGCGGACGAAAGACCGAGATCGACGTTCTGAACGGGGCAGTGGCCGCCCTTGCCCTGAGACACGGCATCGACGCACCCTATAATGCCTGTATTGCAGAACTGATCCGCTTCCGGGAGCGGCTCTGAGGAGCTTGAGTATGCGGTCTGCAATCGTTCTTGTTGGCGGAGCGGCACGGCGTGCCGGCGGACGGGAGAAGTACTTCTTCACCTTCCAGGGCAGGACCTTCATCGACCGTCTCATCGACACCCTGCGGGAGGTGGTGGACGAGATCGTGGTGG
>JAEWMO010000038.1 GCA_023457135.1 Methanobacteriota archaeon | reverse complement strand
ATAACCCGATACCGGCCTACCCGGAGCCGGTAGACGGGAGTCTTAGAAAGCCCGGCCCGTTTCCGGACATGCCGGTAGGGGGTCCGCCCCCGGGGGAAAGCCTGCCAGGCCGGGGTAGTTCCGGCCGTGAAGGTTTGATCAGTAATCATTATGGCCCTGCGTTCGCAACAACTCCATCATATGGTTTCGGTCAGGCGACTGGTCATCCACGAATTCGCGGCAAAGGCACGAGAAGCGTGCGGCGATGCAATAGAAGAGATCATACTCTTCGGTTCCGTGGCACGGGGGGACGACCGGCCGGACTCCGATATCGATATCCCTGTGATTACATCCGGGGAAGGATTTTCGTCTTCGTGAATACCTTACAGGACTTGCTTTCGACCTGCTGATGCTCTCCGGGGAGCGGCTCTCGGTTAAGGTCATCTCCCGGGCCGATCTTGCAGCGCACCGGCAGTACCCCTTCATCAGGCGTGTTCTTCATGACGGCGTGGCGGTTTAACTGGGGAAGAGTTTCTTGAACTACTCTAAAACGGAGCGCTAACATGGAGTTTACCGTTGTGATCCAGAAGGCTGAAGAGGGAGGGTTCTGGGCGGAAGTCCCGGCGCTGCCCGGATGCTACTCCCAGGGGGAGACGGTCGAGGAGACGATGGAGAACATCAGAGAAGCGATCGAGGGGCACGTGGAAGCGTTGCGGCAGGAGGGGCAGGGTATTCCCCTGGAAGAAGACCTGATCATCGGCAGGGTCCGGGTCTCCGAAAGCGCGGCATGAGCAGGGCGTTCCGGCCTGGAGATTTGCCGCGGTCAACAATCCTGCAGTCTGGCGAGGATCCCGGCAACCGCCTGCCTGAACTCGGGCAGTTCTCCATCAACGATCGCCCACACGGCATCCAGGTCCACGCTCATATACTGGTGGATCAGGACGTCCCGGAGGCCGGCGATCCGGCGCCAGGGGATCTCCGGATGCTCAAGTTTCAGGGAATCCGGAATCTGCTTCACCGCTTCGCCGATGACCTCAAAGTTCCGGATCACGGCGTCCTGCACCATCGGGGAGTCCATGAACGCGTCCCGCCCGCCGCGGGTATAGTCCTCTATCTTCCCGAGTGAAGGATATGGATGAGGTAAAGCCGGTCGTCCTTCACAGCGGTACGGCCTCCCGGCAGACACGGTCCCTGATGTACCAATGCAGCCCCTTCTCGGTCACCACGTCGACCTCGCGGCCGAGCAGATCCTCTAAGTCCTGGGCGAGCGCGATCTGGTCGAGGAGGCTCCTCCCCGGCTCGAACTCGACGAGGAGGTCGAGGTCGCTTGCCGGGGTCTCCTCGCCCCGGGCGACCGATCCGAAGATCCTGACCGCCCGGGCGCCGTGTCTCGCCGCGACTGCGAGGATCTCCTCCCTCCTCTCAAGCAGCTCGGTATGCAGGCTCAATCGTTCCCTCCCCTGTATCGATTGTACGGACGGGGGCATATAAGAGTTCGCCCCCTGCGGCCGGACCCTTACTCCCGCCACCGCGGCAGCGTCGAGAGGTACTGCCGCACCATCTCCTCCGCCTTCTCAAGGGGCATGCCGAGGTTTGCCGCCATCATCGGCGCGTACTTCTCGACCGCCCCATCCCGCGTCAGGTCCGGCTCGATGAACCGCCCGTCGCGGTAACAGTAGGTGCAATATTCCACCGAGAGCGACCCGTCCGCCTCCGTCCCGGCGTCCTCGTTGCGGAGGAGCGGCATCCCGCAGCTCCCGCAGGTCGCAACCTCCCTCCCGGCCCACCGCTTCAGGCACGAGAGCTGCTCCTTCACGAAGGCCTCCGCCTTCTCGGCAGGGATCGCGTACATCTGCGACATCATCCCCCCGCCGATCTTCGCCATCTCATCGATGGTGATATCCGGCGCCGTGAACGCCCCGTCCTGGTAGCAGTAGGTACAGTAGTCCTTCGACGGCGACCCGTCCGCCTCCGTCCCGAAGTGTTCCCGTGCGCTCATCGGCATCCCGCAGCTCTGGCACGTCCGTGCAGCTTCTCTCTCCATACGGTATTCTCCTTATGATAAACGAACGGACGTTGCAGGAGATAAATATTCGCAAAAGGACTCGCGGGAAGATGCGGCCGCGCCAGCGGGCGAGCGGAAGGCCGTATTATGGCCGGTCAGGGCAGGGTGCCGTGGAGAGCAGGCGTGCTGCCCCTACTCCTCGCAGGGCGGGAACCGGATCGTCATCCTGCTCCCGGTGCCGGTCTCGAGCACCGCGTCCCGCTGGAGCGCCCGGGCGTAGCCGGTGAGGTAGGGCACGGCCACCCGGACGTCCGCGAACGTCTCCCGGATCGCCGATGCCGCTGCCGCCCCCTCGATGACGATCGCCCGGCCCCCGTCGGGGGTCTCGGCGGGCTCGCAGGGGATCCCCCACATCAGGAGGAGCCCCTCCATCAGGGTGGGAGGATCGAACCGCTCCTCATTGTGGGCGAGAAGCGCCGCCCCGTCCTCAGCGCCGAGTTTTCCGGCTATCGCGGTGACCTGCTCCGAGAGGCCCGGCGAGGCGTCCGCAAGGAGCCTCTGTACGAGCGGCGCCGTGACATCGCGCCGCCGCAGGGACCGGGCGACCTTGATCAGCTGCCAGTCGCGGGCGAACGAGGTACCGGTGCGCATATCATCCTCTCAGGATACCGTAGGCCATCACGCAGAGGCCCAGGATCACCACGATGCGGGAGAAGACCGACGACCAGGCGATGATGAACGCATCCGGCGTGAAGACGCTCACGAGGTCGGCGAACGTGATCCCCACCACCAGCGTGAAGAGTCCGTAGATGAAGAGGAGCAGGGTCGGCTGCCTCACGATCCGGTAGGCATTGTAGATGACGCCGATGAGGAGCGCTCCGAGGAGGAGCGTCACGATCGCGAGCATCTGCTGTATGGTCTCAATCTGCAATCCGTTCATGTCTGTTCCTTGACCTTCCTCACCGAGATGATCGTCTGGATATCCTTCACCCCCGGAAGGCCGGAGAGGGGGATGAGCACGTTCCGTTTCAGCTCGGAGATGTTCTGCACCCGGACCTTGACGAAGAAGTCGCCGGGCTCCAGCACCTCATAGAGTTCGAGGATACACGGGAGATCCTGCATGAACTCCTCGACCTCGGGTTTTCCGTCCGGATGGACCCGGACGTTCAGGAAAGCGACCAGCGTATGCTCGAAGCACTTCTGGTTGATGACGATCGTAAACCGCTCGAGGATACCGGCGCTCTTCAGTTTCTCGATCCGTTTAAAGACCGTCGACGGTGCGATGCCCAGCATTGAGCCGAGCTCTGCCATGGACATCCGCCCGTCCCGTTGCAGTTCCCTAAGAATCGCATCGTCGATCTCGTCCATTCTAACAGTAGTTGCAGTTTCCTGGTTATTAAACCTCCGTATTTGTTTTATACTATGAAATGGTTGTTTTACATTTTTAATGGATTAATCCAGCTTTATTGGAAATTTATGGGGTATTTGTCTGGATATAAAGAATCGGAACTGTTCCCGTCGAATTGGAAATAATCGTCGGAACTTCACGAGATGTAAGAAGTAATATTTCCCTGTCAACGAATAATCCTTCCGCCCGGGTTGACGATCCTGAGGGGGCCCGGACCGCCTGCCGCCTCCCGGATGGCCGTATCGATGAACTCCCGTGCCGCCGCGAACGCCCGGCGCGCAGACGTCCCGCGGGCAAGGTGCGCCGCGAGCGCCGCAGAGAAGCAGCATCCCGACCCGTGCACCGCATAGGGGTAGCGCTCCCCGGAGAGGCTCACCGTCCCCTCCCGGTCGACGAGGAGGTCGACCGCCGCGCCGCCGGCAAGGTGCCCGCCCTTCATCACCACGGCCCGGGCGCCGAGATCGAGGATCCGCTCCCCGGCCTCGGCCATCTCCTCGACGGTCGTAACCCGCATCCGGGCAAGCACCTCCGCCTCCGGGAGGTTCGGGGTGACGACGGCCGCCCGGGGGATGAGGAGTTCCACGAGGTCCCTGACCGCCTCCTCCTCGAGCAGCCGGTGGCCCGATGTCGAGATCATCACCGGGTCGATGACGAGGGTTGCCCCCTCCGGCAGGCTCTCCGCGACGGCCCGGATGACCGGTGCGTCGCCGAGCATCCCGGTCTTCCACGCCCCGATAAAGAAGTCGTCGGCGACCGCTTCTATCTGGGCCCGCACCGCCTCGGGGGGGAGCACCCAGGCCCCCCGCACCTCGCGGGTGTTCTGGGCCGTCACGGCCGTTATGACCGTCAGCCCCCAGACCTCGAGTGCCGTGAACGTCTTTAAGTCCGCCTGGATCCCGGCCCCTCCGCCGGAGTCCGAACCGGCGATGGAGCATGCCGCGATCATCCCGTTAACCGTCATCCATCAGGTGTCGGCCGGCAGCCGTTTGAATCTTTGCCTCTCCCCCGCCACTCCTTTTATCTCGTTCTGCACCGACCACTCATACAATGGATGTAGAAGAGATCAGCCGCCGGCACCTCGCCGCCGGCACTCCCGACGACGAGATCGTGCGCCTTCTCGCAGAAGATATCCTTGAGATCAAGCATCACCGCGTATCCCCCGCCTACGCCGCCGCCTTCGCCCGGGCGGTCCTCGCCGAGGCAAAGAACTCGACGGGTCTCTCCGGCGACCTCTTCACCTTCGAGCCCTCCGGCTCGACGATGGGCGAGTTCGGCGTCGGGTCGAGGGGCTCGGGGGACTTCTTCGCCCACCGGCAGCTCGCCCGGATCATCGGCCGGACGGACGCCGCGGTCGGCGTCGACGAGATGGACGACGCCGGTGCCGTCCGTGCCGGAGGCGACTACATCATCACCACCGTCGACGGGATGCACTCCCGCCTCTCCGACTTCCCCTTCCTCGCCGGGTTCCACGTCACCCGGGCGACGCTCCGCGACGTCTACGTGATGGGGGCAAAGCCCGTCGCCCTCCTCTCCGATATCCACGTCGCCGACGACGGCGATGTGGCAAAGATATTCGACTACACGGCAGGGGTCTCCGCCGTCGGCGAAGCCATGGGTGTTCCCCTCGTCACCGGGTCCACCCTCCGCATCGGCGGGGACATGGTGCTCGGCTCCCGGATGACCGGCTGCGTCGGCGCCGTCGGGGTCGCAAACCACCTCACGGCCCGGAAGCAGATCGCCCCCGGCGACGTCCTCCTCATGACCGAGGGGGCCGGCGGCGGGACGATCGCCACCGCCGCGATCTACTCCGGGTTCCCGGAGGTCGTCGAGGAGACGATCAACCTCCACTTCCTCAAGGCCTGCGAGGCGCTCCTCGCAAGCGACGTCCTCAACGGCATTCACGCCATGACCGACGTCACGAACGGCGGCCTCCGGGGCGACGCCTACGAGATGGCCGAGACCGCCAATTGCCGGATCGTCATCGTCGAGGACGACCTCCGGACGCTCGTGCAGCCCAAGGTGCTCGAGATGCTCGACGCCCTTCAGATCGACTACCTCGGCGTCTCCCTCGACGCGCTTCTCGTCGTCGCCCCGCCCGAGCTCGCGGCCGAGATCTGCCGGGTCGTCGGCTCCGCGGGCGTCGCGATGCGAGAGATCGGGTATGTCGAGAGAGGTTTGCCCGAATCGGTCCTCTCGGTCAACGGCGAGATCCAGGACTTCACGCCCCGGTTCAGGGAGTCCGCCTACACCCCGGTCAAGAAGGTCGTGGACGAGGACAAAAGGGATTTCGAGGAGATGAAGATCGGGGTCGCGCGGGCGGCGGAAGCGGCGCTTGCAAAGAAGCACCGGATCCTCTCCCGGCTCCGGTCCCCCTAATCTTCCGGCTTCTTCCCGGCCGCACAGACGTTGTAGGCGAGGTAGGGAAGGTTCCCCTCGACGAACGGCTCCACCTTTCTCGCGAGGTCAAAGACGGGGTCGGCGAGATTCAGGTGCGCAAACGAGCACCGGCCGACCGAGACCTCCTCAAACCCGGCTGCCTTGAAGAGCCCGGCAATCTCGGCGTTGGTGTAGTAGTGCTCGTCGAAGTCCCCGACACCCACCTTCTTCAGGCCGACCTTCTCGCCCACCTGGTAGACGATGGGGACGATGCTCGTAAAGACCGTCCGCGAGAGCGTGCAGACGGCGATCCTGCCGCCGGGTTTCAGGACCCGGTAGCACTCCCGGAGCATCCCCTCCGGGTCGGGGACGTAGCTGAAGGCGAGCAGGCTCGCGAGGGCGTCGAAGGTGGCGTCCTTGAACGGGAGGACGTCGGCGGTCCCGACACAGAACCCGCTCTCCGGACAGCGGCGCCGCCCGTGCCTGACCATCCCCGGGCTGATATCGAGCCCCACGGCCCGTCCGCCTTCGGCGACGTAGCGCTGGACGAAGAGCCCGGTCCCGCAGCCGAGATCGAGGAGGAACCCTCCCTTCGGGAGCTCCCTCATAACATGGTCGGAGATGTGCCCGTGGTAGCACCTCCCCCGGTGGCCGTCGTAGCGGTCGTCGTAGATATCCGCGACCTCATCATAGTGCTGTTGTACTTTCTTCACTGAACAACCTCCCGGGCGATCCGGGCAAGAAGTGCATTGATCTGCACGAAATCGTTTGCGTTGTGGCTGAGCCGGCGGTCGGCGTCGGCGAGCGCGACCGCAAGGGCCGGATGGTTATACTCGCGCCGGATCACCTGCCGGAGTTCGCCGACGACCTCGCGGGCCGAGAGCCCGTACTCGATCATCAGCGACTCGGCGATCTTGCGCGCGGCATCGAAGTTGCCGGCCCGTATGGCGTCGAACGCAGATGCGGCGACGTTTGCGGTCTCCGAGCGCGAGATCTCCGCAAGATCGAGGTCGCCTCCCGACCTGGCGGCGATCTGCGCGTACATGATTGCCCGCCTCAGATCGCCCTCTGCCGCACAGACGATCAGGTCGAGGTCGTCGGCCGGGAGCGCGGCCCCCTCCGCGGCGAGGATCTCCTCGAGGCGGGCGCGGACGACCCCGCTCTCAAGCGGGGCAAAGAAGAGCGGCAGGCAGCGCGACGCGATCGCCGGGATGATCGCCGACGGCCGGGTCGTGACGAAGATGAACCGGCAGGTGGCGCTGTAGCGCTCCATCGTCCGGCGCAGGGCCTGCTGCGCCTCGAACGTGAGGCTCCCGGCATCCTCGACGACCATCAGTTTGAAGTCGGCGTCGAGCGGGCGCATCGAGGCGTACCACTTCACGATCCGCTTGAAGTTAACGATCAGGCTCTGGTCTTTGCGGTAGAGCTGGGTAAAGCGCTCGTCCGTTTCAAGAGCGCTCCTCCCCTTGCCGAGGAGATCGGCGGCGCTGAAGACGGTCGTGTTCGCCTCCCAGGTCTCACCGTAGAGCCGCTGCGCCAGGCAGTTCACCGCCGAGGTCTTCCCCGTGCCGTGCGGGCCGGAGATGAGCATGTGGGGCACGCTCCGTGCGTCGGCAAACGAGACGATGGTGCCGACGACCTCGTCCTGCCCGATGATCTCGTCGCACCGTTTTGGGCGGTAGACCTCACTCCAGAGCATGGCTCAATCTCTCTCTCATCTCATCTATTGCCGCCCGGAGGAGATAGGTATTATCGAGCCCGGCGATCAGGCGCTCACCCTCGCCGGGTTCAAGGGAGGCGCATGCCGCGGTGATTGCGGGGATGGCGCGTGTCACCTCGTCGACGATCGTCAGGTTCGCCGTGCGGGCGGTCCGGGAGAGCGGGTTTAAGTCGACGGTGATGACGGTCTTGCCCATCCTCCGGAGCGCCTCGCAGCGGTCCCCGTCCTCGAGCGGCACGAGGACGACGTCGGCGTCCCCGATCCCGTGCGGCAGGCTGAGGCCGCGGTCGTGGGAGAGCGGGACGATCCGCTCCGCGATCCCGGAGAGGACCCGGGCACCGTGCTGCTCGAGGAGCGCCGTGATCAGGGCTATTCTCTCCTCCGTCCGGTGGAAGAGGTTCACCTCGACGTCGGCGCCGCTCGCCTGCTGGAGCGCCGTGATCTCGGCCGCCGCAAGCGCCGCGGTGTTCCCGTTCACCGATATCACGGCATGCCGGGCGGCAAGAAGCATCGCCGCGGCCGTCCGGGCGGCGAGAGCGGCGCTCCCGGTCGTCCGTTCACCGATCAGGTAGTCGAACGCCTCCCCGCGCCCGTGGGCGGTCAGCCCCTCGAGGGCGACGACGCCCTCGCGGGCGCACCGGGCCAGCCGTTCGCGGGCGACCAGGGAGCGGTAGCGTGGATGGTCTTTGGGTATCATGGTCTCACTTCGATAAGGTATGGGCCGCTGGGGGCGACGGAGAGGCGGTAGACCTCCCCGAACCCGGAGAGCACCCGCTCCGCGGATACACCTGCGGCAAAGACGCCGTTTCCGAGCATCGTCATGCTTGCCGGGACTCCTGCCCCGTCGCAGGCATCGAGCACCTGCCGCACCCCCGGCGCGATGAGGCCGCTCTTCTCGGCGAACCCTCGCGAGAGGCGGCAGAAGTCGGGGAGGTCCCGGGGGCAGCGGCCCGGGAACGCGGCGGCGATCCGGGCCATCGCGTCCTCCGAGGAGAGGACCGAGGCGGTCGGGAGCGGGCCGAGGCTCATGGCATAGAGCGGCTCCTCCGGGTAGATGCGCGTGATCCCGGCATGGATCCCCGGCCCCGTCCGGCAGACGATCCCGCCCGCCTGGCTCGCGGCGACGTCGCCGAGGCCGGAGCGGTGGAGGACCTCGGCCTCGTGGGCACGGGCGGCGACCTCGTCCGCGGAGAGACCGAGGTCGAAGAGGTGATTCGCAGCCGTGAGCGTCGCGAGGAGCGCCGCCGCCGAGAGGCCGAACCCGGCGCCGATCGGGAGCCGGCACTCTGTGGTGACATGGGCCGTGACCCCGAGCCGGTCGAGGGCGTACTCGACCGGCGGCGATCCGGCGGTCTCGTGGCCCTCCCGGACCACCCGGACGCTTGTTGCACGGGCGGGGCTGACGGTCGAGCGCACCCCTTCATTGATGACCACGCCGGCCCCGACGCTCCCGGTGGCCGCGGGTTCCTCCCCCTCGACCCGCCGGAAGAAACCGGATATGTGGCCGGGGGAGAAGGCTACAGCAGTCCTGACCATACCGCCGCCGCGACCTCCTCTTTGCTCCCCGTCACGTCCGTGACGCTATCGGCCGTCATGAGCCGGAACGACCCCTCCGCCGCCCCCATCGCCGGGGGTGCGTTCACGACGACCATCCGTGCCCCGGCATCGAGCATCGCCCGCGCCCGTTCCTCCTCGTGCCACCCCAGTTTGAAGGCGACCGTCACGGGGCGGCAGGATGCCATCACCTCGTCGATGATCTTCGGGAGCGGGTTGAGCCGGACGGTCAGGGGCGCACCGCTCGGGATCTTCCCCTCCTGCCGCTGGGGGCTAAAGTCCGATATCGCCGCAGCACTCACGTAGATATCGACTCCCCTGTCCCGGCAGACCGAAAGGACCGCCTCGCGCATCTCCCCGGCGGTCGTGACGGGGATATTCCGGACGCACGGGAACGACCCGTTGTGGACCACCGTCACGTCGGCGCCGAGCCGGAAGGCCTCGAGGGCGAGCGCCCTTCCCATCCGCCCCGTCGACCGGGTGGTCAGGACCCGGACGTCGTCGAGGGGCTCCGCGCACGCACCGCTCGTGATGAGGACCCTTTTGCCCGAAAGCGGCCGGCTGGAGGCCGCCCGCGCTGCGTGGAGGACGATCGTCTCGTTATCGGCGACCTTCGCCTTCCCCTCCTCGATCCGGGGGTCGATGACATCGATGCCCCAGGAACGGAGTTTGTGCAGGTTCTCCGCGACCCCCGGGTGGCGGTACATGCTCTCGTGCATCGCCGGGGCGAGGACCACCGGCATCCCGCGGCCGAGCGCCGTCGTGGCGAAGGTCGTCACGGTCGTGTCGTCGATCCCGCAGGCGATCTTGCCGATCGTGTTCGCCGTCGAGGGCGCGATGAGGAGGAGGTCCGCCGCCCCGCCCTCCCCGCAGTAGAGGACGTGCTCAACGAGGCCGGTGATCCGGGTCACCACGGGCCGGCCGGTCGCGTAGGCCAGGGCGTCGGGGTGGATGATCCCGGCCGCCGCCTCCGTCATGACCGCCTGCACCGTCGCGCCCTCGCGGCGAAGGGCGTGGGCGAGTTTCACCGTCTCGACGGCCGCGATGCTCCCCGTCACGGCGAGGACCACCGTCTTTCCCGAAAGCGTCTTCACGATAACGTCACATCCTGCACCATATGCCACGCGTGCGGACCGTACTTCTTCACCCGGCGTGAGGCGATCGCCGCCGTAAACCCGGCCCGGGCCACCTGCTCCCGGATCGCGTCCGCCTGCTCCCCGATGCTGTGGACGTGGAGTATGCTTCCTCGCCGGACATGGGCGAGGGCGTCGTCAAGCATCGAGGGGGCGTCGAAGTGTCCCATCAGGACCCGGTCGTAGACCCCGGAAAGGTTGTCCCGGCAGTCCCCGACCTCTGCGGTGACGCGGTCCGCGACGTGGTTTGCCATAATATTGCGTCTCAGGTATTCAAAGGATGTCGGATTGATCTCCATCGCATGGACCCGTCCGCCGCTTGCGGCCGCCGGGATCGAGAAGTAGCCGATCCCCGCGAACATATCGGCGACCCGCTCGCCGGGCCGGACGAGAGCGGCAACTCTTGCCTTCTCCTCCCGGTTTCCCTGCGCAAACATCACCTTTGTCGGGTCGAGGATGAAGGTGTAGCCCTGCTCGCGGTGGCGGACCTCGCCGGCGGTCCCGTAGAGAATTTCCGCGTCCGGGATGCGCATCTCGCCGGTATACCCCCTGATCCGGACGACGCCCCGGGGGTGGCAGTGGCGCACGATCGCGGTGAGTTCCTCTTCGGTCGGCGCATCGCCGTGGAGGACCGCGATATCCCCGATGAGATGGTAGCCCCTCCCGCGGTAGTTCTCCCGCTCGGGGAGGTCCGCATCGGCCGGATACCCGTCCCTGACCGGGACCCACGCGGTGCCGTCCCGGACGTAGGGCCGGCGGGAGGGGTCCACCCACTCGGCACCGAGCGTATCGGCAAGACCTGCCGCCGGCACCTTCCGCGCACGCATGGCGCCCCTCACCCGACGATGACCAGGCGGTCCTGCTCCTCGTCGCGGAGCACCCGGATCGGCTGCCCCTCCACCGGGAACGTCCAGGGGACCGGGTTGACCTCGCGGGTCTGGAAGGTCTTCGGGTCCATCAGCCCCACGACGTTCGGCTGCGTATAGACGACGATCGCGGACTCGGCCTCGCGGACGTTCCCGAGAAGCCGTTCGACCTCGTCCTCGGCGAGGGTCCGGCCCTGGCCGCTCTGGAGGTCGAAGACCCGGAGGCGCTGCCCGTCGATGTCGCGCACCTCGAAGTAGCCGCCACGCGAGACCACCACGTCGCCCTTCTGGTAGAACGGGAGCCTGATGGAGTAGGTGATCCGGTAGAGCGCCCTCCCCTCCTTCTCCCCGACGAGCTTCGGGTGGGTCGTGAACCGGCCGCCGAGCGCCCCCGTGATCATCCGCGAGATCTCCTGGCCGAGGTGCTGCGTCCCGACGGTGATGTCGACGCCGTCCTTCGTGTCCTGGAGGTCCGATATGAACGAGTAGCGGTCGCCCCCCTGCTGGAGCGACTCTTCTGCCTGCTCTGCGATGCTCGTCGCGACCTCGCGCTCGTAGGCGTTGATCCTCCTCCCCGTCGCCCGCACCTGGACGATCCCCTCGTAGTAGCCCCCGGAGATCCGGCTGCACCGGTCGCAGGACTCCTTCTGCCAGAGGATCTCGGTCGTGCAGGTCTCCCGGACCGGGACCGTATAGAGAGTCGCCTCCACCTCGATGGTGCAGGTCGTCCTGTTCGGTCCGGTCTCCTGGGCCCGGACGTTGACCTGGATATTCTTTGCGTCCTCGTGGATGCTCGTTGCCGATACGGCCAGTTCGGCGATGAGGTCCTCGCGCGGCATCTGCAGGTCGGACCAGGTCTTCCCGCGTTTCTGCGACTCGCAGACCGGACAGTAGACGGCAATCACGCGGGGCTGGCAGGTAAGCAGCCGGACCTCCGCGGCCCGGCACTGCGGGCAGAGTCCTTCTTCGCTTGGCTGCCCGCAGCGGGGGCAGATGCTCGTCTGTATGTTCATGGTTCAGACCCTGAATATCTGGACGTGGGGCACGTCGCCGATCATGATGCAGTCCGCTTCGGTGATCAGATCCATCGCGACGGCCAGGGCTACGGCACGCTTCCCGATAATATTTGCGTTCGCCGCGTCGCAGAGCGCCTTCCTGACCTCTTCCTCGTCGACACGCTCCGTGCCGTAAAACCCTCCGCTGATGCAGATCTTCACGTCTCCGTGCATCAGGGTGACATTCAGGAGCTCGGCGTCGCAGACGGCCACCACTTCACCGGCACCCGGTATGCGGTGCACTTTCAAGTACATTGCAGATCTCTTGGATGGGAGTCGTCAAAAAGGTGCGCCGTTCCGTTAAGGAACGACGATATCCACGCCGTAGGTGCGTGACGGGGTCTCGGCATGGATGCGCCAGGCATCCTCTTCGGTGATGAGCCCCTCTTCGAGATACCGGCGCGTGAACCGCGGGACCGACTTCGGCCCGATGACCGCGCCGGGCCGGGAGTTCTCGTCCATGTAGTCGCTCTCCATCGTGAACCGCCGGCCTGACCGCGCAAGTGCGGGGATCTCCTCGTGCCGCGCGATGAAAGAGGGCATGAGCGGCGTATCCGGCGTCGCGAAGTGCTTGACGACCCGCTCGATGGGGATCCCGGCCCGCTCGGCCATATCGACGACGTCGGTGCAGGGCCCGCTCTCGGCGTGGAGCTGGACGGCGCAGTCGCAGTCGGCGGCGAGTTCGAGCGCGTGGTAGAGGACCGTGTTTGAGGCTGCGAGCACCTCCGGCGCGACCTCGTAGTGGGGGCGGCCACTCTTGAGGGCGACGGCCCGCCCGTCCTCGACGTAGCGGGCGGCAAGGTCGAGCCCGGCCATCATGACGCCGGCGGCCTCTTCAAGGCTCATCCGCGCCGTAAGCCGGCCTATCTCCGCCGGGTGGACGCCGAGGACCGGGTAGACGACGAGCCCGGTCTCCCGGACCATCTCCGCCACCCGGAGCGTCGCGTCGAAGACCGCCCGGTAGTCCTCGCCCGACGAGGGTTCGACCCCGAGCGACCAGGAGGGTTTCGTGACCAGGAAGATATGCGTCCCCCCGCCGCGGCGGAAGTCCTTCGCGGCCTCTACCCCCCGGCCGTTCACGGGGTCGATGTGGATATGGTCGTCAGTAATCGGTATCGCGGGTGGCTTCATGGAACTCGACGATCTCCATCATGGGGTAGTCGTCTTCAAAGTGCAGCCGGGCCCGGCAGACGGTCGAGCCGACCTCGGTCGTGATCGCGACGTCAAACATCTTCCCGGCAAGTTCCGAGTAGCCGAACCGGTTCGAGACCATCATATCGCGGTTCAGCCGGACGGTGATGTTGGTCACGTAAGGCTGGAGCCCGACGGCCTGCTCGATGGCGGTCTCAACGGCGCCGGCGGTCTCGCGGGCGATGGGGGTCCCGACGAACTGGTGGTAGAGGGCGCCGAGCTTGATCCCGGCTTCGAACGCCGCTTTCTCGCGGTCGGTGATCATGGTTAGTAGGTTTGGGGGTATGGGAGTAAGAAGGTGCGCCCCACCATGAGGGGCGTTAACAACTGGCCTTCGTGTTCTTTGTGGCTCGAAGCCGGATGGCTTCTCACGCTCCGGTCCTGACGGACCATCGCGCGGCTCACACCTGCAGTGCTCCAACTCCGCTCTGTAAGAGCGTCGTTCTTCGCGTGAGTTCAACGGGCAACAATACGGTCTCACGCGAAGTGCGACGGATGAAACGTCCGGAGCTTGAGCACCGTCAGGTGCGAAGTGCGACGTTCCGTAGGAACGAAGTTTGAGAAGCCATCAGGCTTCAAACCGCGAGCGAAGCGAGCGTGAGCACCTGGAGGGTGGGAGCAGGAGGCGTGAGATGACCTCCGGTCTTCAAAAGGGTAATATACACGGCGCTTCAATCGGTTATCATTATGGAAAACCGCTCCAGACGGGTAGAGAAGCCGGATAGATTTACCCATATCTCGCTCTGGAACTGGCGCAACTTTCAGCGGGTCGAGGTTGACCTGCAGGAGCGGGTTTTCCTTGTCGGACCCAATGCATCCGGGAAATCCAACTTTCTGGATGCGTTCCGATTTTTGCACGACATTGTGTCTGTAGGCGGCGGATTTCAGGGAGCGGTAAAACAGAGAGGCGGTGTCTCCAGCCTCAGGGCGCTCTCTGCGAGGCGGCATCCCAATGTAGGCTTAATGGTGCGGCTGGGTAGCGCTGAGTGCGATGATCTCTGGGAATACGAATTATCGTTCGGGCAGGATGAGCGTAACCAGCCGGTTATCGTGAAGGAACGGGTTACGAGGTGCGGTGACGAGGTGATCGCACGTCCCTCCGAGCAGGATGAGGAGGATCCCGAGAGGTTAACCCAGACGTACCTGGAGCAGGTCAACGTCAACAAAGAGTTTCGGGAGATTGCCGACTTTCTGAAGACCATCCGTTACCTGCACCTCATCCCGCAGCTGGTCCGCGAACCGGAGCGGTCTGTTGGTTACAAAAACGATCCGTATGGTGGAGATTTTCTCGAACAGATCATGAGCAGGTCTGAAGAAGAGCGAGACTCCATGCTGGGCCGGATCGAGGGGGCGCTCAACGTTGCGGTACCGCAGTTACGAGAGATCAAGGTTGAGTTCGACAGCAAAGGCAAACCGCATCTCTGCGGGAGGTATAAGCACTGGAGGCCTCAGGGAGCCTGGCAGACAGAGCAGCAACTCTCCGACGGGACGCTCAGGCTCATCGGCCTTCTCTGGGCACTGCTGGATGACGGAGGACCGCTCCTCCTTGAGGAGCCGGAGCTCTCGCTCCATCCTGCGATAATCAGGTACATCCCGCAGATGTTCTCCCGGTTGCAGCTGACGAACGATCGCCAGATACTCGTCAGTACCCACTCCCCCGAACTGTTGCAGGACGAGGGCATCGGACTCGACGAAGTGCTGCTGCTCCGGCTCTCGGAGGAGGGTACAACGGTTACACCGGCTGGCGATATCGAGGAGATCGACGATCTGTTAAAGAACGGCCTATCCCTTGCGGACGTCGTCATCCCGAAGACCAGTCCCGGCGACACGGCGGAGCTGGCCCGGTTCGGAGAGTAGGATGGACGATATAATATCGTTCCAGTGCGCCTTCGAGGGATCGCTGGATGAAGTGGTTGTGAGGCGGCTGCTCCGGCACGTCGGGGCCCTGCCCGGAGACCTCTACAGGCAGAAGAAGTCCGATTTGCTGGGTAAACTGCCTGGTTTTAACGCCTCTGCCCGTACCCGGCCCTGGCTGGTGGTCGTCGACCTGGATCATGATACCGGGTGCGCGCCGGAGGCTGTTCGGAGCTGGCTGCCTGTTCCCTCGCACTTCATGAACTTCCGTGTGGCCGTGAGGGAGGTTGAGGCCTGGATACTGGCCGACAGGGAGAGGTTGGCGAGATATTTGCAGATTCCGGAGGCACATATCACCAGAACGCCCGAAGCGATCGATTACCCGAAGGAGTACCTGATTAACTGCGCAAGAGCGTCGAGTTCATCGGCGATCAGGAAGGGCATCGTCCCCGGGCCGGGCAGCCGGCGGACGGAGGGTCCCGCGTACCTGTCGCTTCTCTCGGAGTTCGTCAACGATGCCGAACGGGGGTGGAGGCCGGAGGTTGCGTCGGCCCATTCTGAAAGTCTGGAGAGATGCATCCGCTCGTTACAGAAGACCATCGGCACCTTCTCCCGTGAGTCCCAACGTCGGCACTCTTCCCGGTGAACTGCTCCGTGCTCCCGGGTGGGCTCCCTGTTCTGCCCTTCCTGTACTGAAGTATGAATTCTGCCTGATACCTGTCCACACCCTTCAGCAGGTCACAAGAGCAGAACGATCAATCCCCTTCGGGGGGCGGAGCGGAGAAGAAGGACTGTTTAACGGCAATTCCGGACGAAGAGCCGATAGAGGAGGGCGCCGATCTTGATCCCGACTTCGAACGCCGCTTTCCTGCGATCGGTGATCGTGAATGTCAGGCATCCAGCGTCTTCAGCACCTTCCGCCGGGGCGCATCGTGCGGAAACTTCATCTAGACGGCCACTTCGGCGACGAAGGTCTCCATGATATCGTTGTTCTCGAACGCATCGTTCCCGAAGGTCTCGATATGAAACTGTATGGCAGATTTCACCTCGGCAAGCGCCTCTTCGTAGGTGTCCCCCTCCGCGACGACGACTCCTTTCAGACCCAGGGGGTAGGCGACATAGCCGTCAGGGTGTTTCTCGACGATGATCTTTAAGGTCTTCATGGGTTCATCTCTCCTCTATTCGATCAGAGCAGGGGCGATTAGTGTGGTATTCGACTTGTCTGGCGATATACTTTGGCCCGGTTTCTCTGCCGGCTATTGATGGGGTTTCATTCCGTGTTACCTCCACCTTCAAGGTCCGGGCGGCGAAGGAAGATAGCCACCCGGAGGATGACATAGAAGACGGTGGCAACCAGCACGCATTCGAGGTAGAACCCGAGAAACGTGAAGGCTGAAAATACCAGTTCATATGCTAATGAGTCTTTCACGAGCGGCAGGGCGTTCATGATGTCGTCAAAAAGCCGCCCGAAGATCGGCAGCCTGTCAGCGAGCAGCGGTGGCTCGCCTCTCCAGCGGTGGGGGGTGATGAACAGGGGGAATACCAGCGGGGTCATTGCTGCGGCGGTAACGAGCATCGTCTGTATCCGCCCGTGAAACGAGAGGACGCCTGCAACAAGCGGGAACGGCGTGGCGGCCCCCGCAACTGCCAGGATCATGAGCACCAGAAAGAGGGTGAGGAGGGCGTAGAGCGGTATGGGCCCCGGGTGGCCCGAGGCGATGCTGGCGACGCCTATCCCCACTGCCCACGCGATGACCGCAACAAGCGGCGGGATTACGAACCGCAGCCGGCTTTGGGAGAGGTGATCGCGGAGGCGGTGGAGGTTTGCGGAGAGCGAGAGCCTCATCAGATCACCCCTGTTCCATGTTCGGGTGAGGATTTCTCCGTGTTGCGCTCCAGTCCCATGCCAGATACAGGACGAGGATCGTGAGAAGACCGCCCACCCCGTTGACCTGATAGGGAAGGGCGTAGTCCCCAAGATGCAAATATTCCGAGAACAGGGAACCACAGCAAAAAGCCCAGGAGGTTGCTCTTGAGCCCGATTACGCTGCGAACGGTCTCGATGCCGCCCAGTTTCCGGCGATATATCAGGTGGTCCCCGCTCATCATGACGAACGGGAGAAGGCCCAGGGTAAGCCAGGCGGTGAATGGGTTTTGCCAGAGACCCTGGCGCGGGAAGAAGGCGTTTTCAATGAAGAGCAGCAGGGCAATCCAGATGATGACCAGCAGAAGCCCGAATACGAATCCAAGTTCTTTATCGTATTTATCCGGGGTCGGTTCCATAAGAGGAGCCTGGATGTGGGGATATTTATAAATTCTGTCCTTTCACTCTACACATACGGAGGCTCTCTGCAAAAGTGAGGCTGCTTTCACATCCCGTGCGTTCATTCGATTCCTTCAGAGGAGATGTGACCGCAATGAGGATCGCTTTAAGCGATGTAGGATCCTTTGGGACGAATTCAACTGATTTGCCTGCTTTTCTGTCTTTGTTGTCCTCAGCACCAAACTGAGAAGTGCAATCCATCAACTACCAGGTCTATGTTCTCTTTCACGACCGGAGGTGAAGGCAACCGGCGATATTTTCGCATCCTGCATAGAAATAACACAATATCACTTCTTCTTGCCCTGACGGACCAATAATGCCCCGAGCACCCCAATGATACCTGCCTGTAGACCGAATCCTGGAACCTCTCTTCCGGAGGGGCTCAATTCCAGGTCAAGTTCGTTTGTCAGATCTTCAAAGATAATCTCGCGCTGGAGGGGGAGGTAACCCTCTTTCTGAACGATGATGGTCTGCCGGTATCCAAGTGCGTTCTTGATCAGGTATCTGCCATCTTTCTCAGTCGTATTCGTCACCGAGAGGATCTCGCCGTCCAGATCAAATACCGATTCAAATCGCACGGATGCGTTGTGAATCGGGTTACCTTCGGGATCTGTTACCCTGCCCGAAACAGTGATCGCTGGCGGTGGAGGTATTCCGCTGTGAATGGTCACGTTCAGGCTTTTTTCGGCCCGGTTCCCGAGGTTGTCGGTCACTATGACCCTGATTCTGTTCTCCCCTTTAGAGACCGGCACAGAGCATAAAAATGTCGTATCGTTCCCGCATGAAACTTCCCCTATCTCACTTTGAACGAGCACGCTCCGTACGCCGGAAGGGGCGTCGATTTCGCCGACAACTGCAACGTGAGGCGGAACGACGTCGATCCAGCCCTCCGCATCTTCATTCGGGGAGATGACAGTGATAGTTATCGGCGCACCGGTACCGGCGATGATTACGTTCCCACTATCTTCTTCGCCTGCACTCACCGCCGTCACAATGCTCATACTCATCAGGAGTAACGTCAGGAGCACGAAACGTGCCCGCCCTTTAATGTCTCTGCTCATTTACTCCTCTCTCGTAGACCCCTGGAAGCAGAAGAGGCACAGCCCCGGCTGACCTGAGGCGATGCCGGCGACACCTACCCAGACGGCCCACGCGATGACCGCAACGAGCGGCGGGATTACGAACCGCAGCCGGCTCCGGGAGAGGTGATCGCGGAGGCGGTGGAAGTTTGCGGAGAGCGAGAGCCTCATCGGACTGAATCATCCCTGCTCAGTGCTCGCGTAAGTATCGTATCCATCCGGGCCCGGCTCCGTCATACAGGAACCTGGACGTGGGTTTATTTATAAATTCTGTCCGGTTTCTCTCCACGTCCGCCGACTGTTCGCAGAAGCGGGGCGATCGAACCCGCCTCGGAAGGCGGGGGTGGAGGAGATGGACTGTTCTGTCACCCATCCTTCGCATTCCACGCCATGGCAAGGTAACATATCCCGATCACGGGCATGCATACAATCCAGTATATCGCCATCATCCCGAGCGCCGACTCGAACATCCCGCGTGGATAGTCCCGCACCAGAATAATCATGGCGATTGTGGCGGGTACACACATGATTGCGGTGAGCGCGATAGACACAGACCTGACCCGCTGGTCTACCGGGATGGCATAGGACACCGCCATGGAACAGGGGGCGAGAAGCAGTATCCCGGCTGCCCAGCCGGCCCAGCAGGACTCTGGAATGCCGCGTGGAATCGATCCGCCGATGAGAGCAAGGAGCACCCCTGACACGAGGACAGCGAGAAGATCCAGGATGAGCGGGACGACGAGATATCGTTGAACTGGTTTTGTGAACTTCCCTGAAAGAAGGATGAGCAGTATACCGGCGGTGGATAGGGCGCATGTTGCAACCAGAACCGTGGTAACCAGGACCGGGCCGCTATACGGAAATACCGGTAACAGGGCATAGGTAACCGGCATCCAGAAGAATACTGCGGATGCCAACGCCAGCGGGTAGTTCATATGATGTAATCTGTCCATAAGCTAAAAAAGGATAGAGTGTTTATCCGACGAGGTCGTAAAACTCCTCGATGTAGCCCTGGTCTCCGCCGTAACTGTCGGTTACCCGGAGTCTCCAGTCGTGGATGTTCTGGAATCCGATCGCATTGATGCACAAGGCGAGATTATCAGTGCCATCCCCCTGATGATCCCAGATCTTTGTCCCGATATAGGTCGGTGGCGATTCATCCTTCCAACCGAGCCAGATCTCAAGATCTGATATAGGTGTGGGTTGATATACGTGCTTAAGTACGTGGAATGCGAGCCACTCTTTCGCCTTCGGGCAGTGGGGGGTTCACCCAGCCTTGGACGGATGGGGTGAGCCTCCGCCGTTTTGCGAACGCTGTTTTGGGCATCCGCACAATGGCCTGAACGTTTGGATATTTACGTTTTACTGCCAGTTCAACTACACGTCCGTCGACAGTTTGCAAAAATGAGGCGATAAAATCCTCACCTGGGGAATCGGACATCGGAGAGGGATCTTTCTCGCGACGAGGGAGATCATGCGGTCTACGTCGCGGAGACCACACAACGGGTTGAGGATCGGGGTTCGAGAAGCCACTAGGCTTCGCCGTACGAGACTCCTTCGCGACTTTGCGTGTGGCCCTATCACTACCCACTCTGCCGACTCACACAGTGTGTGACGGGCCGAAGGGCCAGAGCTTGAGCATCGTAGATGCGAAGAACGCGAAGTTCGGTAGAGGGTTACTGTATCTCCCTATCAGGAGCGGAGCCGGTGCACCGAAGGTGTAACTTGCGACGGTTCGTGAGTACGACGGACGACGCCTGAAGTTTGAGCATCGCGAGGCTGCGAGACACGAAGGGGGTATCGCCAACAACCCCTGAACTTCGCGGTTTCTGGGATGAGTGCTCGTGCAACTCGTATTGCGCAGAACAACTGTTTCAGTAGAAAAAGGGATTGTTTCAGGTGAGATACTGCATCTCGGACGGATCGACCGCTGAGACATACTGCCTGTGCACCCCGCTCGGGGTCACACCCGAGAACACGTACACGGGGAGTACGTACTTCTGGGGCTCCGTTTTGATCTCCATCCAGTAGCCGAGCGAGATGTCGCTCACCACAACCTCGTCGTAACCATCAGGGAGCAGTTTTATCACGACGTCCCCGGCAATAAGCCGCTGATACGCCTCTTCCGGTGCCACAATCTTTACATACCGGACAGGTTCGGGATTTAGTTCCCGTAGCGAACTTCCGGCGCTCACCACTTCTCCTCTTTCGTTGATTGTTGCACCGATACCCGCATTGTACACACGGAGACCCTGGATCTCCTTGATGAATGAGACGTGTTTTGTAAGGTTATACACCGTGGTAGAGGTCAGGTCCGTGTGCGCATACTGATCTTTAACGTTCACTTTCTCGAAATACACATCCTCGGGAAGAAGGCCTCGTTCTGCCAGGTAATTTGTCACGATTTTGCGGGTCTCCTCATCCGATGGAAGATCCGCCTGTTTGTCTGGGGCATTTGGGTGCATCTTTTCCGGGATGCTATAAAAGAATGCTCCAGAATTCGTATAATACGACAACTCCGCCGCAGGATCTTTTGAATCGTCAACAAGCCGAACAGTACTGCTTGACGGCACGGACTTCATCTCCCCGGCTAAACCAAATAGATTCCCGAGACGCCGGACTTCCTCGGATGCGGCCCCGGGAGTGACGGTCTGGTATATTGGATACGAATCGTTCACGACCGGAAACGGGGCGGCGAGGATATACGGTCCCGATGACCCGGCAATTTTTGGAATAAATGGAATACTGCTGTCATTGACTCCTTCCGCTGTCTGTTGGTGATAGGCCAGCCCGAGGCCCACAATAATGATTCCCAGTATTAAGACTGCGAATCCCGCTAATAATGCTTTTTTCCCCATTTTCTCCTCTCATTGATTGTCATCGCAATAATAAATCCACTCATCGTACATAGTGCCGTCAACAGGCGGATCGGAAATTACTGATCCACTGCCCCAGATATGATCATTCCCGCAGGCTTCATTCTCGCCGATCACTCTTAATATAAAGTTAGAATCATGCGTTTCATCAATCGCATTGAACCATGCGTCTTTGACTGTCTCCCCATTCAGGAGGCGGGTAGCAAGAGTTGCTCCATCGTTTGTATCCCAGCCGACAGTAATGTATCCGCACACCAGATGAACCCCGTTCATCGCCCAGTGCGGCAGACTCTTAAAGTCTACAGGAAGTGCAGTTGTATGACACCCATGGAGAAATATCCACTCAAGATCATGATCTCCCCATTCGCAGAGAGTATAAGGTACAACATTTAAAAGACCAGGACCCAGGTCTAGCCAGTGATAGGAGGCATGACCTGAGTAGTAAGCAATGTCAACCCCATCAATATACTGCCAGTCCTCAGTTGCTGCAGTAAAATGGCTCCCATCGGTCTCGGTATTACCATATTCGAACATCTGGACCCATCCTGCATTTCCAAGTGTATTGTAGAATCCAATAGCGTTATCGTCACTCAACGGCAGAGGACTGGAAGAATCATACTCAGTCACCCACTCCACCCCGACCTGGGGGTAATCCTCATCATGATTGTCTTTCGTCGCTTTCAAGGGAACCAGGGTGGCGGGATTATCCATCCATAACCAGTAAGCCTTTTTCGGATAGATTATGCGCTCGTCGCTGTAAATGCCGCTTCCACCGTTGATGATGGTCGTCTCGGACTGATGGAGCTCGTTGTCGTAGCCCGTTGCCTGAGTCCAGGCATCGTTCACCGATATGAAGGTGTCATGAGCGGACCACCCCGTGAAACCCCAACTACCAACAAGATTTGCACCTTCATAGAGATCTCTCGTTGGAACGGTCTGATACTGTTCTTCCTTGAAATGGAGCGGAACATCCTGTTCCTCGTTCGCTTTTACCATGAACCCTTCAAGAGGGACGATGACATGGCCGGTTACTGCCTGAACATATGTTTGGTGCTCACTATCCCACCTACAGATGACAGAAACATTGGCTCCATTGTCTCTGCCAAAGACTGCTGGAAAGTATGTGTTGTAACCATCTTCGAGCCACAGCGGTATAGATACGTAGTTCCAGCCTTCATACAGATG
The DNA here is from genome assembly GCA_023457135.1 of Methanobacteriota archaeon. Taxonomy (GTDB): domain Archaea; phylum Halobacteriota; class Methanomicrobia; order Methanomicrobiales; family Methanoculleaceae; genus Methanoculleus. The sequence continues at coordinate 7,064 of JAEWMO010000038.1, read as the reverse complement.
GAGGGTTGCATAAGAATCCCGGCTGGGTATTGATTCCCTTAAGGCGTGTTCGGATTCAGGAAGTCCGGTCATCATCGATTCGTTTATTTCCTCCCCCGGAAGGGGCGGTGGGAAATGATAAGGTACTCCTTGAATCTGAAGACCGTACTCCGGAGTCGTTTTTTCATCAGCATATACTGCAGGCGTGCATGCCAGGACAATTACCAGGGATATCGCCAAAATGAAAGAAGCTCTGATAGGTTTTTTCGGCTTCATTCAATCATCCCTGGTGCCCGCATTCCAATGTTTCCGTTCACTTGTTTTGCCTCCTGTAACATTCCCGGAGGCAAAAGAGGCGCAGCCTTAAGTACGTGGAATGCGAACCACTCTTTCGCCTTCGGGCAGTGGGGGCTCATCCGGTCTTGGACGGATGGGGTGAGCCTCCGCCGTTTTGCGAACGCTGTTTTGAGCATCCGCACAAGGAGATAGACCTGGGCCTATATAGCATTTCTCTCACAATCATCTACACGTCCGGGGTCTGTTAGTAAAAGTGAGGCGATGGACCCTCCCTCCGGGGGTGGAGGAGACGGATCGTTCTCACGGCGAGGCAGGCTATGCGGGTTATGATAGTCTTCGGCAGATGATCCGGATCGCCGGGAGCGGTTCGTCAACATCTGCCCGGAAAACCTATGGTCTGCCGCCCGTGATTCGTCCCACGGGTTATCTGCAACTGGCCGCCGGGCCCGTTCTTCCGAACTCCGTATGCCGCATCCCGATTACATAACATACTCGACAGAGTACAATAAGTAATCAACAGATTACTTTTTATCATCAACCAGCGACACTCTTCCTGCATGCTTGAAACTCTCATATCCTCGGAGACGAGAGTGAAGATCCTCACGCTGTTCCTCCTGAATCCCGAAAAGGAGTATTATATCCGTCAGGTCGAGAGGCTGGTCGGGAAGAACTACGCGCTTGTCCGGAAGGAACTCGCGAGGCTCGAAGCATTCGGCCTGCTGAGATCGGAGACAAAGGGGAACCAGATGTACTACACCGTCGACCGGAATTTTTTCCTCTACCCTGAGTTGCAGAGACTGGTTCTTAAGACGGAGGGGGTCGCCCGGGTTCTCAAAGAGCGACTTAACGAACTCGGCGATCTCGAGTGCATATTCATCTATGGTTCGTTTGCCTCCGGAACGGCAGGCGCAACGAGCGACATCGATCTCTTCATCGTCGGGGAGGTCGATGAGGACCGACTGATTCCCCTGATAAACGAGAGTGAGAGGACTCTTCAGCGGGAGATTAATTACACGCTGGTGAAGAAAGAAGAATTACGGGAACGCATCGACAGGGCCGATCCGTTTGTCACCAATGTTCTGAACAAACCAAAAGTTATGATCCTGGGTGAGGGTTGCTATGGTGAAACGCCTGGAGATGGAAGGGAAGATTGAGAGGATACCCATCGATCCGAAAACCGTCAGGGAAGCGATCGGTATTGCGGAACGGGATCTCCGCGCCGCCGAGATGAACCTTGAGATCAGTAACGAATGGGCGTATAACATCTCCTACAACGCGGTTCTGTCGGCAGGCAGGGCGCTGATGTTCTCCAGGGGCTACCGACCGAAGGGTGGCGAAGGGCATGTTTCCGTGAAGGAGTTCCTGCGATATCACCTCACTCTGGATGAGGTTGCCGCCTTTGACCGGATGCGGAGGAAACGGCATGCGGCCACGTATGATCTCAGTTCTGTCGCCACCCATACCGATGCAGAAGGCGCCCTTGCCACAGCAAAAGCCCTGGTAAACACGATAAAGAAGATCCTTACGGACGACGGGTTTACTCCCTGACTTCGGGATCGTGGGTCGAGGAGACTCCCGACCTCGCCCGGAGCCGGCTGCCCTTCGCGAGGAAAAAGGGCAAAGCCCCCCTTACCCTATCAGCTTCACCAGCCCGTGCCGGGGCTCGAGCACCTCGCCGCCCCGCTTCAGCTGCTCGATGGTGTGCTCGATCTTGTCCCGGGAGAAACCCTGCTGGACCAGGACGTCGATGACCTCCTCGACCTTCGCCTGGCCGCCTCCGTCGCTGGAGACGTTCCGGATCGCCTCCTTGACCGACCGGATGATGTCGCGCTGCGACTTCGTGACCCCGGTCACGAGCTTGTCGATATCGAAGCTCCCGGTCTCGGCGTCGTAGGCGACCTGCCGGAGACAGGCGTCCACGATCTTCAGGATCCGGTCGGTGTCCTCCGTATCGACGGTGTTCGAGAGCCGCATCCGTGCGCTCGCCTCCGCAAGCCGGACCAGCGCCTCGAGCTGCCGGGCGGTGACCGGGACGGGCTTGTTCCCGCCGGCGAGGTTTCGTAGGCGCATGTAGTAGGCGATCAGCGCCTCCTTCGCCCCGTCGGAGAGGATGGGGAAGCAGTTCCTCTTCGCGTAGGCGATGTACTTCCGGAGCAGCGTCGGGTCGATGTCGGGGGTGACCGGCGCGAGCGCACGCTGGATGTAGGCCTCGTCGACGTCCGGCAGGGGCGAGAACTCGTGCTGCTTGATCAGTTCGCCGACGGAATGCGTCTTGATGATGTGCTGCGCAATCGCCCCGTCGCGCTCGGTCTCGGGCTGGTCGGTCATCACGAAGATGAGGTCGAACCGGGAGAGGAGCGAGGGCGGCATATCGATCTGCTCGCCGATGGGGACGAACTGGTCGAAGCGCCCGAGTTTCGGGTTCGCCGCGCCGAGGAGGGCGCACCGGGACTTTAAGGTCGCGGTGATGCCGGCTTTTGCGACCGAGATTGAGTTGCCGCACCAGACCGGGATGCCGTTACGCCGGACGTAGAGGATGTGGTTTGGGACCTCAAAGCAGTAGATCATGCCCTTGTAGGGCCGTGTCTCGATATGCTGCTTTCCGTTCGTGTTGATGTTCGGCTCGTTCTGGCCGTCGCGGATGAAGGTCACCTGGTAGATGTCGTGGCTCACGACCGAGGTCCCGCCACGCGGGTTGGGCGTGACGGTCCCGGCCTCCCGCATGAGGTGGACGTTCCCCGACCATCCTTTCTTCAACAGGAGTTCGGTGACGTCGTCGGCCAGCCTCCTCGACGAGGTCGTGTAGATCGAGACCCCGGTCGTCTTGTTGACGTAGCCGTCGCCGAGCATGAGCGCGTCAAGGAGGATCCCGATCTGCTCCGGCGGGAGGCTCTTTGCGTAGTCGGGGACGTGCTTCTCGTGGCATTTGCCGAACGGTGCGAGGTGCTCCGCGAGTTGCTTTGCGTTGATCGAGAAGTTCTTGCCGTCGTAGGAGAAGTTAAACGGCAGCCGCTCGAGGCACTGCCGGATCGTTTCGGCCGATTCGGGGTTCGTCTGCGATATGATCACGCGGTAGGGGACCCCGGTCTCGTGGTGCCGCTGGACGGATCCCTCGGAGAGGAAGTAGCCCAGGAACTCAAGCCAGTCGTCCATCCTGACCGTGACGGGCTCGGTGAGTTTTCCCTCGCTGTTCTGGTTCGCGAACTTCACGACGGGCGGGATCTCGTAGGTCTCCTGCCGCTCGCCTGTCCATACGGCGTTCTTCTTGAACCGCATCCTTTTATGGGCCGGGAGCTCGTCCATGCGGATGAGCCGGAACCCCTCCCACTCGTCGGCCCGCCGGTTCAGGTTGACGTACATCCGGTGGTTCGGCGTGACCGCGAGGTCGACCTGCCGTGACCTGACGTAGTAGAGATCGCCCTCATACTCCGATGCCACAAAGCCTACCGGGGTTGCGTACTCGAGCCTGCCGTCGGGGGAGAGGGTCGCCACGCGGTCGCCGGCGGTGACGTCGCGGAAGAGCTTCCACCCCCTCTCCGTGAGGACCTCGGTCTCGTCGTCGTAGCACTGCTGCTCCATCGCCTCGTGCAGCGCGCTCCGGTCCTCTTTTGCCATCTTGTCCATCTCGTCGACGGCCGCGATCCCCATATCCGCGAGGACCAGCGCGCCGGCCTCGAGCGTCCACCGGCCGTCGCCGAACTCGTCCTTGACCGCCGTCGCCGTCAGGCCGGCGGAGGTCGAGGACTTGCCGCTCGTGTAGATCCCGCGGGGCGAGAGTTTCACGACGTAGCGCAAGATCTGGCTCTTTGCGATACCCGGGTCGCCGACCAGGAGGACGTGGACGTCGCCGCGGAGGCGGGAGCCGTCCGGCATATCCTTTGCTATGCCGCCGAAGAGCTGGAGCGCGATCGCCTCCTTCACGTCGTCGGTCCCGAAGATCGTCGGCGCGATCGACCGGGCGATCTTCTTGTAGACCAGGGGGTCGCGGGCGAGCGCTGCAATCTTCGCCTCGTCCTCCTCGGTGATCGAGACTTCCTCAAACTCCTTCTCGGCGACCTCGATCGAGTTGCACTCCAGGTAGATGTCAAAGAGCGTGCTCTTCTGACCGTAGTTGACCCGCTGCACCGACCGGAGAATGCCGTTCACCACCACCCGGTCGCCCGGCGAGACCATGCCGGTGAGGTCGTCGGTGACGTCGATGTCGAGCGTCTGGGGCTGCTCCCCGCCCCTGAGGCCTTCGGGGGACTCCTGGATCCGGAGTTTCTGGGCGTCGACGAACCGGCACCGGTTCATGATCAGGTCGAGGCGGGTCTTCCTCTCACAATTCGGGCAGATGTCGGGCTCGTCGAACTTTCCGTAGCCCTGGGGGACCGGGTCGGTGTTCTTCCCGCAGGTGCGGCAGTGGAAGACCGCGCTCACGATCCGGGGGCGGACCTCCGTGGTCTTCCGGAGGATCCCCTCGAGGGCGACGAAGGTGTTGATCTGGTCGGCCCTGATGTCCCGGACGTTGGTCTTCTGCGGCAGGTTCGTGAACCGGATGTTGATCAGGTCCGGGTCCTGGCCGTCCTTCAGCTTGATGAGCTTGTTCTGGACGATCGCGTCCCGGATATCCCCGAGGACCTTGCCCGGGTTCCGCAGGAGCGCAAACGCGAGTTTGTTGTTTAAGATCTTCCGGAAATCGATGTACAGCGAGCGGTTATGGGGGTACTCGCGGGAGAGCTCGGCGAGCTCCCGCTTGTACTGCTTCTTTAAGAGTTTCGTCCACTCCCCGACGTTGTCGGTGACTTCGACGGTTACTTCTTCAGGCACGGCCCGAACCCCTCACCGGTGCTCCTCTGCGGCGAGGACGAACCGGGCAAGCAGCGCCTCCATCTGGATGTCGCTGCTTGCTCCTTCCGAGAGGCGGAAGTCGGTCTCGCCGAGGGCGTCGATCAGTCTCACTTTGAGCGTCCGGTCCATGTCGCGCCGGACCAGCGTGCGGTAGCACTGGTTGATCAGCTCGTTCGGGGCGATACCGCGGCCCCGGGTCAGGTCGGAGAGCGCCTGCTCGGCTTCGTCGAACCTCCCCGCGATCGAGAGGTCCAGGAGCTCGTCGATCTCCTCCGGCCGGGCCGTCGCGGTGATCTGGTAGATCATCTCCTCGTCGATGTCGGGCCGGAGGATGGCGGCGCCCTGCAGGGCGTTGATTGCCTTGCGCATATCTCCGGATGCGACGTAGACGATGGCGTCGAGCGCTCCATCCGTGACCGTGAGGCCTTCCGCCGCGGCGATCCGCCTGACCTCCTCGGCGACGGCCCCGGCGTCGAGCGGCCTGAACCGGTAGATGGCGCACCGGCTCTGGATGGGGTCGATGATCTTGGAGGAGTAGTTGCAGGAGAGGATGAACCGGCAGGTCCGGGCGTAGGTCTCCATCGTCCGCCGGAGAGCCGCCTGGGCGTCCGTCGTCAGCGCGTCCGCTTCATCGAGGAAGAGGATCTTGAACGCCGCGCCGGCAAGCGGGGACGTCCGGGCGAACTCCTTGATCTGGTTCCTGACGACGTCGATGCCGCGCTCGTCGGAGGCGTTCATCTCCCGGAAGTTCGTCTGCCAGGAGTCGCCGAAGAACTCCCGCGCGAGCGCCACGGCGGCGGTCGTCTTCCCGATCCCCGCGCTGCCCGTGAAGAGGAGGTGCGGCAGGTTCCCGGTCCTGACGTAGGATTGGAGGCGCACCACGATCTCCTTCTGTCCGACCATCTCATCGAGTCTCCTCGGCCGATACTTCTCTATCCAGATGGTGTGGTTGCCGTCCATTTGTACAGATCTTGGTGCTCGTGCATCGTAAAAGCATCGCCGCCGTTCCGATGATCCTTTTTAGAGGGTTGAAAGCCAAAAGATAGGTACAGAATTTCAAGGAAATGCCGGAACTTCGCGTGGAGATCCGGTCGGCCGGATCCGTGCGCCGGGGGATCCGCGCCCCTTTCCTGGGACAGATAGTATGGAACCTGCAGAACGGGTATTTGCGCGGGACTTTGCCGCGGCGCGGCATACGGCGGACTCCGGGGGCGACTCATACGTGGTGACGCCGGGGGGCGCCTGGTGCCGCAGCCTCTTCATCGTCGGTGCCGTCACGGAGCGCAGGGGGAGCGGCGACCTGGTCCAGGCCCGGGTCGCGGACCCGACCGGGACGTTCCGGGTCACGGCGGACTGGCAGAGCCCGGACGCGGTCGAGACGCTCGGCTACATCGAGCCGCCGGCGTTCGTCGCCGTCACCGGCCGGGCGGTGCTCACCGGTTCCGGGCCGAGGGCGCAGGCCGCGGTGGAGGCCGAAGCGCTCTGTGCGGTGAGCCGCACCATCCGCGACCTCTGGGTACTCGAGACCGCCGGCGCGACGCTCGACCGTCTCGAGGCGCTCCGTGACGGCAATGATGAGCGGACCGCGACGGCCCTCAGGCTCTACCGGACGACGGAAGAGCAGGTCCGCGAGATGGCGGGGATGGTGCGGACGGCGCTTGCAAGCGTCCGGCCCGATATCGCCGTCGGCGAGATCGTGCCCGTCGCCGGGCGCGACCTCCTTCTCGCCGCGCTCGAGGAGGGAGGCGGAATGCGGGGTATCGGCGTCGAGGACGCCGTCGCCGCGGGAGTGCGGTCCGGCCTCTCCGCACGGGGGGCCCGGCAGGCGCTTGACGAACTTCTTGCCGCCGGAGAATGCTACCAGCCCGCATCGGGCATGGTCAAACTGATCTAACACGACATGCAACTGCACTTTATCGAGAGCGGCCCGGCCCTCCTGGTCGAACAGGACCGGCGCG
>JAEWMO010000037.1 GCA_023457135.1 Methanobacteriota archaeon | reverse complement strand
GATATCCGCAAGTTCCGCTATATGCTCAATATCGCTCTCAGTTACCATGTTCAGCCCTACTGATCTCCGTTAAGTACCCTTGTACCGACTTTTTATAACCATTTTTACGAGCGAGGTGCTGTATTGTCCGCCAGATCCCGCTCCCGTACTGCATCGCTTTCTTCTCGGCCCGTGCGATTTCAGCGGGAATATGCTCCCCGGCGACCATCCGCAGGGGATACTTCCGCACCCCGCCGCGCACTTTCTCGGCGGCCGGGATCGATCGCGCGGCGCGCACCACCCGGACGTCGAGATAGGGCATCGAGAGGTAGGTGCCGTGGAGCGCCGCCACCGCCTGGTCCCGCGCCCCCTGGCGGCCGAGGTCTGCAACGTCCCGCTCGAGTTCCGCCGCGAGGTCCGGCGAGGAGAGGTAGCGGGCGTAGCCGCCGAAGAGTTCGTCCGCCCCCTGGCCGGCGAGGAGCCGGGTATGGCCCTGCTCTGCCGCCCAGGCGGTGGCGAAGTACATGGTCGTTGCAATCGAGGCATCGACCGGGTTCGTCGGGCCGGGGATGACCCGGACCACCCGGGTAAGGGCCTCCGCAACCTCGTCCTCTGTCGGGGAGACGATCGTGAGGTCAAGTCCCATCATCCGGGCGGCCGCGGTTGCCCATGCGGCGTCGTGCGACCCCTCGATCCCCACGGTCACGCAGGGAAGGCGGGCGAGGTGGGCGATGAGGGCCGAGTCCACGCCGCCGGAGAACGCCACCACCCCTTCATCGCCCCGGAGATTTACCGCGGTGACGATCGCCTCCTCGAGGGTGCAGGGCGCCGGATCGGGGGCTACCCGGGCTATCTCTCTTCCGCCAGAGCAGACGGTCCCCGGCGGGACGGGGCCGGGCACGATCCCGAGGGCGTCACGGGCGATGCAGTCACCGTAGGTGAGCAGGAACTCGCCGCCGCACGGTGCGAGAGCTTCCGGCCCGTCTTTGAGCATCCGCTCTACATCGGCAGGGGAAAGCCGCACCCCGTCACGTTCGATCCAGCCCGTCAGGTTCATGGTCGGCATATTCCGTAATCCGGCAGTTGTCGCCGTGAGGTTCACGCGGTGCGCGATCGCCTCAAAAAACGGATCCGTGTCAGTGTTTGCACTGTTGGACTATAAATGTGCGTACACCGGCCGGCACGAAATGCGGGCGGGTTGGAGGGTTTCAGCCTGAATCTGTCACCCCCGGGCGGATATGGCGATCCTGGCAGGACGCAGCGTCACCTCGGGCGCGTGGCCCTCGGCAAAGGTGAGCATCACCCGGCCGTCTCCGGAGGAGGACGTGCAGTTAACGACATCGGCATATATCCTTGTCTCGTGCAGCGTCTCGTTGCACGCCTCCCAGAGTGGCGTGTTCAGCGGAACCGGGAGGCCTGTATTGACCACGATTTCGATCGTGGGCGGTGATTGGGAAGTCAGGTTGATCTTCATCGTCTCCACCGACGTATCGAGCGAAAGCGTCCCCCCACGCCGTTTCCGCTCGCGAACGTCTGCTCCCACGAGAATCCCTGGGCGCTGGAGGAGATCGGGAGACGGCTGCTTGAAGCGCACGAACGCGGCCTCTGGGATGCCGATCCGGATGTTCTCGAAGGGTTGCGGGCGGCGTACCTGGAGATGGAGGGCTGGATCGAGGACCGGATGGGCGATGCCGGAGGCGACGTCCAGGGCGGTGCGGTTCGCGTGGTGACCGTGGGGGATGTAAAAGCACTGCGGGGAGCACGGGAGAAGGAGTGAGCGGCGTGAAGACGGCGATGGCGATAAGCGACGTTTCGGCAGAAACGGAGCTCGAGCACCGTCAGGTGCGCTACTCGTTAACGCGTCGCGCTCCACTGGTAATCGTCTTCGTGCGGCACGTTCCCGCTTTTCCCTCATTTCTGTTTTCGCAGTCTGAGCAGACATACCGTGAGAAGCAGTGCACCCGCTGCAGAAACTACCTCAAATCCCGGCGATGCGGGTGCCGCCGGATCTTCGAGCGGGATTGCAGACAGGTCGTTTCCATCGCTCACGACGATCGTTCTGCCGTCGGGAGACCACTGGTGCATCATGTATGCCGGATTATCAGGACCGAGGGGTGCGAGGTCCGATCCGTCGCTCTTCATCACCCAGAGCGCCCGGTCCCGCGACTCCGACCGGAAGGCGATCCTGGTACCGTCCGGCGACCAGACTGGTGATGTGTCCCGGTTTCCGGTTGTCAATTGCTCCGAACCCGATCCGTCGCTATCGATAACCCAGAGAGAGAACTCCGGCAATGTCCCCGGCGGTGACGCGACGACGTAGGCGATCCTGGCACCGTCCGGGGACCAGGAATACCCGGATACGCTCCCCTCGCTGAACGTCACCTGTGTCTTGCCCGTTCCGTCGCTCTGCATGGTCCAGATCTCCCGGTTCCCGGTTCTGTCTGCGAGGTATGCGATCCTGTCCCCCTGCGGCTGCCACAGGGGCAAACGCGCATCTCCATCGGTCGTCAGCTGCTTCTTGTTACCCCCGTCCGCGTCCATGATCCAGATGTCCGCTTCCGTGCGGATGGCCGAGAGGTTCACTTCCTGGATGGCCGCATCATCGAAGAGGCAGGAGGTATAGACGATCCCCCTCCCATCGGCGCTCCAGTCCGCCCCGTAGCCGGATAGCCCCGGAATGGGGACGATGCAGCCGCTTTCGGTCAGGCGCACCTTCCCGGTCCCATCCGGGTTCATCGTCCAGAGGTCGAGCCCTCTTCCACCGTCGGAGAGGAAGAGGAGTTTCTTCCCGTCCGG
>JAEWMO010000036.1 GCA_023457135.1 Methanobacteriota archaeon | reverse complement strand
TAGACGTAGCCGCAGAGATTGCACCGGTATGAATCCATCGCTCATTCACCTTCTTCCCCTCCCGGCCCGCGGCCGGCGGGGGCATGGAGAGATCGTCGACCCCGGAGAGGATAAGCGCTCCGGTCAGGTGACCGGGAAAAGGAGCTCCTTCCCCGTGCAGCCGTCGAGGAGGATCGAGCGGCTCCCGCGCTCCGACGCGAACCCGATCCGGTAGACCGGGTAGTAGAACGTCCGGAGACCGACGATCTCCGCTGTCGGCTCAAGCCCCTTCAGGACGGTCCGGAGCGAGGCCTCCTTCACCTTCGCCGCTGGTGGGTCCTCCCGGAGAGGCTCCATCGGGAGGTCCGCCCCCGGCCGGAGGGCGGAGAGGGGCGGGACCTCCGTCTCGAGAAGGGGGACGTAGACCAGCGTCTCGCCGACCGTCTTCATCTCCGTGACGAGTTTCGCCGTCTTGAGGGTTTTGACCGCTTTCTTCACCGTGGCGGGCGCAAGATGCGTCTCGGCCTCGATCTCGGTCAGCGTCGAGCCGCCGTTCGCAAGCCCGGTGACGACCCTCACCGCGGCCTCGTCGAGCCCCAGGAGCTCCGAGAACCCCGGCCGGACCTTCAGTCCCCGGTCGAGCTCGACGATGCAGCCGGTCTCGCCGTCGACGACGAACGACGCCGTCCTCGTCGCCTTCCGGATCAGCCCGCCGACGTAGCGGACCTCCAGGCGGTACAGCGGCCGGTAGACCCGCTCGGCCGAGACGATCCGCTCCTCGGGTTCGAGGACGAAGAACCGGCGCTTCCGCTTTCCCTTCGCGATATCGAGCGCCTCCTCCCGGAGGAGGACCGGGACCACGGCATCGCCGGCCGGGGCAGGGGTATCTGCCGGATCATCACAGGGGCGTGCCGGAACCTCTCCCACAGAGGAGGGGGCCTTTCGCGACCCGGCGCAGGGTCCGGGGCCGACCGGCTCTACGGCCTCAAGACGGGGGGTCAGACCCCGGTGCTCACAGATGCGGGCACGGAAGCGCATCCTCACCCGCTCCCGGGCGAGCCCCCCCATCACGAAGAACTCCCCGGGCTCGAGCTCCGCAAGCCCGGCGGCTTCTTTTTTGGATGCAAAAAAGATGCTGACGGCCTTTAAATCGTTCTCGATCGAGAGCTTCCCGATGATCTGGCTGTTGCACTGCGAGAGGACGTTCTTTGCCACGAGCGACGGCCGCTGGGTCGCGACCAGGAGGCCGAGCCCGCGTTTGCGCCCCCGGCGGGAGATCTCCTCGATCTTTGCGGCGGACTCCCCGGACTGGGGGATGAACTTGTCCGCCTCCTCGACGATCAGGAGATACGGCTGCTTCAAGCGGGTCTCGAGATCGTAGAGGATAACGGCGAGCTTCTCCGCCTCAAGCCGCATATCCGGGGCTTCCGAGACGTCGAAGAGGACCGCCTTCCGCGAGCAGATCGCGTCCTGCATCAGATCCCTGATATTCGCCCGCCCGAGCTCCGCATCGCACCCCGCGCCGGTGCCGATCCAGAGGAGCGGGAACCGGTCCCTGAGCGAGGCGTACTCCCCCTCCGTGTCGATGAGGCAGAACCCCACCCGCGCCTCAAGGAGCTGCTCGCAGAGGACCGCAATGCCCCAGCTCTTCCCGGCACCCGACTGCGCGATGATACAGGTCCGCCCCGTGACCAGTTCCTGCGCATCGATGGCGACATCCTGGTCGCCGGCCTTCCCGATGACGAGGTCCATCAGATAAAGAGATCACAGGACGCCCGGGGTTTTAACGTTTCGTTTAGTCTCCAGGGGGTCCGGTTTTACGATCGCTGCAGGATAGACTGGCATTTATTCCTTCTGAGCGAGAGGACGACCCCGAAGACCGAGAGGATCGCGAAGGCGAGGAAGAGGAGCCTCACGGAGAGGAGAAACTCCGGGAATATCGCCGGCGTCACGGTGGTCGAGCCCATGATGACCGCAAAGACCACGAGGACCGCTCCCATGCTGAGCATCATCCCCATCGACCGCATCATCGCCGTCATCGCCGATGCGCTCCCGAAGAACCTCTTCTCGACGCATCCCATGATCGCCGTGGTGTTCGGGGACGAGAAGAGGCCGAGCCCCACGCCCAGGAGAACGAGGAGCGCGACGATCACGCCGACCGGCGTCGTCTCCGAGAGGAGGGCGAGGCCGAAGAGCCCGACGGCCGAGATCCCCATCCCCACCGAGGCGACGTGGCCGGGCTGCACCTTATCGGAGAGCCGGCCGGCCACCGGGGCGACGAAGACCTGGACGATCGGCTGGACCAGGAGCAGGGTGCCCGCGGCGACGGGTTCGTAGCCGCGGATATACTGGAGGTAGAGGGAGAGGAGGAACCCGATCGCGAACGTGGCGCTGTAGTTGATCAGGGCGGCGCCGTTCGAGGCGGCAAAGACTCGGTTCGAGGTGATGAGCGAGACCGGGAGGAGGGGGCAGGGCTGCCGCTGCTCCACCCGGAAGAAGGCCGCACCGAGGACGAGCGCGGCGGCGAGAAGCGTTACGCCGGCAGGTGTCGCGGCCGAGGCCAGGCCCAGGAAGAGGCAGAGGATCAGGGCCGAGGAGAGGACCAGGCCGGGGATGTCGAAGCGCTCGCGCTGCTGCTCATTCAGGAACTCCGGGAACCTTTTCGCGTAGAAGAGCGCCGGGACGGCGAGGAGCGCGGTCACGATGAAGATGCTCCGCCAGCCGAGGAACTGGGTCAGGACACCGCCGAGGAACGGGCCGAGCGAGAGCCCGGCGTAGACCGCCGTCGTGTTCAGCCCGATAGCGTAACCCCGTTCGCCGGGCGGGTAGAGGCTCGTGATCAGGGCCACGCTGTTTGCGTAGATCAGGGCCCCGCCGGTGCCCTGGATGAAGCGGAAGACGAGGAGCATCTCGATCGAGGACGTCAGGATGCTGAGAAGGGATCCTGCGGTGTAGACGACGACCCCTGCAAGGAAGACGGTGACCCTCCCCCGCGAGTCGCCGAGCCTCCCCGCCGGGAGGAGGAAGATGACTGACGCGAGGAGATAGGCGCTGGAGACCCAGGCGAGTGCGGTGGCGTCGGCGGCAAACTCGGTCCCGATGGCGGGGAGCGCCAGGTTGATCGCCGAGCCCGTGAAGGGGTTTAAGAACGTGACGATGGTGACGAGTATCAGGATGAATCGCCGTGAATACGATTGAACGCCTTGCTGCTCCGCTGCCGTTTCTCATGCCTCCCGAAGGGCGGAAACCCCGCCCCGTGCGTACCGGGAGTATTTGCGGCAAAGAGTGATAAGGGCACTGTGTCGCCGGTGCACCACCATATATACATCGGGGCCCCTTAGAACCGGAGAGAGTATGCCTGGTTCTCCCCCGGACGACCCCGAAGAGGTCCGCGACCTCTCGGTCCGGCTCATCCTCCTCCTCGGGGTGGTAAGCCTTCTCGGAAGCCTGGTCTCGAACGGCGCCCGGAGCGTCACCGGTCCCTACATCCTCCTCCTCGGCGGGAGCGCAGCCATCGTCGGGCTCGTCGCCGGGTCCGGCGAGTTCATCGGGTATGCGTTGCGGACCGCCACCGGCACCTATGTCGACCGGAACCACAGTTACTGGAAGGTGGCGATGGCCGGCTACGGCCTGCTCGTCGCGATCCCGCTCCTCGCCGTCGTCGGCCGCTGGGAGTCTGCGGCCCTGCTCATCATCGCCGAGCGGGTGGGAAAGGCCATCCGGACACCGGCACGGGACACGATCCTCTCCCACGCGACGACGTCCGTCGGGCGGGGGTGGGGGTTCGGGATCCACAAAGCGATCGACCAGGTCGGTGCGGTCATCGGGCCTCTCGTCATGGTCGCGGCCCTCGCCTTCACCGGCGGCTACGCTGCGGGGTTTCTCCTGCTCGGGATCCCGCTCGCCGGTCTTGCGGTGATGCTTCTCGTTGCCCGATCCGTTGTGCCGAAGCCGGGGCGCCTGGAGGCGGATGGAGGGAACCCGGAGGCCGGCAGCGATCTGCCCGGGATCATGCCGTATGCCACGTTCATCTTCCTCGGCATGGCCGGGTTCGCCAACTTCCCGCTCATCTCCTTCCACCTGAAGGCCGGGTCGATCATCCCCGATGCCGCCATCCCCCTCTTCTACGCCGCGGCGATGGTGGTCTCGGTCGCCGTGGCGCTGCTCGCCGGCCGGGTCTTCGATCGCGTCGGTGCCCACACGCTCCTTGCCATCCCGGTCCTCAGCGTCGCCACGGTCCTCTTAGCCTTCTCATCCACTCCGGGCCTCGCGCTCGCGGGAGCGCTCGTCTGGGGGGCCGGGATCGGGATCTTCGAGACCGCTCTCCGGGCATCGATAGCAGCGTCCACGGCGGCGAACCTGAGGGGGCAGGTCTACGGTACGGTGAGCGCGGTCTTCGGGACGGCATGGTTCGTGGGGAGCGCCGTGATGGGAGTTCTCTACGACGTATCGCTCGCCCATATCGTCGCGTATGTCATCATCATCGAGGCCGCGGCGGTCGCTGCCTACCTCTGGATGTACCGCTGCCGGATCGCGCTGCGCCTCCAGGAAGGGATCGGCAACCTCATCCCGTGATCCGCCGGCGCTCGATCATCCATGCCTTGAGCGCCCCGCCGATCGCGCCGCCGACGGCACCGAGGACCCCGAAGTAGAGGGCGAGAGCAAAGAGGAGCGCCGCAACCCCGAGGCCGAGCAGGGTGCCGAGCGGGCCGAGGAGTGCCGTCCCGCCGACGACGGCGATGACCGAGAAGATCGCGGCGACGATGAGGCCGTCGAGAAGCCCGCCGAGTGCACCCCTGACCGCCCCCGGCGGGCCGAGGTAGCCGCCGACGATCCCTCCGGCGATCGGGCCCGCTACCGGAAAGAACGGGCTCACAAAGAGCATGAAGATGAGACCCACGAGCGCCGAGACCCAGTACGAACCGCCGTCTTTCGCCAATCCCTGCCTCCGTTTCCGGGGAGGGAAACCCTCCCCGTGGTCTGCCTCCGGTTTACCGCCGGATCGCGCCGGCGATGACGCCGCCGATCAGGGAGAGGAGCCCCTGGTAGACGAACGCCGCCACGATGATGACGAGCGACGTTCCGAGGCCCGCGATGAACCCGAATGCCCCGAGAAGAACCGTGCCACCGATGAGGAGGAGCGCCGCGATGACAATGGCGCCGAGGATGCCTGCAAGCAGGCCGGCCTTTGCCCCGTTCGCGATCCCGCGCCCGGACATCCAGCCGGCGACAAACCCGCCGACAAGGGGCCCGATCACCGGCAGCAGGAAGCCGAGAATGAGCCCTACAAGCCATCCGACGATGACACCCGTCCAGAAGTTATCCGCCATATCTTCCTTCACCGCCGGGGATTCGGGGGTGCAGTATATAAGGATTGGGGTGGGGGGACGGTCATCGACGGATCCGGGTCCCTGCCCGGCCGCGAAGAGCATCGGCGGCCGAATCGAGCGAGGCGATGGTTGCCCGCTCCCCTCCCGCGTCGAGGAACCCGACGGCCGCCTCAACCTTCGGCCCCATGCTCCCGGCCGGGAACTGCCCCGCAGCCAGGTGCCGTCTTGCCTCCGCGACCGTCATCTCGCGGAGATCCTGCTGGTCCGGACGCCCGTAGTTCAGGGCGACGTGCTCGACGTCGGTCAGGAGGAGGAGGTCGCCGGCACCGACGAGCCGGGCGAGGAGCGCCGCGGTGTAGTCCTTGTCCACCACGGCCTCGACGCCCCGGAGAGTGCCGCCGGGACCCCTGACCACCGGGACGCCTCCGCCGCCAGCGGCGATCACGATCACACCCGCCGCGAAGAGCCGGGCGATCGCCTCACCCTCGACGAGGGCGATCGGGCGCGGCGAGGGGACCACACGCCGGTAGCCCTGCCCGGGCACCTGCACCATCTGCCAGCCCGACTCCTGCTCGAGCTTCCGCGCCTGCATCGCCGTGTAGTTCGGGCCGATGGGTTTTTCCGGGTCTCCGAACGCCGGGTCGCCGCCGTCCACCAGGGTCCGGGTGAGCACCGCCGCAACCGGTGTATCGAGCCCGGCCTCCCCGAGCGCCTGCTGGAGGAGGTAGCCGATCATCCCCTGGCTCTCCGCCCCGCAGACGTCGAGCGGCATCGGCGGGAGGACGTCCTTTGCGATCTCGTTCCGCAGAAGGATAT
>JAEWMO010000035.1 GCA_023457135.1 Methanobacteriota archaeon | reverse complement strand
GATAATGCGGCGAACACTATATATGCCACTGCACGTATGCACTGGAGCACCGTAATTCTGCGGGAAAACGGCAGGGGACCCGACAGGGGAAGGCAGCCGCTCATGCATGCGGGACGACCCTGCCGGTCCCTGCTGCTCCGGGGGTATGCCGGTATGCAGAGCGTAATAACGAGACGGAAGAAGACCATCCGGGACATCGACGTGAGGGGTAAGCGGGTGCTCGTCCGCGCCGATTTCAACGTGCCGCTCGATGAAGACGGCGCAATCGCCGACGACACCCGCATCCGGGCCAGTCTGCCGACGATACGCTACCTCTGCGAGCGGGACGCCCGGATCATCCTCTGCTCCCACCTGGACCGGCCGAAAGGTGTGGTTGAGGAGCGGCTGCGCCTTGCCCTCGTGGCAAACCGGCTCTCCGTCCTCCTGGACCGGCCGGTCGCCGCACTCCAGGACTGTGTCGGACCGGAGGTGGAGAGCGCGGTCGCGGCCATGAGCGGCGGGGATATCGTCCTCCTCGAGAACCTCCGGTTCCACCCGGAGGAGAAGGCAGACGACCCGGCCTTTGCGGAGCAACTTGCCGGCCTCGCGGATATCTACGTCAATGACGCCTTCGGAGCCTCTCACCGGGCCCATGCATCGGTCGTGGGCGTTCCCGGACACCTGCCGGCGGTGGCCGGGCTCCTGCTCGAAAAGGAGGTTGAAGCCTTCACACGCATCCTGCAGCGCCCTGAGCGGCCGTTTGCCGCCGTGATCGGCGGGGCCAAGGTGAGCGACAAACTGGAGGTGCTCGAGAACATCATCTCCCGCGTGGACCTCCTCCTCATCGGGGGCGGCATGGCTGCGACGTTCCTTGCAGCCCGGGGGTATGGGACCGGCAGATCACGGGTCGAGACCGACCGCCTGGACGCCGTCAGAACACTTGAGGCAACGGCGGCGGACCGGGGCGTCCGTCTCCTCCTGCCCCTGGACGTTGTCGTCGCGGAGGGGCTGGAACCGGGTTCGGCGGTGCAGGTCGTGCCTGCCGCGGAGATCCCGGAAGACCGCGTCATCGCCGATATCGGGCCCGGTGCTGCCGACGAGTTCAGCCGCGAGCTGAGCAGGTGCCGGACCGCTGTCTGGAACGGGCCGATGGGCGTCTTCGAGATCCCGGAGTTTGCGGAGGGGACGCGCCGGATCGCCGCGGCGCTCGCCAATCTCGACGGCACGACGGTCATCGGTGGGGGATCGACGACGGATGCGGTGGTGCGGTTCGGGCTTGCCGACCGGATGACCCATGTCTCGACTGGGGGCGGCGCCGCGCTCACGATGCTTGCGGGAAGACCGCTCCCCGGTGTGGAGGCGCTCGACGACGCGGGGGAAGTATGAGACGGATCGGCATCCTGACGAGCGGCGGCGATGCGCCGGGGATGAACGCCTGCATCAGGGCGGCGGTGCGTACCGCGCTCGCCCACGACCTTACCATCCTCGGGATACGCCGGGGGTATACCGGGCTCATCGCCGGCGACGCGGTGCCGCTCGACCGCCCGGCGATCCGGAACACCATCCACCTGGGCGGCACGATCCTCGAGACCTCCCGGAACCCTGAATTCTACACGAAGGAAGGAAGGCTCAGGGCGGCAGCGGCCATCGAGGAGATGGATCTCGACGGCATCATCCTGATCGGGGGCGAGGGGACGTTCCACGGCGCAAGCCTGCTTGCCGCCGAGACGGACCCGGCGGCGCTGGTGGGCGTGCCGGGGAGTATCGACAACGATGTTTACGGGACCGACTACTGTATCGGTTTCGATACGGCGGCGAACTGTGCGGTTCAGGCGATCGACCGCATCCGCGACACGGCCCGGTCCCACGAGCGCCTCTTCTTCATCGAGGTGATGGGGCGCACGGCGGGGTTCCTGGCGCTCGAGAGCGGTATCGCCGGCGGCGCCGAGGAGCTGGTCATCCCGGAGGAAGAACTCTCGATCGACCGGATAAGCGAACGTATACGCCAGGGGTTCATCATAGGGAAGAAGAGCGCGATCGTGGTGGTGGCGGAGGGGAAGAAGCCGGGCATCTCCTTTGAGATCGCCCGGGAGGTCGGCGAACGGCTCAGTTTTGAGGCCCGCGTCGTCGTCCTCGGCCATCTCCAGCGGGGCGGACCGCCGACGATGCGCGACCGGGTGCTCGGGAGCCTCCTCGGTGCCGCGGCCGTCGAGACGCTGCTTGAAGGCCGGAGCGGGTGTATGGTGGGGGAGATCGGGGGCGACCTCGCGTGCACGCCGCTTGAAGAGACCTGGCAGAAGAAGAAACCGCTCGATAAGGACCTGCAGCGTATATTCTCGTTTCTCTCGGAGTAGGCCCGGAGACTTTCCGGGCCGCAGTCTTCAGATTGACTGTTCCCAGCTCTGGCCCATATCGATGAGGGGCCGCACCTCCGTTACCTCGAACGTCACCGAGGCGTGGATCATCGCCGCCGCCTCCTCGCCCGCAACGTTCGCGATCTGTTTGCGGTAATTGTCCAGCATCTCCCCGGATGTCGCGTACTCTTTCATCTTCAGGTAGACCCGGAGCCCTTTCCAGTCCATGATCGTCTCTCCCTCCTCGACGATCGTGTAGACGGCATTCGGGTTCTCCTGCAGGTAGGCAAACGTGCGGTTCTGCGCCAGACCCATAACGACGGTCTTCTCGTCGACCATCATCGGCGACCCGAAGACAGCCGCATCGACCTTCCCTTCTTTGCTTGCAGAACTCAGGAGGCCGATCCTCGGCTGCTTGTTGAAGTAATCCATCAGTTTTGACGGCATGGTTCTTCTCTCCTTTCCGGGCCAGCCTTATCCCCCGTGCTTAAAATAGTATGGGTGACGGGGAGCCCCGTCGAAAGGGAATGGCCTGCGGGAGCAGCCCGTGACCAGACCCGCCGTCGCGTGGTATCAGACTTTCAGGAACTCCTCCGGAGCGAGGCTGGTGGCGAGCATCACCATGTTGATCTCCCGGTTCCCGGTCCAGGTGCCGGCTTCCCTGTTTCTCGCGTCCATCCAGAACCGCTCGATCGCGTCTGCGAGCGGCACATACCGCATGAGGGCGTCTGCCCGTCCCGATAGTCCCGAGTTCTCCCGGAGATGCCTCACGAGTTCCCCGGTCCCGCGGAGCCCGATCGAGAGTCCGAGTTCCCGGAAGGCGAGGCGGTAGTCCGCGGGGTGCCGGAGGGTTCCACCCCGCGTGAAGGCGGCGAGGCCCGTGAGAGCCGCGTCGAGGACGGGGGCCAGCAGATCTTCGCAGGCAAACCCGCCCCGGCTCAACAACTGCGCCATTCTCCCGGCATCGAAGAGGAGGCCGCCGATGCCGAGCGGGTCGTCCGTGAACAGGCCTTGACCCCGGCTGATACGGGCCATCTCGGCGATCTCGGCCGAGAGGTTGATCTCACCTGCCGTTACCTCGAGCTCGCTGTACGTGACAAGCCCGTCGAGCGGGTCGTGCTGACCCATGGCGGGGACGAGCGGGTACGAGAGGTCGATGCTCATCTTCCAGTACATCCGTTTTCTGCCACCGGCAGGGGGGACGTAGGTGAATGCGGCGTGGGCCGCCTGCGCAAGTTCCACCGCCCATCGGATATACGTCGGATCGGCGGTGATCCTGCCCACCCGGTTGAGGGCGTGCATCCACTTCGTGAGGTAGTGGTAGTACTGCCCGTCCCGCTCCCACTCGAGCCGCTCGTCGAACGGCTCATCGGGCCGGCGTTCGGGGAGCGGTTTACCGATCCGGAGCCCGCCCCGGGTCGGATGCGCCTCCGCCCCCTCGTCGGAAAGCCCGCTGATCCAGCCCGTGCGAGAGTCGTCGTCGCGGTGCCGGCCGAGAGTATGGTGCACCTGGTGGACGAGGCGGAGGGCGAGGTCGCGGAAGGTCCTGTCACCTGTGCGGCAGAAGAGTTCGAGGTAGTTGCAGACCGCGTAGGCGTCCGTCCAGAGATAGCGCCTGGGACGGGTCTGTGGTGGGTCAAGCCCGGTCAGGGCGGCGAACTCCGCCATGAGGTCCCGGGCGGCCATGATATTCCTGTCTTCCATCATCTCCCCCGGAGGGGCATTCCTTCCCGGTGGAGATGGCGCCAGGTCCAGGCAATGCATCTCCGCCGGTTCCCCCGTGCGACAGAGGCCCATCTTCACGCCCTCTGCATAATACTTTTCCGGATGCTACGTCCTGCAAGTGCGGCCCCGGACCGGGCCTGCCGCTCACGTAAAAAGAGATTCGCCGGCCTCCTGCTCAGCGTGCATGGCCGGGCCCGGGAACCATCCGCCCCTCGGACTCAACCCGCGGAGGCTTGATCCCGAACTCCGGCAGGATGGTGTCGTGCGCGAGGTTGATGAACTTCTCCTGGTCCGGGCCAACCTGGTGTATCAGGACGCTGTCGTAGCCCATATCGACGAATTTGCTCACTTTCTCTATGATCTTCTGCGGGTCGGGGCCGCAGAGGACGTTCTTTGCGACATCCTCAGGCGTCACCATCTGCTGCAGCTGGTCAAAGTGCGCCGGCATGGGGACGATCCAGTTCAGTTCTCCTTTGTTGGCGGCAACGGGGAACCATTCGTATGCCCTGCGTTTAGCCTCCTCCTCGCTCCTGCCGTAGCAGACCACGGTCTCGATCATGCATGATTTGCCTTCGCCGCCGGATGCGCGGAACGTCTCGATGACCTCTTGGGGTTTCTGCTCGAAGTGGATGAGCGCATCGCCGATCTCACCGGCCACCTCCGCTGCCATCGGCCCTTCAGCCGAGATGCGTATCTGCGGGAGCTGCTCCGGGAGTTCGAAGATCTGCGCATTGTCGACGGTGTAGTAAGCGCCGTAGTAGTCCTGCGACCCCCCCTTCCAGAGCGTCCGGATGATGTTCACCGCTTCGCGGAGCATATCGAGCCGTACCGGCTCCGACGTTGGAAAAAAGCCGCCCGTTATGTGCTCGTTCAAGTTCTCGCCCGTACCGAGGCCGAGCTCGAACCTCCCCGGCATCATATTCGCTGCGGTTGCGGCGGCTTGCGCGACGATCGCCGGGTGGTAGCGCACCAGCGGGCAGGTCACGCCGGTGGAGACCTTGACCCGCGAGGTGGCCTGCGATACCCCACCGATGGTGCACCAGGCAAACCCGGCACACCCGTGGTTCGTGTTCCACGGCAGGTAGTGGTCGCTGATGCTCAGAAACGAGAACCCGGCATCCTCGGCAAGTCTTGCATTCCTCACCAGTTCGGGCGCGCTGTGCGACTCGGTGAAGAGTTTGTATCCAATCTCGACCATTTCATCTCCCCCTTCTCAGGTTCCCCGCCCCTGCACTGAGGTGCCGGGGTATGGGCGGCGAGAGATCGTCACCGGTCTTAAACATTGTGCCGATCGGAAAAGGGATGGATAGAGGGCCGCTCAGTAGCCCGTCGCGTAGTAGTAGCCGCCCTCTTCCCTGACATGGACCGGGACGCGGAAGAGATCGCCGATGGCTTCACCGGTCAGGACTTCTGCCTTTTTTCCGTCCATCCGGACGGCGCCGTCGCGCATCAGGACGACCCGGGAGATCTCCGGGATGATGTCGTGGAGGTTGTGGGTCACGAGGATGATGCCCGTACCGGACTGTGCGATCTTTCTGAGAGTCTTTCTGAACGTGTGGAGCGCGTGCAGGTCGAGGCTGTTCGTGGGCTCGTCGAGGACGAGGGTGCCGGGGTCGTGGACGAGCGCCCGCCCTATCAGGAGTCGGCGTCCCTCGCCAGAGGAGATCTCCGTCATCGAGCGGTCGGCGAGGTGGGCGACCTCGAGAAACTTGAGGATCTCGTCGGCCTTCCGCTCCATCGCGTCCGTCACCTCGTGGGAGAGGAAGAGTCCGATGCTTGAGAAGAACCCCGAGAGAACGACCTCGCGGCCCGATATCCTGCGGGTGAAGGTCTGCTGGAGATCGCCGGAGACAAGCCCGATGTGTGACCGGAGATCGAAGGCGTCCCACCGGTCCTGCCCCCGGAACCGGAACGTGACGTCCGGGCCCGGCGAGGATGGATAGTACTCGCGGGTGATCGCCCGGATGAGCGACGACTTCCCGGCACCGTTCGGTCCGAGGATGGCGATATGCTCCCCTTCGCG
>JAEWMO010000034.1 GCA_023457135.1 Methanobacteriota archaeon | reverse complement strand
CGCACCCCTTCAAACATGACGAAGCGCTCGTCGCCGTCCGGAAAGAGTCCCTGAACGAGGCGATCAACTGGGCGCTGGCGCAGTTCCACTGCCCGGCGCTCATCATCATGGCAGACCTTCCGCTCGTGACGGCCGGGGATATCCAGTGGCTGATCCGCTCCGAGAAGGATATGGCCATCGTGCCGGGCCGGGGCGGCGGGACGAATGCTATCTTCTTAAAAAAGCCCAAATGCTTCCATGCGGACTTCTACGGCGCAAGTTTCCTCGACCACCTCCGGGTCGCGGAAGAGTGCAAATTCTCCGTCGACGTGATCGACTCGTTCCGGATGTCGACCGACATCGACGAGAAGGAAGACCTTGTCGAGATCCTCGTCCACGGAAAAGGGAAGAAGAGTAAGGAGTACCTGGAGAACTCAGGATTTTCTCTTGTTATCGACGAGAAGGGACGGGTCGGTGTGGAGCGCGACACCCATAAAGAGGCACTCTGAAGCCTCGATGGTGGCGACCCCGGTGTAATCGCCGACGGGGAGCCCGACTCCCCGCACCAGGGCGGCGGGGACGCATTCACCCGCTTCGCCCATCACAAGTTCGGCGGCGGACGCGATGCAGTCCGCCACCGCCCGTTTTGTGACCTCCAGTTCACGCCCGAAGAGATCTTTTTTTCCGCGTTCGTCGATGACCGAGGGGATGCCCGAACAGCCGATGGCGACCCCGCTGCAACCGAGGCGCATCGCGTGCGTCCTTGAATCGATGACGATGACCCCGACATCCACGCCTGAGCGCCCGACAAGCCCGGAGCGTATCCGTGCGGCGGATGCGTCCGGGTCGGCGGGGAGCGGGAGGACGGAGCCTTCGGGGGTGTTCGAGGCATCGATCCCCGCGTTCGGGAGGAGCGTCCCGTTCTTCATGCTGAGCAGGAAGCCGGGTATCCCCCCGACAACCCGGTCGCTCTCCCGGAGCACCACCTCGGCGACGCGGGGGTCCATCTCGTACTCTTCGGCGAGCCGGCGGGCCTCTGCCGACGGTTCGACATCGGCGAGCCTGACCATCCTGCCTTCGGCGGTGGCGACGGCCGACTCGGCGATGACCACGATATCTCCTTCCTGCAGTCCCCGGCACGCCGAGCGTTCGGCGGCGGTAAAGATCTGCGCCGCGACGTCGTCGCTGTCATGGATGAGGGGGGTCGCAAGCCCGTACACGGAAAATGATGGTGGTGTCATACTTTCTTCATCTTCTCGTAGACCGCTAAGAGGTCTGCGGTCTCGGCAACATCGTGGCTC
Organism: Methanobacteriota archaeon; assembly: GCA_023457135.1. Taxonomy (GTDB): domain Archaea; phylum Halobacteriota; class Methanomicrobia; order Methanomicrobiales; family Methanoculleaceae; genus Methanoculleus. The sequence goes on along the minus strand of JAEWMO010000034.1, from coordinate 8,844 downwards.
CGCACGATGGCCGCCCCCGCTGTAACAAGCATCGTCGTGAGCGCAAGCGTTCCCGCGAGCCGTTCTTCGGGTCCCCTGCCCAGCAGGTCGCCAAGAAAGGTCTTTCGCGAGACTGCGGCGAGGACCGGGCGGCCGAAGGTGGAGAACGATGCAAAGTTTCGGCAGAGTTCCCAGTCGTCCTCGCTCGTCCGCGAAGGCGTCCATCTTCCGACGCCGGGGTCGAGGACGTATTCGTCGATACCGGAGCGGGCGCACCGCTCCACGACCGCGCCGAGAGCCTCCATCGTCGCGGCAAGCCCGACGGCGTCGCCGGGCTCCCGGCAGCTCGCCATCGCAAAGACCGGGAGGCCGGCATCGGCGACGAGTTTCGCGTAGCGCTCGTCGACAAGTCCGGCGATATCGTTTGCCGCGTGGACATCGTGGCGGAGACAGACCTCGAGCACCTCCGGATGCCGGGTGTCGACCGAGAGGGTGATCCCGGTCCCGTCGAGTTCCGCGAGCGCCGCGTCCACCCGCGCCGCCTCCTCGGCGGCGGTGAGGGGCGGAGACCCCGGCGCCGTGCTCCGCGCACCGAGGTCGATCATGTCGGCGCCGGCGTCAATCATCGCAACGGCCCGGTCATGGACCCCGCCGGCAGGGGTGTAAGAGCCCCGGTAGAACGACTCCGGGCTGCAGTTGATGACGCCCATCAGGCGGACCGGAGCACCCCCGCCGATCCTGAGCCGGTTTACGGTGCAGTGCCGTTGCATGTCCTTAACTTGGCCGCCCGGAAGGTGTTCTCCATCAGGGTTGCGATCGTCATGGGACCGACGCCGCCGGGGACCGGGGTTATCGCTCCCGCCCGGTCTTTCACCGCATCGAAGTCGACGTCGCCGCAGAGTTTCCCCTGCTCGTCGGTGTTGATCCCGACGTCGATGACCGTCGCGCCCTCCTTCACCATGTCGGGGCCGACGAACTTCGCCTTTCCGACCGCACTGACCAGGATGTCGGCTCTCCGCATCTCGTCTGCCAGGTTCTCGGTCTTTGAGTGGCAGATGGTGACGGTTGCATCGGCGTTCAGGAGCAGGGCCGCCATGGGCCTCCCCACGTCGATGCTCCGGCCGACGACGACCGCCCGCTTCCCCCGGATGGGGATCTTATACTCCTCGAGGATCGTCATGATCCCCTGCGGGGTGCAGGGGGCAAAGACCGGGTTTCCGGCAAGGAGTCGGCCGAGGCTGCAGGGATGGAACCCGTCCACGTCCTTCTCGGGCGCGACCGCCTCGATGACGCGGGTGGTGTCCACCCCTGAAGGGAGGGGGAGCTGGACCAGGATGCCGTTGATGTCGGGGTCGTTGTTGAGGCGGTTGACCGCCTCGAGCACCCGTTCGGTCGAGGCGTCTTCGGGGAGTTCGATCCCGATCGACCCGATACCGACGCGCTCGCACGCCCGGTGCTTCATCCTGACGTACATCTGCGACGCAGGGTCGGACCCCACGATGACGGTGGCGAGGCGGGGGTAGAGCCCCGACTCTTCTATTCTCTCCTTGAGGAGCTCAAGCCTCTTTTCAGAGACTGCTTTTCCATCGAGTATCATGCTACTTCAGGGTAGAGGGGATACTTGCTCGCGAGGGCAATAACCTCTTCCCTCACTTCGTTGATCGCCTTCTTTGAGGTCCTGTCTCTCGCGATATCCTTGACGACCCGGGCGATCCAGTGGCCGATCTGCTTCATCTCCTCTTCTTTCATGCCGCGGGAGGTGACGGCCGGCGTGCCGATGCGGAGCCCGCTCGTCACGAAGGGACTGAGCTGCTCGCGGGGGATGGTGTTCTTGTTGACGGTGATCCCGGCCTCACCGAGCGCGGTCTCGGCCGCAAGACCCGTGAGGTGCTCGCCGTTCGTGGAGACGCTCGTGAGGTCGAGCAGGATGAGGTGGTTGTCGGTGCCGCCGGAGACGAGGTCGAGTCCTTCGCCTGCGAGGACGTCGGCCATCGTCCGTGCGTTCTTCACGACCTGGCCGCAGTAGTCCTTGTAGGCAGGGGTCAGGGCTTCCTTGAAGCAGACCGCCTTTGCGGCGATGATGTGCATCAGGGGGCCGCCCTGCATGCCGGGGAAGACGGACTTGTCGATGGCCTGGGCGTCCTCCTTGCTGCACATGATGGCGCCGCCGCGGGGGCCGCGCAGGGTCTTGTGCGTCGTCGTCGTCACGATGTCGACGACCCCGACCGGGGAGTTGTGGTATCCGGTCGCGCAGAGTCCGGCAATGTGGGCGATATCGGCCATGCAGCGTGCGCCGACACTTTCGGCGACTTCCTGGAAGGCTTTGAAGTCGATCTCGCGCGGGTAGGCGCTTGCACCGCAGACGATCATCTGCGGCTTCACGATCCGCGCCATCTCCTCGATGGCCCCGTAGTCGAGCGTCTCCGTCTCCGTGTCGACGCCGTAGTGGAAGATGGAGTACCAGCGCCCGGTGATGTTGACCGGCGAGCCGTGGGAGAGGTGACCGCCCTGGGTGAGGCTCTGGCTCATGATCTTGTCTTTGTAGTTGAGGTAGGCAAAGTAAACCGCCTGGTTTGCCTGGCTACCGGAGTGCGCCTGGACGTTCGCGTGTTCCGCCCCGAAGAGTTTGCAGAGCCGGTCGCGCGCAAGGTTCTCCACGACGTCGTGGAACTCGCAGCCGCCGTAATAGCGCTTGCCGGGGTAGCCCTCGGCATACTTATTGGTCATTATAGAGCCCATTGCCTCGAGAACCGCCTTGCTGACGACGTTTTCGGAGGCGATCAATTCCAACCCGTTTATCTGACGCAGGCGCTCTTCCTCGATGAGGCCTGCGACTTCCGGATCGAAGGTTGCCAGACTAGACATGCATAAAAAGGTTGCTTCGGTGAGGTAATATTCTTTCTTTTGCAGGATTTACCGTCGGCCGTTCCGGATCCCGTACCCTTCGGCACTTTTACCCCTTCACCCGGGATATAATGTAATAATTCTTTATTCGGGGAATCTATAGGAATATTATTACGTAATTATTATCAAGGATTAATTTGAGGGAGTCTATGGCGCAGAAGGATGCACGAATACGGTTTCTTGAGCGAGAACTCGCGGAACGTGAGAAGGAGATGGAGTCGATGAAGGATTACGATCAGGTGCCGGCACCAGCGGCGGCACCGGTGGAGGCGGTGGAGGTGGACGACGAGCGCCTGCGCGACATGGAGCGGAAGGTGCGCGAGCTTGAGGCTCTGGTCAAGGGCCTGACGGCAGAGGTCCTGGATGTCAAGTCGATAGCGATGAAACTCCTGCGGGATTCTGAAGACCGCAGGAAGAAGCCGGTTGTCGAAGAGCGCAGGGCCGCGCCCACGCTCCAGGCGGAACCCCGCGCCGCTGCGGCACCTGCCCCCGCTCCTGCCCGTGCCGCCGAACCCCGCCCCTCCCCGCGCCGGGTAGAGAGGCAGCAGCCGGCAGAAGTCCCTGCTCCGGCCGACGCGAAACTCGAGCTGATCATGCAGAATGACGGGACCTTGAGGCCGGAACCGAGGCGGCCCTCGGAATACATCGTCGCCAGCACCAGGACCGGAAGCATTCCGGCGAAGGGCCGGGGGAAAGGCGGCAAGTCGTCCGACCGGACGCTCTTCGTGGAGCAGAAGAAGCGTGCGGTGGACGATGTCATCCAGGCCGAAGAGGATGACACGGTCGACCTCGATCGCTAGGCCGGGGGAGTCGCGTCCTTGTACATCACGCAGCTTGAGATCGACAACTTCAAGTCTTTCGCAAGAAAGACGAAAATTCCTTTTTTCGAAGGATTTACTGTCGTTTCAGGCCCGAACGGCTCCGGAAAGAGCAATATCATCGACAGCATCCTCTTTGTCCTGGCGCTCTCGGGTGCACGGGGGCTGCGCGCCGAGAAACTGACGGACTTAATCAACGTCAACTCAGGCAAGAACACCGCCGAGGTGACGGTCACCTTCTCGGACGGCACGACGATCCGCCGCCGGATCAAGCGGACGCCGACGGGCTACTACAGTTACAACTATCTCAACAACCGCCTCTGCAAGCAGGGCGACGTCGTCGAGTTCCTTACCAAGTTCGGCATCAAGCCGGAAGGCTACAACGTCGTGATGCAGGGCGACATCACCCGCATCATGGAGATGAGCGACGGCGAGCGCCGCAGGATCATCGACGAGATCGCGGGTGTCGCCGAGTTCGACCACAAGCGCGAGCAGGCGTTCTCGGAGCTTGAGGTGGTGCGGGAGCGGATCGAGCGCGAGGAGATCCTCCTCTCGGAACTGGTGGCGAGGCTTGACGCGCTCCAGCACGAGCGCGAGCAGGCGATGGAGTACCGCCGGTGGCAGGATGAGCTGGAGCATCTCGGCCGTTGCCGGGGTGCGGCGCTCGTCCGGCAGAAGGAGGAGGAGATCGGCACCCTCCATGGGCTCATGCTCGAGCAGCAGGCGGCCATGGGCCGGACCGCTGCGGAAGCCGAAGCGATCCGGGCACGGATCGAGGAGGCGCGCGGAGAGCAGCGTGCGGTCGACGAGGAGATCGCCCGGAAGAGCGGTCCCGACTACCTCGCGCTCGTCGGGCGGCTCGAGGAGGCGCGGAGCGCGATCAAACTCGCGGAGAAGACGATCGAGCGGCTGAACGCCGGCCGGGACGAGAACCTCGAAGCCCTCCAGCGGGTCTATATGGACAGCAAGCGCGCGGAGGCGAAGGTCGGCGAGTGCGCGACGCAGATCCGCAACCTCTCGATCGACCGCGCGAACCTGGCGATGGAGGTCTCGGGCCAGCGCGAGAAGATGCAGGCGGTCGAGGGACGGATAGCAAGTGAGAGCAAAGAGGTCGAAGGGCTCAAAGACCAGCTCTTCGCCCGGCTCCAGGACCTCGAGGGTAAGAAAGAACTCCGCGCGAAGATCCTCCGCGAGCAGGACCTCCTCATCGAGAAGAGCCGGATGCGGACGTCGGAGCGCGAGCGCCTGGAGACACGCATCCACCAGATCGAGGAGGAACTCGCAAACAAGCAGGCGCAGGTCGCGGACTACGCTTCCTGTATGGTCGAGTGCGAGACGCTGAAGCGCCAGGTGGAGCGCGACCTCTCCGAGGCGGAGAGCTCGCTCTTTGCCCGGCGGTCCGCCCTCGACCGACTGCAGAAGGAGATCCGCGAGAACCAGCAGAACCTGATGCGCTTTGAGGCGCAACAGCAGGCGCAGGGCGATGCCGGCGGGAAGGCGATGGACGTCGTCCTCGGTATGGAGGGCGTCCACGGCACCGTCGCGCAGCTCGGCCGGGCGCCGCCGGAGTACGCGACCGCGCTCGACGTGGCGGCGATGGGCCGCCTCCGCTGGGTGGTCGTGGACACCGATGCGGTGGCCTCGGACGCGATCCGCTACCTGAAGGATAACCGCCTGGGGAGAGTCACCTTCCTGCCGCTCAACAAACTCCGTCCCCCGATCCTTCAGCCGCTCGAGGCCGATCCCGGGATCGTCGGCTACGCGGTCGACCTGCTCGAGTTCGACCCCTCGTTTGACCGCGCCTTCCGGGTCGTCTTCGGCGCGACGGTCGTGGTGGACACCCTGGAGCGGGCGCGGCGGCTGATGGGCCGCTACAAGATGGTTACCCTTGATGGGGACTTCGTCGAGAAGAGCGGCGCCATGACCGGCGGCTCCCAGGGAAAGAAGGTCCGCGGGTTCGGGGTGGCGGTCGACGACGAGATCATGCGGGTCCGTGCGGCGCTCGCCGGCCTCGAGGCCGAGGCGGCGGAGGTCGAGGCCTCCATCCGCCGGCATGCGGCGGCGGCCGAGGCAAAGCGGTCGGAACGGAGCGGGCTTGACGAGCAGCTTGCGCGCTACCGCATGCTTGTGGACGAGTTCCGCAAGCGCACCGAGGTGCTTGCCGGGGAGCAGCAGACCCTTGAGCAGACCCTGCAGGAGATGGACGAGGGCACGAAGACCGGCGGCGAGGAACTTGCGCGGCTGGAGACCGACCTTGAACGGACGGCAGGGGAGATCACGCGGCTCTCGGCGGAGGTCGACGAACTCAAGAAGAAACTCGACGACACCGAGGTCCCCGCGCTCACCGAGCAGTATGAGGGCTACCGGAAGTCCCTTGAGGATCTCGAGCGCCGGCTCCGGAACAAGGATGCGGATATCACCGATGCGCGGCGTGAGCGGCAGCACTTCGCGAACCGGATCGAGGAGCTCACCGCGGAGCGGGAGCGCCTGGAGACGAAGAACCGGGATATCGACGGCGAGATCACGGGGGCAAAGGAGCAGATCGAGGACCTGCGCCGTCTGATCACCCAGCTCGAGGCCCGGCAGAAGGAGTTCTCCGACGAGCTTGCAGGCCTGCATGCCGAGCGCGACCGGATCCTCGATGCGATCCGCGCGCTGGACCGGCAGGCGCTCGAACTCTCGAGCGCGATGGAGCGCACCCGGATGCAGGCCGACGCTCTCGCTGAGCGTGAGCGCGTTCTCCTCGCGGAGCTCGAGGAACTCAGGGAGCAGGCCGGGGATGTGACGACCGATCTCGACCTTGCCGCGATCGATGCGGGGCTTGCCGAGGCCAACCGGGCGCTGAAGAAGATCGGGGCGGTGAACATGCTCGCGATCGAGGAGTGCGACCGGGTCAGTGCCCGCGTCACCGAGCGGACGGAGAAGAAAGAGGTGCTCTCGCGGGAACGGACGATGCTCCTTGAGCGGATCGAGCGCTACGAGAAGATGAAGTACGAGGCCTTCATGACCGCATTTAACGCCATCGATACGAACTTCCGTACGATCTTCGCGCGGTTGACCGACGGGAGCGGCCGGCTGGTCCTCGACAACGAGGAGGACCCGTTTGCCGGGGGCATGACGTTCGCGGTCCAGCCGCGCGACAAGAAAGTCCACCTCCTCTCCGCGCTCTCCGGGGGTGAGAAGTCGCTCACCACGCTCGCGTTCATCTTCTCGATCCAGCAGTACATGCCGGCGCCGTTCTATGCGCTCGACGAGGTCGATATGTTCCTCGACGGGAGCAACGTCGGCCGGATCGCCGCGATGATCAGCGACCTGACGGGGAACGCGCAGTCGATCATCGTCTCGCTCAGAAAGCCGATGATCGAGCGCGCCGACCGTATCGTGGGCGTGACGATCCGCCCGGATAAGAGCACCTACGTGACCGGTGTGCAGAACAATGGATGAGGAACCTGTCGAGATCCTGGCCGGCATGGCCGAGCGGGGGGAGGTCGACCCCTGGAACATCGATATCGTGGACGTCACGGACCGGTTCCTCGCCGAGGTCGACCGCCGCAAGGAACTCGACCTGCGGATATCGGGAAGGACGCTCTTTTATGCGGCCTGCCTGCTGCGGCTGAAGTCGGATTACCTGGAGGGGTGGGACGGCGACGAGGATGAGGAGCCCCTCTCCGGGGAGGAGGATGACGAGTTCTCCTGCACCGACTTCGACTTTGAGCCGGGAGGCAATGGGGGCGAGCCGATAGGCCGCCTGGAGCGGGAGATCCAGCGCCGCCTGGGGAGGAAGAACCTGCGCAAGCGGCCGCCGGTCACGCTGTATGAACTCATCAAGCAGCTCAAGACGGCGGAGAAGGAGCAGCGCCGCCGGCAGCGGAAGCGGACGCCTGTTGTCCGGGAGCCGGACCTCGATCTCAGCGCCGACGATGTGGTGGCGGTCGCGCACGACGAGGGCTACCGGGACGCGGTCTCCGTCGTGATGGAGGAGTTCCGGCGCGCTGCGCAGAACGGCGGCGGTGTTCTGACGCTCGACGATCTCTCCACGGCGATGGGGAGGAGCCGGCGCGAGGTCTACATCCCGCTCCTCTTCCTGATGCTGGAGGGGAAGCTTGCCCTCTGGCAGGACGAATTCTTCGGCGAGATCTATGTCGGCGACCGGGTCCCCGACGGGGATGCGGATGTAGATGAGGATGCGGGGGTCGTCCCGGTCCCTGCGGGCGAGCAGTAGATCCCGCCGCTCCTCGCCCGGATTGTTCTTTTATTGAGTATACCTTCACATGGGAGTGGGCGCGCTCCTGCGCGCGTGGCAATTCTCCCGCGCCCCGGGTATATATAGGTGGCTCTGGATCGGTCTGTTTGGGTGGATCTGCGGCCGGTATGCCGGTCCTCGACCCCTCCCCGGGGTAAATGTATAAATACCCCTGAGGTCAACATGATATGGTCGGATCGGGAGCGAATCTCGTCCTGAATTCTGCATCTGAATGCAGAATCGGCGATACTTCCGATCAATGTGGGGGTTCGAGCCCGGTGCTCGGATCCGACGGGGCAGGGAAATGCTTATATTGCATTGGGACTAACATAGTAAGGCTGTGTTGTCCGGGCGTCAGACCGTGCAGCCCCGTCGGGGTGGTCTGGTCTGCGCCTCTTCAACTGCTGTGAGGAATCCGGTCTCGACCGGGCTCTGATGCGGGATGACAATGTTTATATGTCCGGGAGTTCAACATATGTTCTCGCGCAATGTGTCGCCAGCCGCGGAATGCGGCCGGTTTGACCTGGTCGCCGGGAATACTCGATGAATTCCTGGCGCTTCGCCTGAAGTGGGAGCATAATGTTTATATGCGATGCAGAACAAACATTATGTCCTGCGCAAGGATCTCCGGCTCAGGCCGGTTCCCTGCATCCAAAAAAGGTATGAAGGTTCGAGGCACAATCCTCGAATCCGACACAGGAAGCAAGTGTTTAAATATCTACAAAATAAACATTGTTTTCCTGTTGATGGGGATCCAACATGACTGCGCTTGACGCAGGTTGGCTCTGACGTTGGCATTGGCAATGCGGAAATTTGTTCAGTAACCGCTAATTCCTCCCAAGTTTAGTAGTGTGCATCACTTCCAAATTCTGGTTGATCCTGCCAGAGGTCACTGCTATC
>JAEWMO010000033.1 GCA_023457135.1 Methanobacteriota archaeon | reverse complement strand
TCTTCGGCCTCGATGACGGTGCTGCCGCCCGGAACAAAGCGATCGTCCCCTTTCTGCATCAGGATGATGAGAGCCCCCTTCGGCAGCCCGAGGTCGACAACCTGCTTTCCGACGACCGACGCATTGGGAGGGATGACGATCTCGAGAAGTTCACTCTGGGTATCGGGATCTACTTCGAACTCCCGGGACAATTTACGCGTCTCCTCAAGCGGGGCAGAAAGGCCGAGCCACCGGGCGACGGAGGGGATCGATGTCCCGTGGACGATTGCCGAGACCAGGACGATGAAGAAGACGAGGTTGAAGATAGCCTCCGCACCCGGTACGCCCGCAACAAGGGGATAGGTCGCGAGGATGATCGGGACAGCGCCCCGGAGCCCCACCCAGGAGACGAGCATCTTCTCGTTTATCGGCATCTTCCAGGGAAGCAGCGTAATCAGGACGGCGACCGGCCGTGCAATGAAGATCAGGAAGACGGCGGCGAGAAGACCGGGGACGATCTCCGCTACGAGCTGCGAGGGGAAGACGAGCAGACCGAGCGCAAGGAACATTACGATCTGCATCAGCCATGCCACACCGTCGTGGAACCTGATCAGGCTCTTTTTGTGGACGAGCATGCTGTTGCCCATGACAAGCCCGGCGATATAAACCGCGATGAACCCGTTTCCCCCGAGAACGGCGGTCAGCCCATAGGTCATCAGCACCATCGTGAGGCTGAGCACCGGGTACAGCCCTTCGGACTCCAGCTTGAGACGGTTGATGAGGTAGACGATGAACATGCCCATTGCATAGCCGAGCAGGCCCCCGACCGCCATCTGCTGCACGAACGTGGGTACGAGGGAGAAGATGGATGAGCCCGGGGTGAGGATAAGGCCGATGATGCCGATGGTGAGGAGGACCGCCATGGGGTCGTTGCTCCCCGACTCAAACTCAAGGAACGGCCGCAGGTTCCCTTTCAGGCGGGCTCTTGCCATCCGCAGGACCGAGAAGACCGCCGCCGCATCGGTGGACGAGACGACCGCGCCGAGGAGAAGGCCCACGAGTGGAGGGAATCCAAGGACCAGGACCGCAAACCCTCCGAGCAGGGCTGCGGTCAGGACAACGCCGATCGTCGAGAGGGCTATCCCCGGCCAGAGGACGGGCTGGATCTGATCCCACCGGGTGTCGAAGCCGCCGGAGAAGAGGATGTACGCAAGTGCGATAACCCCGATGACCTGTGCGAGCCCCGCATCATCAAACGGGATCCCGCCCGGACCTTCGGAACCCGCCAGCATCCCGACGACAAGGAAGATGAGGAGCGCGGGAACGCCAAGCCGCTCTGAGAACTTGTTTGCAAGGATGCTGATGAGGAAGAGCAGCGATATGCCAAGGAGCAGGAGTTCGAGGGTGAGCACCATCTGTGGATACACATCCTGCATGAAGCACTTTAAAACTAACTCATCCGTGTTTTGAGCGGTTATGGTGAACTATTGTTTCTGGAACGATATCGCTACAGTCCAGGCCGAAACGGGTGTTCCGAAGGCTATCTTCTATCACTGCCGTGCAGACGGCGCGGGCAGAGGGTGAGGGAATGACCTGCCGGAGACACCGTCCCATCACCTCCGATGCATTTCGTGGTATTGATATGGTTGCCGCAAAAACTGTTACCTGGTGAACTCTAGATGGCAGATACTCCCGCTCTCTCCCGATCCCTCGGCACCGTGCTCCTGCTGACGGCGGCGATATTCCTCATCATCGGCATCCAGTCGATCGCGTATATCGTTACCATCATCGTTGTCGCGTTGATCCTCGCTATGCTCGCATATCCCGCGACGAAAGCGCTCCGGTCGAAGGGTCTGCCGGAGGGCGCCGCCGTCGGCGTGGTTGCGATCGTTGCCTGCCTTGCCATCATGCTGATCTGTTATCTCGTCTTCTTCTCGTTTGAGAGTCTGGTTCTGGATATTCCTCTCTACCAGCGGGAGTTGACCGCCCGGCTTGCAGAAGTCCTTGCCGTTCTGGACCGGTTCGGGATAGATACAGGCTCGTTCTCCCCGTCGTCAATCAGCCTGCAGGGGTTTGCCGGAATTCTTTCTTCATCTGCCATGAGCCTTGCGGACCTCCTCCTCTACCTCTTCTTCATCGCCGTGACGACGATCTTCATGCTTCTTGAAGCGCCGAAAGTTCCCGAGCGCATGCGGAAGGTGGCGGGGGAGAGGTCGGGGAGCGTCGAGGGGTTCTCCCGCATGAGCAGGTTCCTGATCGACTTCGTCATCGTCAGGACCGAGGCGAACCTCGTCCACGGTTTCCTCTTCGGTACGTTCCTCTGGGTCATGGGAGTGCATGCGGCTGTTCTCTGGGGGGTGCTGACGTTCTTCCTCTCCTACATCCCTTACATCGGCCTGATCGCCGCGGCAATCCCGGCGATCTTCTTTGCCTGGCTGCAGTTCGGGCTCTGGGGCGCGGTCATCGTGATCGCGGCCGTCGTCATCCTGAACGCTCTGGTGGAGAACCCGATATTCGCGCACTTTGCGTCGAGGCGGTTCGATATCCCTGCCCTTGTGGTCGTCCTCTCGGTCATCTTCTGGGGCTGGGCCCTCGGCGTCGCCGGGATGATCTTCGCCGTCCCGCTCACCCTCATCGTCCTGATGATCGCCCAGTTCAGCAACGATTGGGCGTGGTTGAACACGATCCTCGGTGTTGACCACCTCTTTGCGGAAGAAGAGGCATCCCCGGCAGAGAACAGGGGGCTCGAGGCGCCGCAGGTGAGGTAAGGAGGCGCCACCTGCCCGCTCTTCGACTCTCCTTTGACCGTATGGAGCACCCACCGCCTCTGCCAAATTTTTCAGAGTGATCGTCCCTGACCCCCGCGTGGCATCCCGCCTGTTGACGCACTATCGGCGCCGTTTTTTCCCGGCGTTGCCGTGCCGGAAGGTTGATATCCCCTTCGTGCATGCTCTTCTCAGGAGTTGAACATGTTACATACGCAGGAGATTATCCAGAAACTCTGGGATGCGCAGGGGTATGGAAACCTTGCGGTCTGGGGGGACGGAACGACTGCCGTCATTGTCCCGGGCGAGAGCCCTGAACGAGGCGGAAGGACGCCGCTTGCAGTCTTCAAGCCCATCCCTCTCGTAGCAGGGTTTTCGATGCTGGATTTTGCTACTCACGATCCCGACCTGCTGAACCTGATCGAGACGACGATACGAGAGGCTGGTGGCGAGATCGAGCGGGACTGAGAGGCCCGTCGCCAGCACTCCAGGCGGCAGGCTCCCTGCAACAGTGCTATCCGGGTCTCACATGATGGTCCCGGTTATGGCAACCAGAGAAAAAAGGTTTTGATGGGTTCAGAGAAGGATTACTCGGTTGTCTTTCCGTCGAAGTGCTCTTCGCTGGCCATGGCCTCTTCACGGGTCTTCCGGACGATCTTATCCTGGTGCTCTGGCGGAGAGTAGATTGTGTAGAGCTTGAGGTTGGCGGTCTTAGACGTGTTTATCACGTTGTGGTTCGCGCCGCTCGGCACGACAACGGCACTGCCGTCCTTTACTGTGTATTCTGTATTATCGATGATGACTTTCCCTTCTCCCTCCTCGAACCGGAAGAACTGGTCGACATCATCGTGCACCTCTGCGCCGATCTCTTCGCCGGGTTTGAGAGACATCAGCACGAGCTGGCTGAACTTCCCCGTGTAGAGGACCCTGCGGAAGTCGGTGTTCTCTACGGTTGCTTTCTCAATATCTGCCATAAATCCTTTCTTCATCTTCATAACCTCCCCTGAAAGGGTGGTGCCGATATTTTACAGTGCAAATTGTTGTGCCGGAGATATTTATGCCTTCTGTTGTCGCAGGCATTACCGGG
>JAEWMO010000032.1 GCA_023457135.1 Methanobacteriota archaeon | reverse complement strand
TGAGGAGGATGGACCCGACCACCTCCGACGATGTCGCCACCTCAAGGAGGTGGGCGGGGTTCGCGAGTTCCGCCGATGCCATGCTCGCGATCGCGAGCACCGTGATTCCGACGAGCAGCGCACCGAGAATACAGAACCCGATGGTGCACCAGTCTACGTAGCGTCCCCGGTGTTTCTTCCACCGGCTGGCGGCGGCTGTCCCTCCGTCTGCCCGGAAAGGTTCGGTTGAGAGCGTTTCGGTCTTCATGTCCGTCTGTTGCTGATTTACTGGTATGCGCGCTTCACTGAAAGCCTATCGGCCAAAAAGAAGAGAGGGGGTTCAGGCCTTCACCGCAACGAGCGGCTTGAGGTCTTCGGGGATGCTGCCGTAGCCGTCAGCGGGCACGATCGGGGGCTGACCGTCGGCCGTGAGGATCTCCTGGCCGGTGGCGCCGATCAGCATCTCCACGAACTCGAGACCGAGGTCAGGGTGCTCCGCGGTTGTCGGGACGGTCACACCATAGACGATGGCGGAGCCACTGTAGACCGTGGTGCCGTTGCCCTTCTTGGCCTCGGTCCCGACGGTCGCGTAGTTCTCCGCGAAGTCTATCGACGAGAGGTCGATCTCTTCGGGAAGCTCGAGATACTCAAGGCCGTTCTGGACGGCAACGCTCCTGTACTCCCAGGCGTAGTCAAGTCCGCCGGCCTGGATCATCTGGACGAGTTCGACGCTCTTGGGGCGGATCGTCAGGGTGGTGCCGTCGGGCTTCGGGTCGGCGGCGTGGATGGTGTAGGTGCCGTTCGCCTCGGTGGTCGTGATGTTGCTGTGCTCGCCAACAAGGGTCTCAAAGATCTGGTCGTTCTTGTAGTAGTCCTCGGCGAGCTGGATCACCATCGGGGTGCGGTAGCCGCAGGGGTCGGAGTTCGGGTCGGAGAAGCCCCACCGGACGCCGTCGCGGTCGAGGATCTCATACCAGTTCCCGGCGGTGATCTCGTCGGCAAACTTGCTCTCGTTTGAGTAGGTCAGAACCATCCGGTTCTTCGCGAACGTGAGGTACCAGTCGGCGTGGTCCGGTATCATCATCTCCGGGATGAGGTAGTAGTCGGCGGAGGCGAGGACATCGGCGGGCTTGCCGTTCTCGGTGATCTTCTTGATGCAGTCGACACTGCCGGCGGGCTCGAGGAGGACGGTGACGCCGGGATGGTCGGCCTCGAACGCCGCTTTCACCTTCTCAAACGGTCCGGTCAGGCTTCCGGCATGGAAGATCTTCACCTGGACGTCTTCAGCGGGCGTTGCCGTCAATGCGGGGGTTGGGGTCTGGTTCTCTACGCCGGGGACCGGGTTGGTCTCCGTCGTTCCCGTGCAGCCGCAGATCAGGACCGCAGCAGCGACGATGAGACTGATTAACGCGCTTATGCGAATAGGCTTCATGAAATAACCATTTTTGGGACACTAGTGTTAAAATTATCCATCAAGGCAGAAGTTAATGAATATCAGTTACCCTGGCGCCCCGGGATCGAGAATCCGTCAGCGGAGATTGTTAAAATCGGAGTTTAAAGCGATTTCTGTGGGATCAGGTGGACCGCCTTCGCCTGGAGGGAGACCCAGACCTCCATCCCCTCGTGAAGGCCGAGAGCCTCCGCCCTTCGCGCGGTCAGGAGCGCGGCAAGATCGCACCCGCAGTGGACCGTCACGTTCACGAACGGCGCCGTGGGCTCGACGGCGGTGACCGTGGCCGGGAAGCGGTTCTCGGCCTCCTCATGGCCCGGCTCCCGCCGGTGCAGGGAGATGTCCTCGCCCCGGACGATCATCTCGACCTCGTCGGCGGGCGGCGGGGTCAGCGAGAGAATCTGCTTCCCCTTTGCCTCCACGACGGTGAACCCGCCACTCTGCGAGACCACCCGGCCGGGAATGATGTTTGCGGCACCCACGAACCGGGCGATCCTCCGGCTTTTCGGCTCGTAAAAGATCTCGCGGGACGGTCCGGTCTGGGCGATCGTGCCGTCGATCATCACCGCGACCCGGTGAGCGAGGCGCTGCCCCTGCAGGAGATCGTGGGTGCTGATGAGGACGGTCATCCCGTCCTCGCGGTTCAGGCGGGTCACGATCTCCTCGATGGTGGCGGTCGATGTCGGGTCCAGGTTCGCCGTCGGTTCGTCCAGTAAGAGGATCTCGGGATCCGTCACGAGCACCCTCGATAACGCCACACGCTGCTGCTCGCCGCCGGAGAGGTCAGTCGCCTTGCTCTTGATGTAGCGGGAGAGCCCGACGGCCTCGAGGGCCTCCTTCACCTTCCGGTCGATAACATCGCCGGAGGCTCCCCGGTAGCGCAGCCCCATCGCGACGTTGTCGTAGACGGACGCGTTGAAGACGATCGGCCGCTGGAAGAGCATTCCCATCCGGCGGCGCAGATCGAGCCATCTGCTGCGCTCCTGCACGACATCGATTCCGAAGACCGAGAGTTCTCCCTCGTTCGCGGGTTCGATCAGGTCGAGGACCCGGAGAAGCGTGCTCTTCCCCGAGCCGCTCGGCCCGATGAGGGCGAGGATGTCGCCTTTCCCGACCGAGAGGTCGACGTCGTGCAGGACCCTGAGGTTGCCGTAGAACTTCGTAATGTCGTGTGCCTCGATGATCGCCATCATATCACCGCCGCTGCACCAGGGAGAGGGCGATGTTCACCCCGAGCGCCACCGCAAGAAGGATGATCCCGAGTGCAATCGAGAGAGAGTAGTTTGCCATCGATGTGTTGAGCGCGATCGCCGTGGTGAGGACGCGGGTGGCGCCCCGGATGTTCCCGCCGACGATCATCACAGTCCCGACCTCGGCGATCGCCCGACCGAAGCCCAGGAGGACGCCGGCCATGACCGCGAACCGCGCCTCCGCGATGATCGTCATGACCGTCTGGAGCCTGCTCGCGCCGAGGGCGGTGATCGTGTAGCGCTTGTCCCGGTCGATCCCGGAGAGCGCCGAGACCGTCAGCCCCATCAGGAGCGGTATGATGAGGACCGTCTGGGTGGCGATCATGCCGCCGGGGGTGTAGAGGAGGCGGAGGAATCCGAAGGGGCCGACGTTGGAGAGGAGAAGGAACATGAGCAGGCCGACGATAACCGTCGGGAGGGCGTACAACGTCTGCAGGGTCGAGACGACTGCGTGCTTCCCCCGGAACTCGTAGAAATAGATGAGCGCGCCGAGCGGGAGGGCAATCAGCGCGGCGAAGAAGGTGGCGGTGAGAGAGACATAGAGCGACCGGATGGTGATCTCCACCACCTGGGGGTCGAGGGTGACGATGAGTTCGATCGCTTCGATGAGCCCCTGCACGATCGGGCTCTCACTCAGGCCGTTCACCATGCGGGTTCACCCTCAGGAGCCCCTGCCTCCCTGCCGATCCCCTCGTTCAATGTCTTTCCTCTCTCCAATACATCCCTGTTCCCGTCACGTCTCACGCACAGGTGCAGTTGAACGGCGGTTCGGTGCACTCGGGAGCATAGAGCGGTGTAAAGAGCGGTTTGCCGAACTCTTCGGTGCCGAAGTTCCCGATCATCTCCTTGGTCTCGTTCGTGGTGAGCCAGTTGATGAACTCCGCGGCCCCCTCCGCGTTCACGCCGGGGTGCTGGGCGGGGTTGACGGCGATCGCACTGTAGCGGTTCAGGAGTTCCGCGCCCTCGGCGATGACCGGCATGAGGTTGAGCCGGTCGGCGAACGAGAGATACGTCCCCTCATCGGAGAGCGTGTATGCCTGCTGCTCGTTTGCCAGGATCAGGGTGTCGCCCATGCCCTTGCCGGCCTCGACGTACCAGGCCCCGGCGTCCACGATCTGGGTCTCGTAGTCGTAGCCGGCCTGCTCCCAGAGGACCTTCTCCTGGTTGTGCGTGCCGGAGTTGTCGCCGCGGGAGACGAAGCTGACGCCGGGGGTGTTGTTCGTGCCGGCGAGATAGATCGTCCGGAAGGCCTCGACCGGGTCCATGTTCGCGATCCCGGCCGGATCGGACTCGGGGCCGACGATGATGAAGTAGTTGTAGGCGATACACTTCGGGTCGATGCCGAATCCGTCGTCGATGAACTGCTGCTCAAGTTCCGGGGCGTGGACGAGGACCAGGTCGACGTCGCCGCGCCTGCCGGAGTCGATGGACTGGCCGGTGCCCTGGGCGATGAACTGGAGGTCCATACCGGTCTCACCCTCGTAGATCCGTTCGAGCTCCGCGAGCAGCCCGGTGTTCTCGAGACTCGTCGTGGTGGCTATCCGCAGGACGTTCCCCCCGCCGCCGGGAGCGGCCGTCCCCGTGGCGGTCGGGGTATCGTTCCCACCGGGCGCCGGACTTGTGCACCCCGCACCGAGAGCGAGGATGAGCAGGATCGTGATGATGCCTGCCGTCAGAAGAGCTGTAGGTGTCTTCATAGCAGCGCGTTCTAAGGCACTGTGCAGATATATATTTATCCCACCCAGCAAGTTAACTAAACCATATTATCAGGTTAAAGATTGTCGGCCAATGGCGGGGTCGAAACCTTAACGCTCCCCGCCGCCGACCCTGTTCCTCATGTGGCAGGCGCTGGATATCGAGACCTGGATTGCCGGTCGGCGGTCGGACCTCGACCGGGTGAAGGGACCGGTCTCGGAGATCATCGGAAGGGTGCGGGCGGAGGGCGACGCGGCCCTCCTCGACCTGACGAAGAGGTTTGACGGGATCGATCTCGAGGAGATCGCCGTCTCCGACGAGGAGCGGGAGGCGGCCTACGACCAGGTGGACGCACAACTGGTCGAGAGCCTGGTGGAGGCGGAGGCCCGGATCAGCCGGTTCCACGAACTGCAGCGCGGGCGCGACCTCTGGCTTCAGGAGATGGAGCCCGGGATCACCCTCGGCGTCAAGACGACGCCCTTATCCCGGATCGGGGCCTACGTCCCCGGCGGGCGGGCGGCCTACCCCTCGACGGCGCTGATGTGCACCATTCCGGCGAAGGTCGCAGGGGTCGCGGAGATCTGCTGCTGCACCCCGCCGCCGACGAGCCCGATCACCCTCGTCGCGCTCGATATTGCGGGAGTCGACGAGATCTACCGGGTCGGCGGCGCCCAGGCGATCGCGGCGATGGCGATCGGGACGGAAACCATCCCGCGGGTGGAAAAGATCGTCGGTCCGGGCAACGTCTACGTCACCGCGGCGAAGATGCTCCTCCGGGACGAGGCGGAGATCGACTTCCCCGCGGGGCCAAGCGAGATCGCGATCCTCGCCGACGGCACGGCGAACCCGACCTTCATCGCGGCCGATATCCTCGCCCAGGCCGAGCACGACCCGAACGCCGCCTGCGTCCTCGTCGCGACCGACACGGCCCTCGTCTACCGTGTCGGGGCCGAGGTGAAGCGGATGGCAGAGACCGCACAGCGCCGCGAGATCGTCGCGAAGGCCCTCGACCACTCCGGCTACATCGTCGCCGGCGATATCGACGACGCGGTGGAGATCGTCAACGGGGTCGCCCCCGAGCACCTCTCGGTCCAGGTGGCCGACCCGCTCTCCGTCCTCAACCGGATCCGGAGCGCCGGGTCGATCTTCGTCGGCCCCTACGCAGCGGTGGCCTGCGGCGACTACGCGTCGGGGACGAACCACGTCCTCCCGACGGCGGGCTATGCCAGTTTCTACTCCGGCCTCGACGTGAACCACTTCTGCCGGCGCTCGACGGTCCAGATGATCACGCGGGAGGGTCTCGAGGCCATCGGGGACGTCGTGGAAACGATCGCCGACGCGGAGGGGCTCCACGCCCACGCAGAGTCGGTCCGGGTGCGGAGAAGGGGATAAGGGAGCCCGGAGCGGGACCGCTCCGGTCGTCCCGGACAAAAAAATGGACTATCGGGAGGTCGGCGGCGAGGGCTCCGGCGCAGCCTCGCCGCGGACCATCCGTATCTTTTCTATCGCGTCCTCTGCGACGCTCTTCTCCTCCGAATCCCCGCTCCGGGCGAGTTCCTGCAGCGCATCGATCGCCTGAAGGTTGCCGATGTACTTGAGCGCCCCCGCCGCGTAGAGCCGGACGTTCCGGTCGGCGTCCTTCGTCGCCGCGACGAGGGGCTCGACCGCGGCATCGCCTATCCGGAAGAGGGCGCCACCCGCCGCTCCCCGGACATCAGGGTTCCCGTCGCCGAGCGCCGCGATGAGGGGCCCGACCGCCGCGGGATCGCCGGTATCGCCGAGGACGCCGGCCGCGACGATCCGGACCTCCGGGTCCGGGTCGGTGAGCATCGCCGTGAGCGGCTCGACCGCATCGCTCCCGAACTTCGCGAGCGCCCCCGATGCCTGGCACCGGAGGTCGTCGCTCGCGCCCCGGAGCGCCCTGACGAGCGGCGTCACCGCGGCGGGGTCGGCGATCTCGCCGAGGATGGCGGCCGCGTAGACCCGCCTGAGGTCGCGCCGTGTCTCGACCTCCCAGGCCTGGCCGCCCGGCCCGATCACGGTCGCCGTGCCTCCGGGAGCCCCGGCCTCCTCGTATCTTCCCGACGCCTCCGGGTTCTCGAGCAGTTCGACGAGCGGCCCGACCGCCGCGCCTCCGAGCAGGGCGAGCGAGTCTGCCGCCGCCTCCCTGACCGCCGTCATCGGGTCGCCGAGCGCCCGGATGAGCGGTTCCGCCGCCCCCGGTCCGCCGAGGTCTCCGAGCGCCAGGGCGGCCCGCTGGCGGGTCAGGCCATCATCGCTCCCGAGCGCCTCGATCAGGCCGTTGACGTCCTTCTCGGCCCGCAGGAGATCGATGTTATACCTTTTCTCGCCCCGCTGCTCCGTGAGAGAACTTCCTCGCTCCAATCTCTTCGCCTCCGGATCCGGCGTATGACGCCTCACCGGTATAAGAACCTTCTCCGGCAGGGGCTCGATACGACAGGTCGGGTCAGGGCCCGGCCGTTCCCGCTCTCCCCCGCCGCTCCAGCACGTAGGCAAGGACCATCCCGACGATGAAGGCGATGGTGAGGCCGACCGCGAGGGTGAGAACGGCGATGACCCCCGTGACCAGGTAGGAGTCCGTCTTCGCGCTGTGCTTCCCGAGCTCGAGCGCCACGAAGACCAGCAGCGCCCCGAAGACCCCGAAGGGGATGAGCGTCAGGACCTCCGGCGGGGCGAAGGCGACGGCGAAGATGAGGATGAAGATCCCGGCGACGATGTTCGCCCCCCCGGTCCTCGCACCGAACCGGTACATGGCGGCGAGCCCCCCGGCCCCGTGGCACATCGGAAAACCGCCGAACGGCGTCGAGACCAGGTTCATGGCCCCGATGGTCCGCGAGAGTTTGTCGGGGTCGACGCCCTTCTTCGGGAAGAGGTCGTAGGTGAGGAGCGACGTCGCGAGGATGGCGTTTGCGATCGTGAGCGGGATCTGCGGGAGGACAAGGTCCCAGGTGCCCGCGATGAAGTCCGAGAACATAGGGAGGACGAGGGCGGGGAGGGGCATCAGGCGGAACGGCGGCATCCCCTGCACGGCTATCCCGGCGCCAAGCCCGATGATCAGGACGAGCAGGGCAGAGATATCAGGGATACGGGTGCGTTGCGACGCGATGAAGAAGGCAACGATGACCGCGATCGCGAGCACCGCAACGAGGAGATCGGCGACGATGTAGCCGAGCGACGTCCGGAGAAGGAGGAGCGCGAGCCCTGCCTGGACGCCGCGGATGACGCTTCTGGGGATCCGGCCCTCAAGCCAGGCCATGCCGCCGACGAGGCCGATGACGAGGAAGAGCGCCCCGACGACGAGGCCCGAGGCCACGATCTCGCCGGCACAGAGTCCTTCGGCGATGACGACGGCCCCGATCGCCTTCATCGGTTCGATGGGGATGGGCAGGCGGTAGTAGAGCCCGGTGATGATGAACCAGGCGGCGAGGAAGAGGAAGAAGTGGCTGACGTTCACGTCCGGGCAGACGATCGCGACACCGAGCAGGATAGGGAAGATGGTCCCGAAGTCGCCGACGGCTCCGGCGATCTCCTCAAGCGTAAATCGAATGCCGCGCTCCTCCATTCCGGTGCTCTCCGCCATAGGCACTCTCTTTCTATGTCTGCTCTCCTTTTTGGGAGTTGTGGAAGGGTACTCCCCGGAAATAAATGTTTTCAGATTAATTTTTCAGCAAATAAGTCCCGTTAATTTACTTAAATTACTAATGGTGCGAATGTAAACGCTTATTTTGCCCCATTGAGTAATAATCCCTATGAAAGCGTACCTGCTTCTCATCACTGCACTGCTTGTTGCGGCAACCGCCGCGTTTGCGTGTGGATGTACCGGAACCACCGCCGATACGCCGGCGGCCGACACGACAAAACCCGAGCTGCTCGTCTACTGCGGCGCGGGCATGCGGGAACCGATGGACGAGATCGCGATGACCTTCACGAACAGGACCGGCATCCCGATCAACTTCATCTTCGGCGGATCGAACACTCTCCTCACCCAGATGAACCTGACGCAGATGGGCGACGTCTACATGCCGGGAGCGACCGCTTACTTCGATTCGGCCCGCGGCATGGGGCTGGTCAGGGAGGAGCACTGCATCGTCTACCACATCCCGGTCATCGCCGTCCCGAAGGGCAACCCGGCGAACATCACGTCCCTTGAAGACCTGGCGAGGCCCGGCGTCCGGGTGGCCCTCGGCGACAACCCCGCCACAGCCATCGGGCAGCTGACCGACAAGCTCCTGGAGAAGAATAAACTGCTCACCGACGTGGAGAAGAACGTCGTGACGCGCAGCGGCACGGTGAACGAACTGCTGGTCTACATCTCCATGGGCCAAGCCGACGTCGGGATCATCTGGGAGGACCTCTACGTGCCGGAGAAGATGGACCTCATCTATATCCCGAACAAGGACAACATGGTGAAGATCGTCCCTATCGGCGTGCTGACCTCTTCCGAGCACCCCGATGAGGCGGAGCAGTTCACCGTGTTCGTCATCTCCGAGGAAGGAAAGGAGATCTTCACCCGGCACGGCTTCATCACCTACCCGAAC
>JAEWMO010000031.1 GCA_023457135.1 Methanobacteriota archaeon | reverse complement strand
GGGTATCCGGGCCGCCATCCCGTTCAAGATAACGGGGGAGGCCGGCAGCAATCGTCTCGGTGCACGGTGTATCAAGGAGGCTCCCCGCCATCTCCCGGGACGCACCGGGCATGTTCCGCTCGTACTGGAGCGCGGTCCCGCTCTGCCCGGCAGAGGGAAGGTAGACAGCGCCGCCGTCGTAGCCGAGGAGGTCGAGCGTCTGGTCGAGCGCCGTCTCCAGGAGTTCGCCGGGCGTCCGGGCCGATGCGGACGTGCCGATGATCCGGTTCAGCAGCAGGAGGTGCCGGTTGCTTGCCTGCAACCGCTCTTCCGCCTCCTTCCGGTGGGTGACGTCCCGCATGACGACCTGGACTGCAGGACCGCCCTCAAAGAGCGTCCGCGTGCCCCTCCCCTCGACGGGAACCGTCGTTCCGTCGAGCCTCATGACCGGGAGTTCGACGAGCGGCGTCTCCTCACCCAGCAGATCCCGAACGCCGAGGGTCTGAATGACGTGCCGTGCCTCGGGGTGAACGATATCAAGAACCGCTTTCCCGACGACCTCGCCGGGGCGTGAAGCGCCAAGGAGCCTCATGCCGGCGGGGTTGATGTACACGATAGTGCCGTCGCGGTGGATCAGGGTGGCCTCGGCCGAGAGTTCGACGAGCGACCGGTACTTCTCCTCGCTCTCCCTGAGCTGCAGCTCCATGCGCTTGAGGGGAGTGATGTCCTGGACCCCGGCAAGGAACCCCCGGCAGGTGCCTCCGGCGTCGGCGATCGGGGTGGTCGCCATCAGCGTATGGACGCGGGCACCGTCTTTACGGATCAGGTCGATCTCGAAGACCTCGTGCGGGGACTGATCCAGGTTCTGCAGGTATCCTCCCAGACACCGTGCTCCGTCCTCGTCGACGATCGCGGCAACCGGCATCCCGATCAACTCGGTGACCGTGTAACCGATGATCTCGGCCATTCTCCGGTTGGCAAAGAGCGCGATGCCCTGCCTGTCGATCAGCCCGACCCCTTCGTTCAGGCTCTCGACAAGGAACCGGTACCAGTCCTCGTTCTGCCGCAAAACCTCCTCTATTCCTCTCCGTTCAGGGATTTCGGAGACGACACGCTCACCGGCGACAGAGGAGTCCGGCAACAGGCGGATGACCCGCATACCACGGAGCGGTCCATCGTCGACGAGCCTGCACGAACAGCGAACCGCCTCCTCCCGGCCGCCGGGTGACCGCAACGTACACGCGATCCCGGCAGCCTGCGAACGATCGGAGAGAAATGCAACGATTCCGGACCTGCGCGACTCCTCCAGGATCCGGGGTGCGAGAGTCTCGCGGACGAACCGGTCTGCATCGGTCCCGATGACTGCTTCCCGCTCGACACCGAGGATCTGCCGGATATACCTGTTGGCGCAGGCTATCCGATTGCCGGAGTCGACGACGAGCAGCCCCTCGTCGAGCGCGTCCAGGATGGTGGAGAGCGCGAGGGTATCGTCGTATGCGGGCGTATGTTCGTGCATTGGCCGGGACCACCTTCCTGTTATAAGGGGATTTTTATACCCTGCATAGATAAAATATTCCCGCGTGATTCGAATAAATCCGGGTTAAATTTACAGGATTTATCGAAGATGCGGCACTTCTGGTGGCAGGTTCCTCGATTACGAGCAGTATCCTATCGTTCCTTATTTATATATCTGTTTATTTTGTTCAGGGCATCAGTACCCATCTCACAGGCAGATACACGAGCCCGTGGCTCCTGTACCTGCGCGCGGCCGGTGGCCCCGACCGTGAGGCGGAGGCGGGTTTCCCCGCACCCGGCATGCTTATACACCACCCGCAGACCATGACACCCCATGGACGATTCCGCGCACCTGTACCGGGATGACCGCCACAGGTCTGGAGAAAGGCCAGTGCTTCCGTCTTGCGGGTCGGGTAGAGCGCTCCACCGGCCGCCCGCCTCCTCCGTCATCGACGTCCGGGTCCGGTTCGCTCTCTGCCCTGCCCTCCGGGAGCGCTACGCAGACCGCGACAGCAGGAGGGAAGAACTCCGGCGGCGGAGGGACCGGCATGGACCATGACCACGGGGAGGCCGGGCGGCAGTACGAGACGCAGCTTGAGGAGGCGGGCCGGCAGCAGCCACCGGAGACGCACCGGGGCGGCGGATCGCACCATCACCACGCTCTCGAAGACTTCCGACGGCGGTTTATTGTCTCGGCCATCCTCACGGTCCCGATCCTTCTCCTCTCGGCGCCGGTCCAGGCGCTGCTCGGGTTTACCATCCGGTTTCCGGGCTCCGACTACCTCCTCCTCACTCTTGCGACCGTGGTCTACCTCTACGGCGGCTGGCCGTTTCTTTCCGGCATCGTGAGCGAACTCCGGGCGCGGATGCCCGGCATGATGACGCTCATCGCCGTCGCGATCACCGTCGCCTACGTCTACAGTTCGGCGGTCGTCCTCGGCATCGTCGGCGAAGAGGGGTTCTTCTGGGAGCTTGCCACCCTGATCGACATCATGCTGCTCGGCCACTGGATAGAGATGCGCTCGGTGCTCGGCGCGTCGCGAGCGCTCGAGGAGCTGGTCAGGGTCATGCCGTCGGAGGCCCATCTTCTCCGGAACGGGGGGACGGACGACGTACCCGTCGACCGGCTCGCGCCCGGCGACCGGGTCCTCGTCCGGCCCGGCGAGAAGGTGCCGGTGGACGGGGTGGTCGTCGAGGGAGCGACAAGCGTCAACGAGGCGATGCTCACCGGGGAATCGAGACCGGTGGAGAAGGGGGCCGGCGACGAGGTCATCGGCGGGGCGATCAACGGCGAGGGTTCGATCGTCGTCGAGGTCAGGAAGACGGGGGCGGAGACCTACCTTGCCCAGGTGATCGACCTCGTGCGGAAGGCGCAGGAGAGCCGGTCCCGCACCCAGGACCTTGCAGACCGGGCGGCGTTTCTCCTGGTGGTGATCGCGCTCTCGGTCGGTGCGGCGACGTTTGCAGCCTGGCTCGTCCTCGGTGAGAGCACCGGGTTTGCGGTGGAGCGGGCCGCGACCGTGATGGTCATCACCTGCCCCCACGCTCTCGGCCTCGCCATTCCGCTCGTGGTCGCGGTCTCGACGGCCATCGCCGCCAGGTCCGGGTTCCTTATCCGGAACAGGAGCGCATTTGAGCGGGCGAAAGACCTCGAGGCAGTCGTCTTCGACAAGACCGGCACCCTCACGACGGGGAGGTTCGGGGTCACCGATGTCCTCGCCTTCGGGAGCGCGGCGGAGGACGACGTGGTCCGGGCGGCAGCGTCGGTGGAGGCGCACTCCGAGCACCCGCTCGCCCGGGGCGTCGTCAGGAGTGCGGAGGAGCGGGGGCTCTCCCTGATGCCGCTCGACGACTTCCGGGCGATCCCGGGCAGAGGCGTCGAGGGCACGGCCGCCGGCCGGACCGTCCGCGTGGTGGGGCCCGGCTACCTCGCCGAACAGGGGATAACGGTCGAAGACCGGCGGGTCGAGGCGCTCCAGCGCCAGGGCAAGACCGTCGTCTTCCTGCTCGAAGGCGAGCGGCTCACCGGGGCGCTCGCCCTCGCAGATATCATCCGGCCGGAATCAAGGGAGGCGATCGCCCGCCTCACGGGGATGGGCGTCCGGTGCATGATGCTGACCGGCGACAACAATGATGTCGCCGCGTGGGTGGCGGGGGAACTCGGTCTCGACGAGTTCTTCGCCGGGGTCCTGCCCCACGAGAAGGCGGCAAAGATCCGGGAGGTGCAGGAACGATACCGGGTGGCGATGGTCGGCGACGGGATCAACGATGCCCCCGCGCTTGTCGAGGCCGACGTCGGGATTGCCATCGGCGCCGGGACCGATGTGGCCGTGGAGAGCGCCGATATCGTCCTCGTGAGGAGCGATCCACGCGACGCGGCGGCGGTCATCGGGCTCGCGAAGAAGACCTACCGGAAGATGCTTGAGAACCTCCTCTGGGCGACCGGCTACAACACCGTTGCCATCCCGCTCGCGGCTGGAGCACTCTTCGGAGCAGGCATCATCCTCACGCCGGCGATCGGAGCGGTGCTGATGAGCGCGAGCACCGTCATCGTCGCCATCAACGCCCGGCTGCTCCGGCTATAGGCAGGTATCGGCCGGGTAATCGGTTGAACCGGGAAGCTCAACGCGGTCAAATAGAGGAGGATCTCAAGTATCCTCTGGAGACGAGCTCCCATGAGACATGATACACCGATACGAATCCTCATCCTGCTGATCGCCCTTGCCGTGGCGGTTCCTGCCGTGCAGGCCGCTCTCACGGTCGACGCAGGGGGCGACCGCGCCGTGCTCGCAGGCGAACCGGTCACCATCCTCGCTGTCTGCAACGATACGGACGCGCTTGACACCCGGAACATGAGCGCCTCCATCAACTGGAGCACGACAACGACGCTCCCCGTGATCGTGCCGGACGACGACTGTAATGGTACCATACAGGATACCTTCACTTACCTCGCCGCCGGCGCCTACACCGTCACGGTAAAGGTCGAAAACAACGAAACAGGCGCCGTCGCCTGCGACACCCTGAACGTGACCGTGAGCCCCGCACCCGTCGAGGTGAAGGTTGCCCCGCAGACCGCAAATCAGAAGAGCAACGGCATCATGACCGTCTTCGTCAGCCTTGCCGGATGGTTCGGCTTCGATGACGCCGGCAACAAACATGCGGCGCTACCTGATCCGGCGGCCTTCACGATAGGCAACGTGACGCCCAGGAAGGTGAACGTCTGTATGAAGGACGGCGGCACGCTCATCCTGAAGTACGACCGGAAGGATCTCGATCTCTCCACCGGCGACGGCAACCTGACCGTGACCGGCAGCCTGCCAGGAGAGAACGGTCCCGTCGCGGTGGCCGGGAGCGGTGCCGTCTCCGTGATCAACCCGGGCAACGGGAATAAGGGCGAGAACGCACAGGTAAACGTGAACGCGAGAGAGAAGGTGAAGAGCCGGCACGGGTCCGATGAAGCAGGACAGCAGCCCCGTGGAAACGCAAAAGGACACTCCTCATAACAGCATACCGGAGGGAGCCGTGCTCTCTCCCCCTGTTTTTGCGACCTCACGCCCGCCCGGAACGGTCCCTCCTGCCGTTCCGGGCACGGGCAAGGAACAACCCTCTTATCGGCTCCGTGACAATCTATAGGTACATGGGGCATTACACCGGCGGCGACGTCCTTTTAGCCTCCGTGCGCATCGGGGGTCCCGGCGCATGTAAGGTGCGTCCGGTAGTGGTTATCTCTACAGGCGAGAATGGGAACCTGCTCGTCTGTCCGGTGTCGAGCAGCCCATCCTTCGACGGCCCCTCGATCCCGCTCTCGCTGGAGGACTTTGCCCGCGGCGGGCTCGACCTCTTCGGGGAGAGCTATGCCCTCACCGCGTACCCTTCCACCATCCGGCCGGCAGACGTCGTCGGGAAGAAAGGCTCTCTCCTGCCGGAGACGCTTGCTGCCATCCGGGAGACGCTGCCGGCATCCTGCCGCCCTCCCGGCAAGAGGCCCCGCCGGTGGTAGTCTTCAGAGTTCGTAGCGCTTCAGGAACTCCCGGATCGCCCGGGACTCCACCCATTCCTGGTCCAGGTGGCTGATCTGCGTGTTAATCCGCCTGACCTGCTCGCGGAGTTTCTCTGCGGCCTCCTCGTTGTCAAGCAGGTCGGCGACCCCCATGATCACCTGGAGCGGATGGCGGACGTGATCGGCAAGAACGGCAAACTGCGCGATGTTCCGCTCGGTCATATCCAGGGCCTGCTCACGGAGCCGCTCGTACAGGATACGCTCGGAGATATCCCTCCCGACGGCCTGGAACCCTACCACCGCTCTCTTCTCAAAGATTGGCGACTCATTCAGTTCCAGCACGACATCCTCCCCGTCTTTGCGCCGGACCCTGACCTGGAGCCCTTCGACCTGCTCGCCCCGGAGCACCCTCCGGCGCCCCCGCACCCAGACCGGAAGGCTTGAGGGGAGGATATAATCCTCCCACTCGGTCCCCTTCATCTCATCGGGAGAGTATCCGAGAATACGCTCCATTGCCGGGGAGATGTAGTTCAGCCCGCCGTCGAGATACGACGTAACGATGAGGTCGAAACTCCGCTGTGCGATGCCCCGGAACTTCTCCTCGCTCTTCTGGAGCGCCGCCTCAGCCTGGACCCGTTCGATGACCCGGCCGAGCCGTTTCGTGACGGCCTCAAGCAGCATCCGTTCCTCCCGCAGGAACGGCCCTTCGGCAGCCTCCGGTTTCTCGCAGACGTACCGGATCTCGACCTCACCGACCCGGGCACCGTGGACGATGATCGGGCTCTCCTGCTTCCAGGGAGAGGCTCCCGGCTCACCGCGGCGATACTCGCGGTCGTCAACCCGGATCCGCACCGCGGTGTCGTCCGGATACTGCCATCCCGAAGGGAGAATATCGGCAACCGCCTGGAGAAACGCTTCAGACGTTGTCCCCGAGACCTCGATGAGGTGCGTGATGGCATAGAGACACCGGAGTTCGTCCACCCTCTTCTTCAGTTCGCACGTCTTGACCCGGAGTTCCTCCTCGGCCACGTCCCTCTCGGTCACGTCGAGTGCAGTCCCGACAACCCCGACAATCCTCCCCTCCGCATCCCGGAGCGGCTTCAACGTCAGGTCGCGGACATGCGACTCGCCTCCGGCGGTGAGGGTCGCCTCCGTTCGGAGGGTCTCCCCGGAGAGGAGGACCCTGCGCTTGAGCGCGGTAAGGTGTGCTGCCTCATCAGGCAGGAAGATCTCTTCGTCCCGCATGCCGATGATGGACGCATCCGTGAGCCCCAGCTGCTGGTTGTATGACCAGACATAGCAGAGGTCCGTATCCTGCGCGAAGACGACCACCGGCGATCTGTCGAGCGCGGCCATAAAACGATGCGCATACAGTTCCGCGGTTGCATCACGGACCCTGATGAGCCTCACATCGGCCTCGTCTCCGGCCGGTAGACTCGAGATCGAGAGCCAGCGTCGGGTGCCGTCCGGCGCCCGGACCCGGCAGAGAATCGGCGTCCGATCTGCCCCGTCTTCAAGAGCCTGCCGGAGCAGGCAGGCGGCCCCTTCGTCCTCGATGACAGGCAGGAGGTACCGGGCAAAGAGAGAGGAGAGCGTCATCCCGACGGCCTCATCATGCCGGATAGCGAGAGTCCGCGCGAGAGCGGGGTTGTACCGGAGGACCTGCCGGTCGCCGCTTACCATGAGAAGTCCATCGTCGAATGTGTCGAGCACCGCAGGATCACAGGGTGCCCGGTCCTGATAGAGGTCCGTCATCTCCCTCCGGCACAGGAGTGCAGTAACTGTAGTGGTTGAGCTTCGGGTAGATAAAAATAGATCCATCAGATTCGCAGGCCGGAACTCCGTTTAAAGGAATTTTGAGGGAGTGTAGGCGCCGCTCCAGTCCAATTAAGGGACATGGGAGCACTACAATGCCTGGCGACCGGGACCGGGTGCGGATAAGTTCTCCCGCGCCGATACCGGTGTATGGCAGTGCGAGTGCACGTACTGGTCGCCGGGCGGGTGCAGGGTGTCGGGTTCCGGTGGGCTGTGGAAGACGGGGCCCGGAGAGAGGGGCTCACCGGCTGGGTCAGGAACCTCCCCGACGGCCGCGTCGAGGCGGTCTTTGAAGGGGACGGGGAGCAGGTGCAGCGGATGGTCGATCTCTGCCGCCGGGGTCCGGCCGCGGTCCGGGTCGAGGATATAGAGGTCGTCCGGGAGGCATATTCAGGAGAGTTTGACGGGTTCTCCGTCCTGCGGTGAGGGGTGCGCTGCCCTCCTCGCCAAGACATAAATACAGCCGGCAGGCCATAGGGGGGTCCATGCTGACAGACATAGAGCCGGTAGAGATCCTCACCGTGATACGGGAACGCCGGAGCGTCAGGAACTACACCGACCGGGAGGTTCCCGAGACGGTCATCAGGTCGATCATCGCTGCGGGCGTCCAGGCCCCGACCGCGCTCGGGCTTCAGCCCTGGCAGTTCGTGGTTGTGAGGGATAGGGACCTGATGCGGCAGGCGTCCGACTACTGCAAACCGATCCTTGCGGAGAGGATTCAGGAAGAATCCCGCCCGGAAACGGAGGAGTTCCTCGCAGCGCTCAGGAATCCGGATTACAGCATCTTCTACAACGCTCCGGTGCTGGTCCTGGTCCTTGGCGCCCGCGACGTCGTATCGAGCGTTCTGGACTGCTCGCTCTGCGCTGAGAACATGATGCTTGCCGCCTGGGCACTCGGTATCGGCAGTTGCTGGATCGGTTCTGCGGCCCTCATCCAGGAGAACCCCGACCTCGTTTCAGCACTGAAGATCCCGGACGATCACCAGGTTGTGGCACCACTGATCTTCGGCTACCCTGCCTCCCTCCCCCCGAAACTGGATCGGCGGGAGCCCCGGATCACGTGGGTGCCATAACCGCCGCGGGGGAAGCCGGCAGGACGGCCCGTCCGCCGCTCACCCCGCAGGGCACGCAACGGCTTCCACCGGGACGATCGGGAGCGTGATCCGCCGCCCGTCCCGAAGAAGCGTCAGGGTTGCCGGTCTCTCGATGGGCCAGGTGGCGAGGAACCGGTGCAGGTCGTCCACGCACGCAACGTCGGTCTCGTTGATGGCGATGATCAGGTCGCCCGGCCGGAGCCCTGCCCTGCCGGCGGGGCTTGTGCGGTTCACCGAGACGACCTCGACCGCCTGGTTCGCGCTAAGCCCGATCGCCACGACAAGGGATCGCTCCAGCGGCCGGGCCTGGCCGGCGATGCCGAGGTAGCCGCGCCGGACCCTGCCGCTTGCGACCAGCTGCGGGAGAACCCAGGTTGCGGTGTTCGAGGGTATCGAGAAGCAGATGCCCTGGGCCATGGGGATGATCGCCGTGTTGATGCCGATGACCCGGCCGCGGGAATCCACCAGCGGGCCGCCGGAGTTGCCGGGGTTTAACGGCGCGGTATGCTGGATGATATTCTCGATCAGGCGGCCGTCCCGGCTCCGGAGTGACCGGCCGAGAGCGCTCAGGACTCCCGTCGAGACGGTCGAGTCAAAGCCGAGCGGGTTGCCGATGGCTATTGCGAGCTGGCCGACCGAGAGCGCCGCGGAGTCGCCGAACGAAGCGTACGGCAACCCCCCGGTCTCGGCCCGGAGCACGGCGAGATCGGTCGCCGGGTCGGCCCCGGCCAGGCGTGCCGGAAGGGCGGTTCCGTCCGCCGTACGGATCTCGATCCTCCCCGCCCCCTGCACGACATGGTTGTTGGTCATGACGTAGCCGTCCGGCGCCACGACGACGCCCGAACCCGCCCCGACCGGGTCGCCTCCCCGGCCACGGGGGTCTTTCCCCACGACAACGCTCACGACCGCGGGTCCCGCGGAGCGAACGACCTGGACAACGGCCCGGGAGTAGGCGTCGAGGAGGTCCGCATCCGTCTCCTCATCACCAGGGGACGCAGCGCGCACCGCACTGCCGGAGGCCCCGGATGCGCTGCCGGCATGCTGGAAGAGTCTACGCTCGATTTTATCCATTACACATTATATTTTGTAATAAATAGTAATGTACTTTCTGCCCGGATTTGTACAGATCCATCGCGCCGGGCGCCGGAGACCGGTTCTCTCTCCGGCGCGCGAGGATATCTCCTCGCGGGCAGTACCGGATCCCCGCCGCAAGAGAGAAGTATGCGGGACGGTAACTGCCTGCCATGTTCAGGACTGCTGCAGTTGAAGTGGAGGCTACAACGGTCGAGGTGCGCCCCAGGGCCGTGAGAAGGGTGCCACAGCCCGTTGAGGCTTACGATATGGTGGAGATCGAGACCGACCGAGGAACCGTCTCCTGCCGCTACTATGAGGCGGAAGGGGCCCGGGACGGCATCGTCATGGTGGGCGGGACCGGTGGCGGGTTCGACACGCCGGGACGGGAACTGTATCCGCGGCTGGCAGAAGACCTCAAGAACGATCGGATCAGCACGCTCCGGGTGCGCTACCGGCACCCGGGAGATCTCGTGGAGTCGACCATCGATACAGTCATCGGGCTGCGCTACCTTGAGAGCCAGGGCATCACGGCCATCGGCCTCGTCGGGCACTCGTTCGGGGGTGCGGTGGTGATCCAGGCGGCGGCAAGCGACCCGGCGGTCGGGGCCGTCGTCGCCATCTCGACGCAGGAGACCGGGACCGGACCGGTTGCAGGGCTCGCCGGACGGGCAGCCGTCCTCCTGATCCACGGGGATGCCGACCCGGTCCTTCCCCACCGGTTCTCAGAGGAGGTCTACCGGCGTGCCGGCGAGCCCAGGCGGCTGGTCATCTACGAAGGGGCGGGCCACATCCTCGACGAGGTGGCCGAGAGCCTCTACGTCGAGGTGAAGGCGTGGCTCCTCAAGCACCTGCCGGGGACGCTCGTCTGAACGGAAGGGGCCGGTGACCGGAGATGGCGATACGCGAGTTCAGGCTGGAGCGGTTCCTGGCCGAACGCGAGTTCCGGGCTCCTTACGTGCTCGGTGCCTCCGACAGCGAGACGATGAGCGTGCAGGAACTCCTCTCCCTTGAGCCCGGGTCCGAAGAGAACCTCCTGCGGATGCGGCTCGGCTACGTCGATCCGGCCGGGAGCCCCTGGCTCCGGGAGGCGATCGCCGAACAGTATTCGGGGATAACGCCTGATGAGGTCGTCACGTTCAACGGGGCATCCGAAGGGATCATGGCGTTCATGATGACCGCCCTCTGGCCCGGCGATCACGTCATCGTCCAGTTCCCTGCATACCCGTCGCTCTACGAGGTCGCCCGCTCGATCGGATGCGACGTCACGCTCTGGCGGATGGATGAGGAGAAGGGCTGGAGCCCGGATATCGAGGCGCTGCAGGGCCTGGTCCGGCCGGCAACGAAGGTGATCGTCATCAACTCCCCGCACAACCCCACCGGCTACCTGTTTCCGGAGAGCGACGTTCGGGCCCTGGTCCGGTTTGCGGAGGAGCGGGGCATCATCATCTTCTCCGACGAGGTCTACCGGTTCCTCGAGCACCGGGCCGACGATCGCCTCCCTGCCATGGCGGAGCTGCCGGGGGGTCACATCTCGCTCGGAGATGTCTCGAAGGCATACGGGCTTGCCGGGCTCCGTGTAGGGTGGATCGTGACCCGCGACCGGGACCTGCTCGACCGGCTTGCGAGCTACAAGGACTACTCGACCATCTGCAACAGCGCGCCCGGCGAGTTCTTCGCAGGGATCGCGCTCCGCCACCGGGGCAAGATCGTCGCCCGGAACCTGGAGGTCGTGCGGCGGAATGTCGGGCTGCTGGAGCGCTTCTTTGCGGACTGGAGTGGCCTCTTCTTATGGGTCCGTCCCCGGGGAGGAACGACGGCGTTTCCCCGGCTCAGGGCGGGGAGAGGCGCTTCTGCATTCTGCACCGACCTGCTCGAGTCGGCAGGCGTCCTCCTCGTCCCGGCAACCGTCTTCGAGCACGGCGACGCCCATATCCGGTTCGGCTACGGGAGACTGGATATGCCCGAGGCACTGGAGCGCCTCGACGGTTACCTCAGGACCCGGTTCGGCTGATCCCGGCAGGCATTCCCTCCTGCAGAAACTTCCGTGCGGCGCAGGGATCATCGGTCGCGAGCCCGTCAACGCCGAGCCGGGCTGCTTCTTTGAGTTCTTCCTCTGCGTTCAGCGTCCAGGGAACAACGAGCAGCCCGGCGCTGTGCGCCTCTTCCACCATTTCAGCTGAAATCCGATCCCATCGCGGGAGGATGAGATCGGCCGCGGCCGTGCAGGCGAGCCCGACGGGGTCGGGAGTTCCCTGCGAGCAGATCAGCCCCGCCGGCACCCCGGGAAGGAGTTTCTTCATCGTCGCGACGCTTCCGGGATGGGACGAGACCAGGAAGAGCCTCTCGGGCATCCGGTCCATGAGCACCGAGACAACGATCGCTTCAGTTCCGGGCTCCTTGATCTCAACGACAAGCCCGGTCTTCCCCTGCACGAGGTCGAGGACCTCGTGGAGAGCCGGGATAGCCTCGCCTTCTCCCGCGTCCAGTTCTTTTAAGCCTTCGATGGTGTACTCCTTGACCGGCCCGGTCCCATCCGTCGTCCGGTCGACGGTTGCGTCATGGATCACAACGGGAATACCGTCCTTTGTGAGGCGCACATCGACCTCGACCAGGTCGGCGCATGCCATACCTCTCCGCAGGGCCCGCAGGGTGTTCTCCGGCTCGATACCCTTCGCGCCACGGTGTCCGATGATGAGCATGGCACGCCATGCATCCCACAAGAGGATATAGATGGCGGCCGCAGAAGGAGGAGACCCTCCTCCGGTGCGGCGACGGGCCTTCGGCGTGGATTGCCATCCTGCGGCACGATCGCGCATCAGGCACCTGCTCCCCCCTCAAAAAAAGGTTATTTCTGCTGAATCCTCTGAATCTCGGCTTTGACGTCGTCTGAGCTGTTGTACTGCTTATCCTCGAACTGGTTCAAGACGTCGAGGATGCCCTGCGACGCTCCGCTATCCTGCGCCCGGGTGATAAGGTTGCTCTTCGATGCCGGGAAATTGAGCCGGGACATGATCATATCGATCATCCGCGGGTCGAGTCCCTGCAGGGCCCCGGTAGCCTTTGATAACCCGCCCATGGCGGACTCTTTCATGCCTTTCATACTTCTTCCCACCTTCTACATGCTCCCTTCCGGGAGACGCTCCCGAGTGAGGGTATGAAGTAAATACCTATCGCTCACGCCGTGGCGGTGAGGCCTGCCCTGGCTCAGCCGGGATTCCGGAAACCGCACCGGTTCGAACGGGAAGGCAGCGGGATGCCGGGATTCTCCCGGAACAGGATAATTTGCCGGCCGTCGGGCCAGCAATCTTCCTGGCAGGGCCATATCAAAAGGTTAATTTTACTTACCTTTCAAACCCCTTTCCCATGAGAACGCATGGCATTCTTACGCTGCTCGCCTGCATCGTCGCAGTGCTGGCAGTTGCAGGTGCAGGGTGCACCGGCACGACCGAGCAGACCGGTGGAGCGGAACTGAAGGATTCCTACATCGTCGGCATCGACGGCGCATACCCGCCGTACAGCTACGTCGACAAGGACGGCAACGCCCAGGGATTCGATGTCGACTCTATGAAGTGGATCGCCGAGAAGAAGGGCATCAACGTGACGTTCATGGCAGTGGACTGGGACGCCATCATCCCCACCCTCCAGGCGGGGAAGATCGATATGGTCTATGCCGGCATGTCGATCACGCCCGAGCGGCAGGCAGTGGTCAACTTCAGCAACCCCTACTGGTCGATCAACCAGGACGTCGCAGCTCGCGAGGACTCGAACCTGACGCTTGATGACGTCCTTGCCGGAAAGGCGGTCCTCGGGGCGCAGCGCGGATGCACCGCCGCCCACTGGATCGAAGAGAACCTGATCGAGACCGGAAAGATGCCCAAGGAGAACCTGAAACTCTACGCCGACACACCGGCTGCCGTCAGCGACCTTGAGATCGGCAGGATCGATGCGGTCATGTACGACGACGTCTCCCTCCAGGACATCATCCGGGACAAGCCGCTCATCAAGACCATCGGCTCCGTCCAGACGCAGGAGCAGGAGCAGTTCGGCGTCGCCATCCGGAAGGAGGATACGGCACTTCTCGAGCTCATGAACGAGGGGCTCGCGGAACTGCAGGCCGATCCCTACTGGGAAGAGCTCAAAGAGAAGCACAATCTGAACTGACGGAGACTATCGGGCCGGCAGGCCCACCTATTTTTATCCACCAACCCGGAGGCTTTTCTCCTGTACCCGCGCAGCCCTATCCGCAGAAACCATGAACGCTCCACCCTGTCGCATTACAGGACCCCTGTCCTCTGTGCGCTGATAACGGCGGTCCTCATCGGTGGGAGCGCCCCGTTCACCAAACTCCTCATCGGCGGGGCCGGGCCGCTCGCACTCGCGGCGCTGGTCTCACTCGGGAGCGGTCTTGGCGCCCTGCTCTTCTCGCTCCTCGGAACCGTATCAGGCACCCGCCGGAGCCACGTGGAGGCACCGCCGGGGAGGAGCGAACTCCCCTGGCTCATCGGGGTGACGATCTTTGGAGGTCTCCTTGCACCGGTTACGCTGATATTCAGCCTCCCGGGGACGGCGGCGGCGACGGCGGCCCTCCTCCTGAACTTCGAGGCCGTGGCGACGACCTTGCTCGCCGCAGCGGTCTTCGGCGAGTGGGTGAGCCGCCGGGTCTGGGTTGCGCTCGGCTGTATCACTGCGGCGTGCATCCTCCTCACCCGGGACCCGGCGGGGGGTCTCGGGCTCTCCCTCCCGGCGCTCGGCATCCTGCTCACCTGCCTCTTCTGGGGCATCGACAACAACCTGGGGCAGCGGCTCTCGGCAAAGGATCCCCTCCAGGTCATCTCGGTGAAGGGGATCGGGGCAGGCACCGCCACACTCCTCATTGCTATCGCCGCAGGAGAGCACCTCCCGGACCCGGCCACTGCCGCCGCCGGGATGGCGGTCGGGTTCCTCTGCTACGGGGGCCTGACAAGCATCCTCTTCCTCCTTGCCCTCCGGGGCATCGGCGCCGCCCGGGCAGGCTCGCTTCTCGCCGTCTCCCCGTTCTTCGGCGT
>JAEWMO010000030.1 GCA_023457135.1 Methanobacteriota archaeon | reverse complement strand
GAGGCCGGCGGCTGGTGTAAACATTGCGGGGTGACCGGTCCCCACGACCTCGCGGTCGGGTCCAACCACCTCACGACCCGGTGCCGGAGCTGCGGCTACACGCACTTCTACCGGTTCAACCTGGAATATGGCAAAATGCCCGCTCGAAGAAGAGGGGGGGAGGAGGTCAGCGCTCCTCGCGGATCATAGCGATGGCCTGCTTCGGGCACTCGTTTGAGCAGATCCCGCATCCCTTGCAGTAGTCGAGGTCGATGTTGAGTTCCTCATCGATGACCCCGTCAGGGCAGTACTGGGCACAGAGCCCGCAGGCGTTGCACGTCTCCTTATCCACCATGGGCCGGAACGTCCGCCAGGATCCCGTCCTGCCCGAAGAGGCCTCCTTCGGCCTGCTGAGCGCAAGTCTCTCTCTCATACCTTCAACTCCTCGTATGCCGCCTCGGCAGCCTTCACGTTCCGATCGTCGGCGAACATCTCCTTGATCGCCGCCCGTGCCGAATCGATGGTGATGATGCCCATCTTCGCGAGCGCTCCCATCACCGGGGTGTTCAGGATCGGGCTTCCGGCGACGACCAGGTTCGTCGCGAGCGCGATCCCGGTCAGGTCGACGTGACGGCAGGTCCCGTTGCACCCGGTGAGCGCGTGGGCACTGTTCAGGAGAACCGTCCCATCCTCTTTCAATCCCTCAAGGACGTTGACGACATCCATGATACTCGTATCGAGCACGATCACGAGGTCGGGCTTGTGAATCTGGCTGTAGACCCGGATCGGCTCATCATCGATCCGGACGTAGGAGACGACCGGCGCCCCGCGCCGTTCCGCCCCGTAGAACGGGCAGGCCGTTGCGTGTTTCCCGTCCCTGAACGCCGCCAGGGCGAGGAGCTTTGCGGCGGTGACGCCGCCCTGCCCGCCCCGGGAGTGAATCCTGATCTCATACATGCTCGCTCACCCCGAACCACATCTCCTCGCCGGGACGCCGGTCCCGGACAAACCCTGCGATATCGTCGTAGGTGACCTCCTGGCCGCCGAGGCCGGCGATCACGCTGTAGACCTCGACGCCGGTCTTTGACCGGACCGAGTGCGCCACGACCCCTCCAAAGCCGAAGGAGTAGTCGCGGTCGATGACAACGACCTCCTTCCCGGCAAGGTCGAGGTCGGGGAAGGGGCGGAACCAGCGCAGGCGCATGGACCCGGCCTTTACCCCCTCGTCGCGGAGGCGGTCGACGGCCACCTCCGCCTCTTTACCGAGCGTTCCCATGGC
This sequence comes from Methanobacteriota archaeon, assembly GCA_023457135.1. GTDB lineage: Archaea > Halobacteriota > Methanomicrobia > Methanomicrobiales > Methanoculleaceae > Methanoculleus. The sequence goes on along the minus strand of JAEWMO010000030.1, from coordinate 1,258 downwards.
GATGACGACGACATCGGCGTCCTCGCACCGGTAGTCCTCCGTGGGGCCGTAGAACCGGCCGAACCGTTCCGCGAACTCGCGCTCCACGTCGGCGATGACGCCTGTTGCGTCGCGCATCGAGCGCTCGATATCCCAGCGGAACCGGAAGTAGTCGTTCGGTCCTGTCATGGGGCCGTAGACGCAGGGGTTCTCCGTGTCGATGGCGTGCGGGAGGCGGTAGGGGGGCAGGAAATCGCCGAGCTCGACCGTCTCCAGCGACTGGGTGATGTGGCTCAGCGCAAACCCGTCCAGGTTGACCATCACGGGGAGGAGGACCCGCTCGTCCTCGGCGATCTTGAACGCCATCAGGGTGGCGTCGTAGGCCTCCTGGACCGTGCTCACGAAGACCTGCAGCCAGCCCGTATCGCGCTGGGAGAAGGCGTCGGTATGCTCCGCCCAGGTGTTCCAGCCGGGACCGAGAGCACGGTTGACGTTCGCCATCACGACCGGCAGGCGCGCGCCCGCCGCCCAGTGGACCATCTCGTGCATGTAGAGGAGCCCGTGGGAACTCGTCGCCGTGAAGGTGCGGACGCCTCCTGCGCTCGCCCCGATACAGGCGGCCATGGCCGAGTGCTCGCTCTCCACGGGGACGTACCGGCTGTCGAGCTCGCCGTCGGTGACGTACTCGGCGATCTGTTCGACGATCTCGGTCTGGGGGGTGATCGGGTACGCGGCGATGACGCCGGGTTTTGCGGCCTTCACCGCGGCCGCGACTGCCTTGTTGCCTGTTGCGATCGTCAACATATGCCTGCCTCCTCGCGGGAGAGACGCTGGATGTTCTTCTCGACCTGCTGCCGCATCGCGTCAAAGATCTCCGGGCTCACGTTCTTGAACCTGCCCTGGCCGCGGATGTAGTCTTCGAGCGGTGCGGGCTTCTTCATCGCGGCCTTCGACGGGCCGTTGATCGTGAGGTTCCCGAACTCGCGCTCGTAGAGGATCCATGTCCCGGTCTTCACCGCGAGTTTCCCCATCTCGACCGTCTTCTCCGTGGGATAGCGCCATCCCGGCGGGCACGGCGCGAGGATGTGGATGAACTTGGGCCCCGGAATCGAGAGCGCCTTCTTCACCTTCTTATAGAGGTCGAGGGGGTAGGCGCTGCAGGCGGTCGCCATGTAGGGCGGGTTGTGCGCCTCGATGATCCGGTCGAGGTCCTTCTTCGCCGTGGGCTTGCCGCCGGGGGTGGTGGTGGTGCGCGCCCCGAGCGGTGTCGAGCCCGACC
>JAEWMO010000029.1 GCA_023457135.1 Methanobacteriota archaeon | reverse complement strand
TCGAGCCGGGCCTTGTGCCCCTTCTCCATGTTTGCGAGCTGCTCAAAGACCATCTTCTGCTCCAGGTTCGCGCTGGCACCGGCAAGCCGGGTATACATCTGCGCGGCATGCAGTTCTTTCTTGACGGCCAGAAGCAGGCCTTCGAGCGGCTTCATATCGACCGAGAGTACAGGCTCCTCTATCGCATCGGTGACCTTGTAGTCGCTGACCGCTTTAAACTGCAGCGCTTTCGCCCCATTGAGCAGAACGTTCTGGAGGTACTCCCGGTGGTTCTTCTCGTCCTCTGCGAGTTCAAGGAAGAGGCTCTTGAGGTTTGCATCCTTCGCGCGTTCGGACACCGACTTGTAGAAGGTGTACGACTCGACTTCGCTGTCGATAGCGTTTGCAATGATCTTCTGGAAATCTTCGGAATTCATGGATTATCTCTCCTTTGTTGTTCTGGCCCGGCGAGCCGGTCGATCATTTTGTTCGTGAAGTTAAGAACAACAGGTACATTTACTGTTTAGCATTTATTCGTTTTGCTTTTCTCCGACAGGAGACCGGAACTGAGGGGCCCGGAGGCCACACGGGCACCGGTACTTCCTTTAGCACGTCACTCTCCCATCCACCAGGGTCCGGGCGCCCTGATTCGCTCTCCGGATCTCGTGGGAGTCAGATTTTTGCTATTCTAGGTCCAATCAGTATACATCACAGGCGAACCCTTTTTCATACAGGAGGATCGGATAGTGCAGGCGAGGAGTGCAGGTGCCCCCCGGCGGGTCGTCGAGGTCGTACAGGACCGGCACGGGAACGAGATCGAGATATTCGACCCCCCGTTCTACCGGAAGGAGTTTGAGGACGCGTACCGGTTCATCATCGACGACTACGCTGTCGCGCCACGCGAGCTCGGGCTCTTCCTCCCCTGCGCCGTGCGTAAGCCCTACAGCCAGAGCCCGAGCCATAAGCTCTTCAGGCGAATCATCGACGAAGTCCTCGACCCTGCGGACTATCATATCGTCATATTCGGCACCTGCGGGACCGTTCCCGCCGAGCTCGAGTGCATGTACCCCTACAGGAACTACCACTACATGCTCGGCAAGACCACGGATGAACGGATCCGGCGGGATTTCCACCGGATCGAGGTCTACCGGTTGAAAGGGTATCTCGAGAAGACCCGGGAGACCTACCGCCACAGGCTCGCCTACTGCATCGGGCCGTTCCGGAAAGCGATGGTGGAGGCCTCAGAGGAGACGGGGATCGCCGTCGACCTGCTCCCCTCCGACCCGATGATCGAGCGGCTCTACGATATCGATTGTCCGTTCCCGGAGGGGAGCCTCTCGATGCAGGAGTATGTCGATGAGTTCCGGGCGGGGCTCATGAAACTCTCGCAGTCGCTTACCCGGAGCGGCCCGGCGGCCCAGATATGCCCCGTAAGGAGCCCGCGCACGGCCGCGGCAGAAAAATGATTATTTGGGCTTATAGTAGCCCCACTTCTTGAGGGCTTCCTCGAGTTCGGGAGCCTTCTTCGCCTTCTCGTCGAGCGTCTCCCCGTCCTTCCAGGCCTCGATCGCCTGCATCGTGGCCATCGCGCCCGCCCGCGTACCCTTCGGGTGGCCGTGGATGCCGCCGCTGACGAGGAGGACGAGTTCCGTGCCGTAGATATCGAGCACGTCCGGCACGAGACCGGGGTGGAGACCGCCCGACGAGACCGGGAACGCGCTCTTGATCCTGCCCCAGTCCTGGTCGAGGGCTGCATGCTCCACGGCCTTCGTCTGCTTCTCCCGGAGCACATCCGCAAGCAGGGTGGCCTCCGCCCGGGTGCCGACAAGTTTTCCTACCGCGGTCCCGGTATGGATCTGCGCAACACCGATAAGACGCATGATCTTTGCCAGGAACTGCATCGTTATCCCATGCTTCTCGTCCCGGTCGAAGGCCGCGTGCATCGCCCGGTGGGCGTGGATAGCAAGGCCGAGGTCGGAGCAATAATCCCGGAGGGTCGCGACGGCGGAGGTCCCGGCCACCACGACGTCGATCATCGCATAGTTCCAGCCGTGGTCCGCAAGCATCTTCGCCCGCTTCTTCATCGTCTCCGTATCGGCCGTGATGTTGATGAGCGCGGACTTCACGTCGCCGGTCTCCTGCTCGGCCTTATCGCGCAGCCTCGTCATTGCCCGGACACGGTCGTCGAAGCGGTTGAACGACTGGGACGTCAGGTTCTCGTCGTCCTTGACAAAGTCGAACCCGCCCATCCAGGTCTCGTAGCCGACCTGGGCATGCTCCTCTGCAGTGAAGCCCACCTTCGGCTTCGGGACCGCACCCGTGAGCGGCCGCCCCCGGACCTTCATCATGTCGCGGATCCCCTCGATCCCGAACTCCGGCCCCTTGAAGTGCCGGAGGTATTCGGCCGGGAGCGTGGCGTCGATCAGCCGGAGGTTTGAGAGGGCCTTCATGCCGAAGACGTTCCCGGCGATACCGCTTAAGAGCTGGGCCGCGTTCCCCTCCTCCCAGAGGGCAAGGGGGTAGGCGATCTTCACATAGTTCCCCTCGATCTCAAACGCCTTCGCCTGGAGGTCCCGCATCCGGGGCGGAAGGGTAAAGAGCGTCGTCCAGGTTCCGGTCGAGCTCTCGGAAGCGATCCGCCCCACCGCCTCCTCCTTGCTGATCCCCTCGGCCGGTTCGAAGTAGTAGAGGGCTACAAGTTCGTCAGGGCCGGGAGTGTGGTTTAGGTCGACAAATTCCTGGTACCAGTCAATCGCCATAGAATCACCTCTTGAAGGAAGGGGCGCCCGGGTAGAAAAATCTTCCATTCGAAGCAGGGTATAGAATGCCGGAATCACTTTCTCTCCGCAGGCACCAGGTTTATCTGGCGGCGAGTCGAGAGGAAAGCAGAAGGAGTCTTATGGAACGAACCGCCGATAATTTGCGCCCGCTCTTCGATTACGATGCAGAGAGACCGCCCGCGATCGAGATTGCCGGCACCGACGTCTCGGTCAGCGACCTGACCTACCAGACTGCCCCGGATCGGGGGGTTCGGGCCTACCTGGTGGCTCCGGCAGAAGTTGACCGGTCGAAACGCTCCGCTGCCATTCTCTTCCTCCACCCGGGACTTGGTTCCCGTGCCACGTTCCTCGCCGAGGCCGTGGCCCTTGCCGGGATGGGTGCGGCCTCCCTGCTCGTCGACGCTCCCTGGGCCGCCGATACGGCAGCAGCATGGGGCCAGGCAGTCACGGATCCCGAGGAGGCCGTGCGGGAGTATAACCGGACGGTGATCGATCTTCGCCGGGGGATAGATCTCCTCGTAGCGCAGCCGGGCATCGATCCGGACCGGATCGGGTTCGTGGGCCACAGCGTCGGGGCGCTTTTCGGGGCGGTGCTCGCCGGCGTCGATCGGCGTCTCCGGGCCGCCGTCCTGATGACGGGCACCGGAAGGTTTGTCGACGTCGCCGCCGTGAAC
>JAEWMO010000028.1 GCA_023457135.1 Methanobacteriota archaeon | reverse complement strand
CGGCCGGTCATCTACGCCGGGGGCGGTGTCGTGGCCTCCGGCGCGGCCGCCGAGGTCGTCGCCCTCGCGGAGGCCCTGCTCGTCCCGGTCACGACGACCCTGATGGGGCTCGGTGTCATCCCCGGCGACCACCCGCTCAACCTCGGCATGCCGGGGATGCACGGGACGCGGTGCGCGAACGCCGCGCTCACCGAGTGCGACCTCCTCTTCGCCGTCGGGGTGCGGTTCGACGACCGGGTCACGGGGGCGATCGAGACCTTCGCCCCCGGCGCCGCGGTCGTGCACATCGACGTCGACCCGGCCGAGATCGGGAAGATCAGGCCGGCCGATGTCCCGATCGTCGGCGACGCGAAGGCCGTCCTCGCGGAGATCCTCGGGTGTATCCGGAAGCGGGGGGAGCGCAGCGCCTGGCTTTCGAGGATAGCCCGGGAGAAGGCGGAGCACCCCCTCCGCTGCCCGGACGGCGCCGGCCTCCGCCCGCAGCGGATCGTCCGGGACCTCTGCTCGCTTCTTGCCGGCGCCGGGATCATCGCGACCGAGGTCGGCCAGAACCAGATGTGGACGGCGCAGCACTACTGCTTCCGGCGTCCCCGGTCGTGGATATCCTCAGGCGGTCTCGGCACGATGGGCTACGGCCTTCCGGCGGCGATGGGGGCGCACTTCGCCCGCCCGGACGAACCCATCTCACTCATCGCCGGCGACGGCAGCCTCCAGATGAACATCCAGGAGCTCGGCACGGTCGCCCAGTACGCCATCCCCCTCAAGATCCTGGTCCTGAACAACTGCTATCTCGGCATGGTCCGGCAGTGGCAGGAGCTCTTCTACGACCGCCGGTATGCCTGCACCGACCTCCCGCCGGTGGACTTCGCGAAGGTCGCCCGGGCCTACGGCATCGAGGCCGAGACGGTCGAGAGCGGAGAGGAGGTGCGAAGCACGCTCACGAACGCCCTCGAGCACCCCGGCCCCTACCTCGTCGATTTCAGGATCGAGCGGGAGGAGAACGTCTTCCCCATGGTCCCGCCGGGGGCTGCGATCAACGCGATGATCGATCCCGGGGCGGGGTGAGGGGGCCCGGCTCCCTTTTTTCCGGGCGGTCCCCACCGCGGGTCTTCAGTACCCCTCGTTTGCCGGAGCTCACATCTCAACCTGCGTCAGGTACCCGGTACTTATGGAATACCCGTACCACGTGCCGCTGGCGGTCTCGATCAGGACGATGTCGGGGCTGCTGGGATTCGTGTAGAACGTCAGCCCCCGCGCCGGGTCCTCGGCCGTCAACCACCCCGGCAGCTCCGGGCTCTCCTGCCACTGGAGGGCGGCGATCTCGGCGGCCGTTATGGTAAGGCCGTTGCCTGAACCCGGTGGTGATGTCTGGGCCGGAGTTGGCCCTGCCGTGGGGGTCTGGACGGGGAAGGTCTGAGCTGGAGTTTGTCCCGCTGGCGGGGTCTGGCCCGGAGTTGGTTCCGCCGGGATGGTTTCGACCGGTGCAGGCCCTATCGGTCCGGGCGACGGGCCTGCAGGCACGTCTGCGGTGTAGATCTCCCACTGGCCGGTGTTGTTGCCCATCCAGACGATCCTCCCCGCAGAGATCTCCGGGTAGGACTGGTGGTATGGGTCCTCGATGACCGGCGTCTCCACCCCGGTGCGGATATCGTAGACGTAGAGATCAAGGTTCCCGTTCCGCCAGTCCGAGTAGACCACATGGTCCCCGTCGACCGTGACCGCATCGGGCTCTGCGGATTCGCCGGTCACCTGAGTTATGTTCTCCGTCGTCACGTCGTAGAGGTACACCACGGTCCGGTTGTCGAGGATGCTGATCCAGGCGACGTGGCTGCCGTCGCTTGAGACATCCGGATAACTGTCGTCGCCCGAATCCCCCAGAAGCCTGACCCCCGGCTGTCCGGGGGCTGCTACCGCGATGTCGAGGTCTCCTTCCTCGGTCTCGTTATCCGCCCAGGCGACCGTGGTTCCCCCGACATCGGGCCAGAGCTGCTCGTACGGATCGTCGGTCACCTGCGTGATGTTCCCGCTCGCGATATCGTAGAGGTATACGTCGCCCCGCTCATCCCCGGCTATCCAGACGATGTAGTTCTCGGAGACTCCCGGCAGTCCGGGCCACCCGGAGCCGTCCGTCACCTGCTGCATCGTGCCGGAAGAGATCTCGTAGAGGAGGATGTAGGACTCTGTCGGCTGGCTCACCTCCGTCCACACGACGTAATCCCCGCTGATGTCAAGTTCGTACGGCAGCATGAGGGGTATCGGCGTCTCGGCGGATATCGTCGTGGTGTTCCCTGTCAGGAGGTTGTGGAGTTGCACCGACGACGATTCGTCGTCAAACCAGGCGATCCGGTTCCTGGAGATCACGGGGAACAACTTATCTCCCGGCCCGCCGGAGAGTTGCAGCCCGGCACCTGCCGAAGCGTTCTGCGGGGTGAGCGTCGGGGCCTGCGGAGGTGCGGTTGCCGGCGGCGTAGGCGTGGCTGCAGGCGGTTGCGTTGGCACCTGCGTTGGTTCAATCGTTGGCGTGGCTGCAGGCGGTTGTGTCGGCACCTGCGTAGGTTCAATCGTTGGCGTGACTGCAGGGGGTTGCGTAATATCGGCCGTTGACACCTGCGGAGGTTCGACGATCGGCGGATCCGGAAGAACGCCTGCTGGCGGCCGCGACGTTGGTGTCGGTGTCGGGGGTTGTGGAGGTTCGACCACCGGCGGTTGCATGGGATCCACGGGGAGTATCTGTGCCGAAGCGGGTCCCGTCACAAAAAGAATGGCGATGATGGCGACGATCATCACTCTGAGTGCTACATGTCTCATACACTTCACCTTCGTTCAACTGCTGCCCGTTATTCCTATCCTGCACGATAGGAGGGCCCTGTGCATGCGACCACGAGCCCGTGTGCGGCTTTCGACGGCCTGGTGAACGGTGAGATCGCTGGTTCTCTGCGCCGGGTCTGCGCATCTCGTGCGGACCGGTTTTATCGGGGACGGTCTGCCTGCCGACGGTACTGGTCGAGACTATCTACGGTATCGATGGTCCCACGCCGGGGTGTGATGGATGGAGGGGGTATATATGAGTGATTGCGCCGGCCGGTTCGGGGGCCTGAAAAAAGGTGAATCCTGCTGCCCTACTGCGCAAGGATCTTCTGCTTCTCCTGCTGGAACTCCTCCTCCGTCAGGGCCCCCATCTGCTTCAGCTCCGCGAGCTCCTTGAGTTGAGCCATCTTCTCCTCCTGGGTTATCCCCGCCCGGGCGGGGGGAGCCTGCTCCTCGCGGGGCGCCGCCTGCTCTGCCTGCGCCGCCTTCTTCATCTCCCTCTCCTGCATCTTCTTATCGACAGCCCGGGTGGTCACGGTGGCTGTCCCCGCGATCACCGCGGTACGGGCCACGGTGCCGATAAGGCCCGGCCGGCCGACTCTCATGGCGCCACCTCCAGCGCTTCCTGCTCTCCGGGCTTCCATGCCAGCGCGGCGTCCACCGCCTCTTTTGGGATGCGTTCTCCCGCGATCACTCTTCCATTGGCGTTGAGAACGGCGTCGCGGAACCTCGTCGCCCAGACGTGCTCGACGAGGAGCAGCGCCACGGAACTGTTCGTCTCCATCACCTCACCGACCTTCTGCACATCCTCATCGGCAAAGAGCGTGCTCGCCTCCCGCGCGAGCGGAGCGAATGCATCCGCCGCGTCCTTCTCGAGATCTTTTAGCTCCATCACGCTGAGGTTGCCCTGTTCGTCTTTCGTCACGAAGACGAGATCGATGATGCGGATGATGCCGTTATCGACCACCTCACGCAACGCCGGGATGATCTCGCCTTTGAACTGGTTTCCCGGAAACTCGATGACTATATACTCGACCGGACCAAGAGACATCGTGCGCCTCCGGAGCAGGATGCCGGTTCAACTATATATCTCAACCTGTTGCCCGGCATCCGTCTCAGAAGATCGCCCGGACGAACCCGAGCGCGACGAGCAGGAGGAAACCGGTGACGAGGACCCACCCCAGCGTGACGAAGAAGATGGACTGGAGTTTGTTCCAGCGCAGGAGCCACCCGATGACGACGCTGGTGTAGAGGCCGATCACCGGGAGCATGGGAAGGACGATGAGCGTGGCGGCGCCGTACCTGTGTAAGATAGGATATTTTTCCATCTTTGCCTCCGTGCTCTTCGTGAAACGCCGGACCCTCTCCGAAGTCTCGGCAAACACGTCCAGGATCTCGTAGATGGCAAGGACGATCCCGACCTCCGTGAGCGTCATGACCACGAGGATGAAGAGGGGATTTAAGCCGAGCGAGAGGCCGACGAACGCGGCGTTTGCCTGGAGGATGAGGGTAGTGACGATCAGGGACAGGACTCTCCCGACCGGAACCGAGAGGAGAAGGCCGAGGACAACGGGTATCAGGGTGGCGACGACGAAGGCGATGGCGATTGCCCGAAACCCCTTCCGGACCCCGTCAATCACCCTGGAGCTCTCCATCGTTCCACCCCGACGCCCTGTCATTCCGGCGCGCCATAGGATACGCACATCGCTATATGAACCTTGCCCGGAAGCATCTCCCGGGCCCCTCATGCACCCGCAGGGCAGCATGCTCCGTGGTCCGTGCAGGGCCGGGGAATCCCGCAGGCGCAAAACAGCGGCGTTTCCGGCACCTATTTATGCGGACCTGCACGATGATTATGCATGCGCCGTTTCGTGGAGCGGTTTGAGCATTTTGTCTATGCTGTGCTGATTGCATTCCTGGTAGTGCTGCTCTTCTTCACGCTCCTCGAGCTCGGGTGGATGGTGGCCGAGGCGGTGTTTGAGATCTCCGTCTACCGGCTCGACAGCGGGGAACTCTTCGGCCTCCTCGGCTACTTCCTGCTGGTCCTCATCGGCCTCGAACTCCTGGAGACGATAAAAGCGTACCTCGACAAAAGAGAGTTCCACGTCGAGATCGTCATCCTCGTCGCGATCATCGCCATCGCGAG
>JAEWMO010000027.1 GCA_023457135.1 Methanobacteriota archaeon | reverse complement strand
GCTTCGAGATGTCCTTCAGCGTCTTCATGCCCGGAACCTCGGCGTTCCAGGTCGCGGCGGTGCGCACCGGGAACACCACGCCGTCGGCGGCGGAACCGGCGGCCTTGGCGGCGTTCTCGTCCATGCCCCAGACATTGCCCATGAACTGGACCTTGGCGCCCACCGTCTGGCAAGCCTTCAGCACCGAGATGTTGGAGCCGGCGGTGTTGCCGAGATAGGCGTAGTTGACGCCGGACTGCTTCAGCGTCAGGCACTGGGCGGTGTAGTCGCCGGGGGTCAGGGCGAACTGCACCGCCGGCAGGACGTCGAAGCCCAGCTCCTTGGCCAGCTGTTCGCCGGCATCCTTCGGCGCGTTGGGATAGGGGTGGTTGGCGCCCATGTGGACGTATTTCGGCTTGCCCTGACCGCCCTGCTTCTTCCAGTCCTCGGCCGCCCACATCAGCATGCCGCGCAGGGCGTCGGAGTAGGACGGACCGTAGAAGAAGTTATAGGGGGCCGGCTTGGAGCCGTGCGGGCCCTTGCCGGTCGGGTCGGTCAGGTGACCGGAGTAGGAGCCGGAATAGGCCGGGATCTCGTCCTTGCCGACGAAGCCGGTCAGCGCCTCGGTGTCGGCGGTGCCCCAACCCTGGAGGGCGGCGATCTTGTTGCTGCCCGACGACCACTTCTTGTACTGGCTGATGGCGCGCGGCGCCTGATAGCCGTAGTCGACGCTGTCGACCGCCAGCTTGGTGCCGTTGATGCCGCCATTGGCGTTGATGTAGGCGAGCGCGTCCGCGACGCCCTGCGCATAGGGCACGCCGACGTCGGAGGTGGCGCCGGACTGGTCCGCCAGATGGCCGACCGGGATGTCGGCATAAGCGGTGGCGGTGGTCGCCAGCATCAGCGCGGAGGTGGCGAAAAGCGCGGTCTTGATCGACATGGTGCGTTGACTCCCCATTCTGTTCTGTTTGTTGACCGGCAAAGCGTCTGGATCAGTGCGAGAAGGGATAGAGCTTCCAGTAGGCCTTGATCTGTTTCCATCGGTGGGCCAGCCCGTCGGGCTCGAACACCAGGAAGAGGATGATGACGAGGCCGATCGACATCTCGCGCAGGAAGGCGATGTTGTCCTTCAGGTTCAGCGCGGTATCGATGGCGGTGCCGCTGACCATCTTGGTGAGCGCCTGCATCGCCTCCGGCAGGAAGACCATGAAGGCGGTGCCCATCAGCGTGCCCATGATCGAACCCAGCCCGCCGATGATGATCATGCCCAGGAACTGGATCGAGAAGAGGATGGTGAAGCCCTCCACCGACACGAACTGCAGGTAATGGGCGTAGAGGGCGCCGCCGATGCCGGCGTAGAAGGCGGAGATGCCGAAGGACATCGTCCGGTACTTCGTCAGGTTGATGCCCATGATCTCGGCGGAGAGGTAATGGTCGCGCACCGCCACCAGGGCGCGGCCGTCGCGGGTCCGCATCAGGTTGGTGGCGAGGATGTACATCACGACCATCGCCACCAGCGCGACGTAGAAATAGCGCTCGTCGGTGTCGAAGGCGAAGCCGAACACGGTCAGCGGCTCGGCGATGGTGCCGGCGGTGCCTCCAGTGAACCAGTCGGCCCGGGCGAAGAAGTCCTGCAGGATGTACTGCGCCGCCAGCGTGGCGATGGCGAGGTACAGGCCCTTCAGCCGCGCCGCCGGCATGCCGAACAGCAGACCGACCATCGTGGTGACGACGCCCGCCAGCGGGATGGCGAGCGCCACCGGAACGCCCAGGCTGTTGTTCAGCCAGGCGGACGCGAAGGCGCCGAAGCCGAAGAAGGCGGAATGGCCGATGGAGATCTGGCCGGTGAAGCCGACCAGGATGTTCAGGCCGAGCGCGGCGATGCCGAGATAGCTGATCTGGATCAGCAGGCTGAGCCAGTAGCGGTCCATGAAGGCCGGGCAGGCCAGCAGGAGGACCACGCCCAGGATCGCGAAGTTGCGGCTGGTCCTGGTCGGGAAGATGGTGGTGTCGGTCCCGTAGGACGTCTTGAAATCACCACTCGGAATGATGCTGACGTTCGCCATTTGGGCCTCACACGCGCTCGATGTCTTTGGTGCCGAACAGGCCGTAGGGCTTGATCATCAGGATGGCGATCAGGACGTAGAAGGGCGCGATCTCGTACATGTTGCCCCAGTTCAGCCACTGGCTGTCCAGGTAGTGCGCCATGTTCTCCAGCACGCCGACGATCAGGCCGCCGACCACCGCGCCGATGACGCTGTCGAGCCCGCCCAGGATCACCGCCGGGAACACCTTGATGCCGAAGAAGGACAGCGCCGACGACACGCCGTTGACCACGCCCACCGTGACGCCGGCCACCGCCGACACCATGGCGGAAATCGCCCAGCTCATCGCGAACATGTGGCGGACCGAGATGCCCAGCGACTGCGCCACCTGCTGGTCGAAGGCGGTGGCCCGCATGGCGAGGCCGGTCCGCGAATATTTGAAGAACCAGCCGAAGCCCGCCATGATCAGGATCGAGATGACCAGCGACATCACGTAGACGGTCTGCACCTCCAGCCCGAACAGGTTGACGGTGGGGCTGGCGAAGATCGGCGGGAAGGGCTTGGCGAAGACGCCGAACATCCACTTCATCGCCGCCTGGAAGACGATGGAGAGGCCGATCGTCACCATGATGACGGAGATGATCGGCTCGCCGATCATCGGCCTCAGGACGACGATCTGCAGGATGACGCCGAAGGCCAGCATGAAGACAAGCGTGATCGGGAAGCCGATCCAGAAGGGCAGCTGCCAGCTGGTCAGCAGCCACCAGCAGGTCCAGGCGCCGATCAGCAGGAATTCGCCCTGCGCGAAGTTGACGATGCGGCTGGCCTTGTAGATCAGCACGAAGGACATGGCGACCACGCCATACAGCGCGCCGACGATCAGGCCGTTGACGAGAAGCTGAAACAGAAGGGTCATGGCGTGGCCTCTGTCTGTCCCTCTCCCGCCCCGGGAGAGGGGGACCGCGAAGCGGCCGGTTGAGGGGTTATCCAAGGATCAGGGCGCGCAATTCCTGCCGGCGCCCTCACCCTTCCCATGCTTCGCATGGGCCCCTTCCCTC
>JAEWMO010000026.1 GCA_023457135.1 Methanobacteriota archaeon | reverse complement strand
CCCGGCACGGTCCCGGAGCGCGGCGAGAACCGTTGTCATCGTCGCCCCGTCGGGGACCTCGATGGCGAGGTCGCTCCCGAGGATCTCCCGGAACCGTGCAAACGCCTTCACCCGGATCTTCATGGTCGCACCTCCCCGCCGCAGACGGGGCAGTCCGGCCGCGGTTCTACGGTGAACGTTTCAAGTGTCGCCGCAAGCCCGTCCCAGACGAGGAGCCTGCCGGCGAGGAGGTCCCCGGCACCGGTGATATACTTGATCGCTTCGTTCGCCTGGATGAGGCCGATGATCCCCGGCGTCGTCCCGACGACCGGGAAGACCTCGGCCGGCGGGGCCTCCGGGAAGATGCACTCGAGGCAGGCCGTCCTGCCGGGGACGATCGTCGCCACCTGGCCGTCGAACCCCCGGATGGCACCGTGGATGAGCGGCACGCCGGACCGGAGCGCCTCCCGGTTCAGGAGGTAGCGGGTGGGAAAGTTGTCCATCGCATCCACGATCAGGTCGGCGCCGGCGACCATGTCCCCGACGTTCGTCTCGTCGAGGGTCGCCTCCAGGGCCTCGATCCGGATGTCAGGGTTCGCCTCCCGGAGTTTCGCTTCCGCGGACCGGACCTTCGGCATGCCGAGATCCTTCTCCCAGTGAAGGACCTGCCGGTTCAGGTTGGTCCGGTCCACGGTATCCCGGTCCACAAGGCGGATCTCCCCGAAACCGGCGACGGCAAGGTAGAGGGCGATCGGGCAGCCGAGACCACCCGCTCCGGCGATTAAGACCTTCGCCTTCTTCAGCCGCTCCTGCCCCTCCTCGCCGAAGAGGAGGATCTGCCGGGCGTAACGTTCACGTTCCTGCTCGGTGAGCATACGGTTATCCTCCGCTCGCCTCCGGCGCACCGTGCCGTGCCCGGTAGTCGTCGATCGCCTTGTGGATCCCTTCTTCAGCGAGGACCGAGCAGTGGAGTTTCTGGGGGGGCAGCCCCTCCAGCGCCTCGGCGACCGCCCGGTTGGTGACCGCCAGCGCCTCGTCGAGGGTCTTTCCCCGGATCAGTTCGGTGGCCATCGAACTCGACGCGATGGCGGCGGCGCACCCGAAGGTCTTGAACTTTGCATCCACGATCCTGTCCTCTTCGATCCGGAGGGTTATCCGCATGATGTCGCCGCAGGCCGGGTTCCCGACCTCGCCGACGCCTTCAGCATCCGGGATCTCCCCCATGTTCCGGGGGTTCATGAAATGGTCCATGACTCGTTCGCTGTACATAGGAATCACACGTTATCGTTCGGGATTGAGCGGGGACATCTTCCGCAGGCGCTCGATCACCCTGGGAAGGACGGAAAGGACGTAGTCGACGTCTTCATCGGTGTTCCGGGAGCCGAGGGTGAGCCGGAGCGAGCCGTGGGCTTGCTCCGGCGGGAGACCGCACGAGGTCAGGACGTGCGAGGGCTCGAGCGACGCCGAGGTGCAGGCGCTCCCCGTGGAGGCTGCGATCCCGAGCGTATCGAGCATGAGCAGGATCGACTCCCCCTCGACGTAGCGGAACGCGACGTTGACGTTGTTTGCCAGCCGCTCGGTCGGGTGACCGTTCAGGCGGGTATCCGGGATCGTTTCCAGGATCTCCCGGATCAGTCGATCCCGCATCGCGGTGAGCCTTGTGACGTTCTCCGGCATCTCGGCGACGGCAAGTTCGATCGCCTTCCCGAGCCCCACGGCCCCGGGAACGTTCTCGGTCCCGGCCCGTCGGCCCCGTTCCTGCGCCCCGCCGTCCATGAACGTTCCGATCCGGGTCTTCTTCCGGATATAGAGCGCTCCGGTCCCCTTCGGGCCGTAGAACTTGTGGCCGGAGAGCGCGAGGAGATCGATCCCCATGCTGTCGACGTCGATCGGGATTGCCCCGATCGCCTGGACGGCGTCGGTGTGGAACGGGATGCCGCGGTCGCGGGCAATCTCGCCGATCGCCGCGATCGGCTGGATCGTCCCGATCTCATTGTTTGCCGCCATCACCGAGACGAGGATGGTCGCATCCGTGATCGCCTCCTCGACGGCCGCGGGCTCCACCCGGCCGAACTCGTCGACGGGCAGGTAGGTGACCCGGTAGCCCTGCTTCTCGAGACTCCGGCAGGAGTGGAGGACGGCATGGTGCTCGATCGCGGAGGTGATGATGTGGTCGCCCTTCTTCCGGTTCGCGGCCGCCACCCCCTTGATTGCCCAGTTGTCGGCCTCCGTCCCCCCGGAGGTGAAGTAGATCTCCTCGGTGGCCGCGCCGATCGCCTCCGCCACCTGTCCCCGCGCCTTCTCCAGCGTCACCTGCGCCTCGCGGGCGAGGGCGTAGACTGAGGAGGGGTTCCCGAATCGCTCCGAGAAGCAGGGGAGCATCGCCTCGACGGCTTCGGGCCGCACCGGCGTCGTCGCCGCATGGTCCATGTAGACCGGGCGCGATCTTCCCCTAATCGCGGCGTTCATGCGGCACCCCGAGGCTGCACAAAGGTATTTCTTCTCCAGGGACAAAGTTAACAATTGTTAACATCATAGTTAGATCTGCTCCGGAACCTTTAAACGTTGTGGTATACGATGAAACTCCCCTGTCAGTTGATTGTATGGAACGTGCTGCCCGCGATCCGGGCTGCAATTGCCGAAGAGCTGAACACCATGGGCGTCTCGCAGCTGGAGGCCGCCCGCCTCCTCGATATGACGCCCTCAGCGATCTCCCAGTACCGCACCGGGAAGCGGGGATACCGGATCGTCTTTGAGGGCGAGGTGAAAGAGTCGCTCACCCGGCTTGCACAGGACCTCAAGGACGGCCGGGTGGACGACCTCGCCTCCCGGATATGCGGGATCTGTACCCAGATCCGCGAAGAGAACCAGCTCGGCGGTTCGTGCGACACGGAAGCATGAGGGGGGAGATACCGGTGGAAGCGAGAGGCAGCAGAGAAGCGGTCATCGAGGCTCTCAAGGAGAAGGGTCCCCTGCTCGTCGCATACTCCGGGGGCGTCGACAGTTCGCTCCTCGCCGCCCTGGCCGTCCGGGCGCTCGGAAAGGAGGGGGTCCGGTGCGTCCTCCTGGACTCGCCGCTCGTGCCCCGGCGGGCGGTGGCGGAGGCGCGGGAGACCGCCGCACGGCTGGACCTCCCCCTGGAGGTCGTGGAGTTCCCGATCCTCCGGGACGAGGCCTTCCGGGCGAACCGGCCCGACCGCTGCTACACCTGCAAGAAGGCGTCCTCCCGCCTGCTGAAGGAGGTGGCCCGGCGGGAGGGGATCGTCATGGTCGCGGACGGGACGAACCTCTCCGACCTCGGGACCTACCGGCCGGGACTTGCCGCAAGCGACGAGGAGGGGGTCTGCCACCCCCTCGCCGGGGCGGGTGCGGCAAAGGATGACGTCCGCAGGATCGCCCGGGAGTGCGAGCTTCCGTTCTGGAACAAACCTTCGGCGGCCTGCCTTGCCACCCGCCTCCCCTACGGGAACGAGATCGCGGAGGAGGCGCTCGCCCGGATCGAGGCGGCCGAGGAGGTCCTGCACGGCCGGGGATTCGCCCAGGTGCGGGTCCGCCTGCACGGCGACGTCGCCCGGATCGAGGTGCCGGGCGACGAACTGGAACGGCTCTTTTCCATGCGGGACGGGGTGACGGCGGCACTCCGCGAGATCGGTTTTGCCTACGTCGCCCTGGACCTTGCCGGATACCGGAGCGGGAGCATGGATGAGGTCTTATGACGATCGAAGATTGTAGAGCGGACTTCCCCATCACGCGGGACCTCATCTACCTGGACAGCGCCGCAACATCCCTCACCCCGAAGTCAGTGGTCCAGGCGATGGTCGAGTACGACCTGCGCTACCGCGCAAACGTCGGGAGGGGCGTCCACCGGCTCGCCGCGGTCGCCACCCACCGCTACCGGGACGCCCGCGACGCCGTCAGGTCGTTCATCGGAGGGGAGGGCGGCACCCTCGCAATGACCCGGAACACCACCGAGGCGATCGGGACGGTCGCCGCCGGCCTTGACTGGCAGAAGGGCGACCGGGTGGTGACGACCCTGCTTGAACACCACTCCAACCTCCTCCCCTGGCTCCGGCTCCGCGAGCGGGGGGTCGCGGTGGATATCGTCCGGCCGGACGCCGGGGGCGGCCTCGACCTCGCCGACCTGGAAGCGGCCGTCAGCGACGAGACCCGGCTCGTCACCGTCACCCACGCCTCAAACGTCCTCGGCACCATCCTCCCCGTCCGCGAGATCGCCGGGATCTGCCGCGACCGGGGCGCGCGGCTCCTCGTCGACGGCGCCCAGTCGGTCCCGCACCTCCCGGTCGACGTCGCCGATATCGGGTGCGACTACTTCTGCTTCTCGGGCCACAAGATGCTCGGCCCGACCGGGACGGGCGGGCTCTGGATGCGCGAGCCGGACCTCGAACCTCTCTTTGTCGGGGGTGGTTCGATCGAGAGCGCGACGGCGGACGGCTACACCCTCGCTCCCGGCGAAGAGCGCTACGAGGCGGGAACGCCGCCGGTCGCCGGCACCATCGGGCTCGCCCGGGCGGCGGCATATCTCCGGGGGATCGGGATGGAGGAGGTCCGGCGGCACGAGGAGCGGCTCGCCGCCCGGCTGATCGACGGGCTCGCGGCGCTTGACGGGGTTACGGTCGTGGGGGCGGATGCCGGG
The DNA here is from genome assembly GCA_023457135.1 of Methanobacteriota archaeon. Taxonomy (GTDB): domain Archaea; phylum Halobacteriota; class Methanomicrobia; order Methanomicrobiales; family Methanoculleaceae; genus Methanoculleus. Next base: position 3,668 of record JAEWMO010000026.1, on the reverse strand, counting down.
TCCGAGCGGATCGGCGTCGTCTCGTTCACGGTCGAGGGGATGCACCCGCACGAGGTGGCGCAGGTCCTCGACGAGGCATCCGCCGTCCTGGTCCGGTCGGGGCACCACTGCTGCCAGCCGCTCATGGAGCACCTCGGCCTCCCGAACGGGACGGTGCGGGCGAGCACCTATATCTACACCACAACAGAGGAGATCGACATAATGCTGGCCACCGTCGAAGAACTCTCCCGGAGGGCGATCTGATGCTCTACCGGGAACTGCCGATCGTCAGAGGCGACGACGAGACGTTCGTCGCCGGAACCCATCCCGTCGTCGAGGAGATGCCGCTTTCCGTGACCGTCAACGGGCGCCACGCTCTCACCGCCATGACGAGCCCGGCGATGCTCCGGGAGTTCGTCGTGGGATACCTCTACACGGAGCGGATCGTCCGGAAACTCGACGAGATCGAGTCGATCCGGATCGAGGGAAATACCGCGAGCGTCCTGACGAAGAACCCGTTCGCGATCCTCGTCTCGCACAAGACCGTCCTCTCCGGGTGCGGTGGGAGCACCTCGTTCCTCGATGCCGGACGCCTCCCCGCGATCCGGTCCGACCTCACCCTCCCGGCATCTTCGATCCGGGCGGCGACGAAGGAGACGCTCGACTCGGACCTCCACCGGATCACCGGGGGCATCCACCTCGTCGGGCTCTTTGATGAAGAGGGGAAGGCGATCCGGGTTGCCGAAGATATCGGCCGGCACAACGCGCTCGACCGGGTCATCGGCCACGGCCTTCTGTCGGGGGCCGACTTCTCGCGGACGTTTGCCGTCAGCTCCGGTCGGATATCCTCCGAGATGGTCAGGAAGTGCCTGGTCGCAAACATCCCGGTGATCGTCTCGCGGGGAGCGACGACCACCACCGCCGTCGAGGCCGCGAAGGCAGGCGGGCTCACGATCGTCGGGTTCGTCCGGAGCAGAAAGATGAACATCTACACAGGGTGGGAGCGGGTTCGGGGCGCGTCACAGGCGGCCGCCGGGGAGTGAAGCGGGGCTCTACCGCTCAAGCAGCCGGCAGACCTGGCAGACCTCGCCGCTTGTCAGTTCGCCGCAGATGCGGCAGGTTGAGAGTGCCTTCGTTGGTTGCACGGAGGGGGCCGGCCGCCGGAGACCGTCGCGGAACTTCATAATCCGGAGCATCGTTCCCGGGTGGCGGTGCTCGAGCCCTGCAACCATCGTGCGCACCTCCGACCGGAGCGCGGTGCCGGCGTAGGGGCACTCGGGCAGGTCGCGGAAGTAACCGCGGAGGAGGAGGTAGGTCACGACCTCCTTCTCGGAGAGGACGGCGAGCGGCTTTATCCGCGGAACAAAGTGACCCGGATAGCCGGTCGAGGTATCCTGGAGAAGGCGGGGGAGGTCGCCGCGGAGGACGTTCATCAGGACCGACTGCGCCTCGTCGTCGAGGTTGTGGCCGGTGGCAACCTTCGTCGCGCCGACCCGCTTCACCCCTTCGGCGAGCGCCCGCCGGCGCAGCACACCGCAGACGGTGCAGCCCTGCGCCTCCCTGCCGACGAGCAGCCGGTCAAGGTCTTTCCCGAAGAGGTCGGCGAATGTGACGATCGCGTGCTCGACGCCGAGCTCGTCCGTCAGGTCTCGTGCGGCGCTGAGGGTCTCCTCCCGGTAGCCCGCGATCCCTTCGTCGACGGTGATCGCGACGAGGTTTGCGCCGAGCGCGGGGAGGAAGCGGTGGAGCAGCAGGAGCAGGGCGGTGCTGTCCTTTCCCCCGCTCAGGCCGACGGCGACCCGGTCGCCCGGCGACACCATGCGCTCGCGCTCCATGGCGGCGAGGACGCGGGCTTCGGCGTCCTCAATGAAGTGGGCGGCGCAGAGCCGCCGCTCCGGCCCGGTAAGGCGGACGGCCGCGGGTTCGCCGCAGAGAGAGCACCGGTTCTCCGCCGAACTCACCGGTTCACCCGCCGTGCGAGAACTGAACGATCCGGAGCTCGTCGCCTTCGGTCGCCGTCACGTCTTCGGGGACAATCCTGCCGTTCATCACGACGATCACGGTCGTCGGGTTGATCCCGAGCTCAAGGAGGATCTCTTCTATCGGTGCGGCGGCGCGGGAGAGCGCCCGCACGCTCCTGTCCGGGAGGATGATCTGCATACCTACCCCTGAGTGTTGGTCCCGCCACCCCATAAAGATCCTCAAGGATCGGGGGCAGAATACAGCCGGATCTACCGCAACAGCAAATACTATATGGATCTCCGCAGAGATCCCTATGAGAGTTAACAATTGTGAATTCACTACACCCACGACAACGACGGGAGGAGCACACCATGAAATCCGAAGAGAAAGCATACCTCATCAGTATCGGATCGGCAAGTATCGACGAGACGCTCGGCCCGGCTCTCCTGCCGACGACGGCAGGCCCGGGCGCCGGAGGGTCGTCGATCTTCATCCGCTCCGGCGGCCGGCGGGTCAGGCTCTCCATCAACCCGGCATCGCCGCTCCGGGTCGTCCCGGACGGGGATGGGGTCGCCGTCGTCCGGGACGGGGAGACGATTGTACGGGGCAGCATCGAGCGCCCGCTCTGCCACTGCCCGGAACAGGCCTACATCACCGTCAGCGAGCGATGCACCTTTGACTGCAGATTCTGCCCGGTGCCGAAGCTCGACGGAGGGATCAAGGATACGGAGACGGTCGCGAGAATGGTCGAGGAGGCCGCTGCCGGCGGGAGCCTCTCTGCGATCTCCCTCACGAGCGGCGTCGCCGGAACGCCGGAGCAGGAGGTGGAACGAATGGCCGCCGTGGTGAGGGAACTCCGGGCGCGGTTCGATCTCCCGATCGGCGTCTCGGTCTACCCCACCGCGGACTCGACCGCGATCCTCCGCGCCGCCGGCGCCGACGAGATCAAGTACAACGTCGAGACGATGGATCCGGCAATCTTCGCGCGGGTCTGCCCCGGTCTCTCCCTTCCGTTCATCCTCGACGCGCTCGAGGGGGCGGTGGAGGTCTTCGGAAGGAACGCGGTCTTCTCGAACTTCATCATCGGTCTCGGTGAAGAGGACGGCATGGTCAGGGACGGCGTTGCCTATCTCGCTGAACTGGGCGTCATCCCCATCCTCCGGCCGATCTCCGCATCGCCCCTCCGGGCAGGCGAGATCGCCGTCGAGCGTCCGTCGGCGGAGCGGCTTCTTGGGCTCGCGGCGATAACCCGCGAAACACTGGAGCGGCACGGCCTTGACCCCCGGCGGGCGAGGACGATGTGTCTCCCCTGCACCGGGTGCGATCTCACCCCGTTCCGGGACGTCTGAGGCAGGGGCTCACGGGGCGCACCCGTCCTCACTCTCGTAGTGCTGCAGGATCAAGAGAGCAACGTCCCGGCCGAGCCGGTTATCGACGAAGGTGAGGAAGACCTCGATGTAGTCGGGAGGGACGCAACCGAGGCTCTCGCTCCCGTCCAGTATCAGTCCGACGAGGTAGCGGAGGTCGTCGTCGTCGAGCCGTTCCAGGCGGGCGAGGAAATCCGCCGCGTCCGCCGCGTAGTGGTTCGCAAGCGGGGGAAGGACGGACCGGTACGGACCTCCCGAACCCGCACACACCAGCCCCGTGCATTCGGGAGCGGCCTTCTTCAGGACTGCCGTGTCCCGCTCCGATAGGATTCGCGCCATGAGTTCGTCTCCGCGGGAGCC